>NZ_JBTNDE010000004.1:0-211073 GCF_054511155.1 Arthrobacter glycogeni | reverse complement strand
CTTGAACTCCTGGGTAAATCGTCTGCGTGATGCGGTCATGCTGATCTCTACTTTCGGTAGACCCTCATTTTAAGAGGGCCCACTGTCCGAGATCTCCACAGCAGCTCAGCTTTTTTGCTCTCTGATTGTGCACAAACCGGCGCAATGTGTGCGCAGGGTGTGCCTGGTTCGGTTGGTGGGTTGCGGTTTTCCTGTGGTGGGTTGTCTCCTTTCTCTTCCTGAAGCCCTTGGTGGCCTTCTTACTACTTCATGGGGAGTGGTGGTAAAGGTACATGACTTCGGCTTGATCTTTCCCGAAAGCCAATTCGTCGGGGGAGCCACTCAGGCGAAGCGGCAATTTAAGGGTTCAGGTCCCACCGTCCATCGTGCGTGGAGACGGCGAAGAGCACACCTTCAGCGCTGGTCGTGGCCGGGGTAGCGTGCCACCATTTTTGCGTAGGTGATCTCGGTGCGTGGCCTATTTGGGTGCGTGGCTTCGGCAGTTCGACATGGAGGGTTGGCTCTACGTGGTTGTCGACGACGATGATGCAGACCAGGCTTTCTGGGGCCAAACCCTGAGGTGTGGCCATTGAAACTGAGGACGTCGGCGGGGTTTTAATGGTTAGTGGTTCCATTCTCCTTCAGCGACTGGCTGGCACCGGGCGTGTTGTCCGCCGACGTTATATCGTTCGTCGCCGACTCGGCCACTAGGCTACGCATCCAAGACAGGGGCGTAGCCCCGAACCCTAGGCGATGAGGGGAACTTTTCGGTAGTTCCGATGGAAATCGTGCCCTGTCTGTAGTCCCTGGTTCGCCAATAGTGATTAACGTTGGGTAGGTAGAATTTTGAAGTCGTATAGGCCCATTGGTGTTGAGGGTGCCTGCTTGTCGGCCATTGGTTCAGATTCCATAAGCGTTCTCGCGGGCATCGATGTAACGTGCTCGTATCTCTGCGGCCCAGTCTCCTTCGGGCTCGTAGGCGGCCTCGATACTTCGCTTCCAGTCGGGACAACCCCCGGAGGCTGCCCACGCGGCTTGCTTCGCAGCTCCTAGGGCCACATATTCTTTCGTTGTCGGGACTTCGACGGGCACTCCGAAGATGCTGGCTGCGGCTTGGCGTAGTGCTTTTGATTTCGAGCCTCCCCCGATTAGCAGTACTTTATTTGGCGTTACCCCGGATTTTTTCAGAAGGTCGATGGCATCAGCTAGTGAATTAAGTACACCTAGCACTGAGGCGCGCGCGAGGTTTTGCGGGGTCATGTTGCTTCTGCTGAGTCCGGTCAGGGATCCGGTTGCGTGGGGAAGGTTGGGGCTTCGTTCCCCGTCCAGGTAGGGAATAAAGGTAAGCCCTCCTGCATCCCGGCTGGCTTCAAGGGCGAGCGAGTCCAGTGTTGAGAGATCGGTGCCGAGCATGGAGGCCGTGGCTGTCAGGACCCTGGCGGAGTTGAGCATGGCCAGCAAGGGGAGATGGTTGCCTGTGGCGTCCGCGAACCCGGCAATCGCGCCCTCAGGGTCACGGATAGCGGAAGGTGAGGTGGTGAACACGGTACCGGAGGTGCCGATCGATACGACGATTTCGCCGGGCTGAAGGCCTAGTCCAAGGGCGGCCGCAGCGTTGTCACCTGCACCGGCGCCGAGCACGGTTCCGTCGATGCCCCATCCTTTTCTCACACGCCCGGCCGGCTCATGGGAGGGCACAACGCGGGGAAGCTTAGGGACGCGCCCAAAGAAACGTTCCAAGATGTCCATACGGTATCTGTCGGTTACGGCGGAAAAATACCCGGTGCCCGATGCGTCACTTCGGTCAGTGGTGAATTCGCCGCTCATGGCGCCGTTGAGCCAGTCATGAGGGAGCACTACCTGGTCGACCCGATTCGCTGCGTCCGGTTCATTGCGCTCCAGCCATGCCAGTTTTGTGATGGTGAACGAAGCAACCGGAACAAGGCCGACGGCGTCAATCCACGCCACGGTTCCCATTTCATCCCAAAGGCGTGCGGCGTCATCCGCGCTGCGGGTGTCGTTCCACAGCAGTGCGTCGTACACGGGTGTTCCGGAACTGTCCAGTGCGACCAGTCCGTGCTGTTGAGCGGCAATGCTTACACCGGTAACAGATCCCCCCATACTGTCTGCGCCTGCTGCGTGCAATGCCTCGTGGAGAGCTGATATCCAGACCTTGGGGTTCACCGACGTGTGGTCGGGGTGAGCTACGGCAGCCGAGGAAATGACCGCACCGCTTTGCGCGTCGACAGCCAGAACCTTGCAGGACTGGGTGGAGGAGTCCACCCCGATGACTACGCTCATTGATTCTTTTCCTCATTGTCTAAGTCACAGCTTTTCAACCGTGAAACTACTTTGCCGGTTCAGTTCTTCTACCGTGCCCAAGTTCAGCGACGAGTGCGGCCGCACCCGGCCCATGGAGCGTACCGAGTGCCTCGAGGTACGCGTCAACGAAGGCCGGGTGGTCTGCGAGGTCGAGGAACAACTCCCGTTGGCGCAGGAACGCTAGCGAGTCGGAACCGGTCTGTGCTGCGGCAGCCATAACGGGCTCCTTGAGTCGGTCGACGACCTCGATGGGGGCCCCGGCCTCGTCGGTCCCCTCGGCGTAGCGCGCCCAGGTAGCGATGATCGCCGCTCCGTAGCGCACGCTACGGCCCGCGCTAAGGTTCTCACGGATGACGGGGACGAGCCACTTCGGAATGCGGTCCGAACTCTCGGCGCATAGGCGGGCCACCGTGTCGCGGACGGCTGCGTTGGAGAACCGGGAGATGAGTTTGTGCCGGTAGGCTTCGAGGTCCACCCCAGGTACGGGCTGTAGGGTGGGTGTGGCCTCCTGTTCCATGTAGGTGAGGAGGTACCGTGCGAAGGCGGGGTCTTGAAAGACGTCGTGGACGAGCCGGTAGCCAGCGAGGTAGCCGGGGTAACAAAGAGCTTGATGGCTTGCATTGAGCAACCGCAGCTTCATGAGCTCGTAGGGTTCCACGACGCCGACGAGTTGCACGCCCGCGTCTTCCCAGGCGGGGCGACCGTGTGCGAAGTGGTCCTCAAGGACCCACTGTTCGAAGTCTTCGCATACCACCGGCCACGCGTCCTCGACGCCAAAGTCTTTCGCCACTTGCTCCCGGTCCTGGTCCGTCGTCGCCGGCGTGATCCGGTCCACCATGGAATTGGGGAACGTGACGTTGTCCGCGATCCACGTTGCAAGGTTCGTGTCGCGGCGTTCTGCGAAGGCGGTGAAGACGGCACGCGCCGTGTCGCCGTTGCCTTGGATGTTGTCGCAGGACATGACGGTCAGACCAGGAATTCCTCGTTCCCGCCGTCGGGCTAGGGCCTCGGTGACGAGACCGAAGACCGATGCGGGCACCGCACCCGGTGCAAGATCGGCGCGCAGGGCGGGATGGTCGGTGTCGACGTCTCCAGTCACCGGATTGATGCAGTACCCGCCCTCGGTAATGGTCATCGATACGATGCGGACATCAGGAGCGGCGATGGTTTCGATGACGGCCTCGGGGTCATCGGGCGCGAAGAGGTAGTCGACGATCGATCCGACGATGCGGGCGTTCTGCGTCCCGTCAGGAGCCTTTTCAACGAGCGTGTACAGACCGTTCTGGTCGTCCATGACCTGCTTCATAGCCAGGTCGTGGGGTAGGACGCCGACACCGCAGATCGCCCAGTCGAAGTCCTGTCCTCGGGACATCAACCGGTCTAAATACATCGCCTGGTGGGCGCGGTGGAACCCGCCTACGCCGAAATGCACGATGCCCACGCTGAGCACCGAGCGGTCATACGTCGGCACAGGAAGGTTGGATGGGAGGGAAGACAGGGTCGTGGCTGAGAGCTGGGTCATTGCGCGCCTTTGCGTAGTAGTCAGGGATGAAGGGTGCGGATCAAGTGAGGTTCCACTGGGACATGTCAAGGATGCGGTCCGCCCGGTTCCGGGTAGCGGAAACGAGCTCGGCATTCGGCTCGTCCACGCGCCGAACCCATTCCTCGGCAGCCGCGGGCTGCTTGCCGAACAAGATGTGCCGGGCGATAAGCCGACTTCGGCGAACGTCCGGGTCGACGTCAATGAACCAGACCTCGTCGAGCTGCTGCCGCGCTTCTCGCCAACCTGGTTTGTCGAGAAGGAGGTAATTGCCCTCGGTTATCAGGAGTGAGGCTGCTGGCGGAACGGGCAGCGCGTTGGCCAGTGGTTGCTCGAGATCCCGTTCGAAGGCCGGTGCATAGACAACATGGTCGGTCCTGTCCCTGAGGCGGGACAACAGGGCCGCGTAGCCGTGGGGATCGAAGGTCTCGGGGGCTCCCTTGCGGTTCAGCAACCCGAGTCGAATTAGCACCTGGTCCGCGAGATGGAAGCCATCCATGGGCACCTGCGCGGAGACCGTGGGATTCAGCGCCTTGAGGGCGGCTGCGATGGTTGACTTGCCCGCGCCGGGGGCCCCGACAATCCCCAGCATGGTTCGACCGCCGGCACTGGATTGGGGGAGTATCCGTTGGAGCTCCCCGGCGTGCCTGTACCGGTTGACGACGGGCGTGCTGCCTCCGCCTCCATCAGAATTACTTGTTGCCCAGATCATGCCAGCAGTTCCCAGGGAACGCCTTCGACGAGCGCTATCTCAGACAGTGACGGCGGGTCAGCGCCCGCTCGTGAGCAGGTGATTGAGGCCGCTGTAGCCGCGAACGCCAGAAGCTGCTGCAACGTCAAATGGTCAAGTGCCGCGAACCTCGATCGGTCGTCCGTCCCCAGGACGCCACACCACCGCAATCCGGCTAGGAGCGCTGCCGTGAACGAATCTCCCGCGCCGACGGTGTCAATGACATCAACAGGAGTGGCTTCTTCGCTCACCTTCGCTGATGCGGTTGCGGCGAGGGACCCCTGCCCACCACGAGTGACGACGACGAGGCTGGTCCCAAGGGTCAACCACCTATCCATCACGTCGTTCAGTCCGGTTCCCGGGTACAGCCAGGAGAGGTCCTCGTCACGCTCCTTCACGATGTCGCTGAGGGCTACGAAACGTTCGACCTCGTCGCGTGCCTCAACATGATTTGGCGTGACGGTGGGCGTGCAGTTGGGGTCGAAACTGATGGTGCTCGTGTTTCGGACCCGTTCGAGGAGGCTTAATACGTCATGGCGGCCCGGTGTAAGCGCGGTTGCCAATGATCCCGTATGGAAGTGCGTTGGTGTCGTGTAGCGTGCAACGTCAACCGGCCCAGAGATGTCCCAAGAGATGTCGAAGGAGTAGGAGGCGGCCCCGTTGGTGCCTATGCAGGCACTAGCAGTGCTGGTGCGTGCGGCTCCGGCGTTGACTGTTTTGACCCCATTGGCCACGAGATGCCGCGAGATGGCCTGACCTTGGCGGTCATCGCCGAACGAAGTCACAAGAGTCGTGGGCATGCCGAGCCGGGCCGTCCCAACTGCCACGTTCATCGGGCTTCCTCCGGGATGTTCAACCATTGCCTGCCGGGTGTCATGAACGACGTCGATCAACGATTCGCCGATGATCTCGATGTCGGGGAGTTCCACGTTTCGCTCCATCAGCGGCCCGGGTAGACGATGGCCTTGAGCTGGCCCGCTTGGTTGCCTGCCTGAAGGGCAGCTTCCGCCTCAGATAGGCCAAACCGTCCGGTGACCAGGACATCGAGGTCCACTTTTCCATCCGCGACGAGCTGGATGCCCAACGGCCAGGTGTTGGCGTACCGGAAGACGCCGGAGAGCCAGATTTCTCGATTCTGGATGAAGGAAACAGGCAGTTCGACGTCATCCGCGCCGAGGCCGACAAGGATCACTCGGCCGGCAGGACGTACCGCAAGAATGCCCGACTTAACCGCCTGCGGCGCCCCGGAGGCGTCGATGAAGGCATCAACGTCCAGGCCGTCTACTGAATCGGTGCGTGCATTGAGGGCATGGGTGGCCCCATGATTGAGAGCGAAGGCGAGGCGATCGGGGGATATGTCGCTGATGTAGACCTCGGTAGCACCGAAGGCACGCGCCGTCTGGGCCGCGATGATCCCGATCGGGCCTGCCCCGGCGATCAGGACGCGGCTGCCGGGGACGATCGCCGCCCGTTGGCACGCCCAGATGCCCACCGAGAGCGGTTCGATGAGGGCTGCGGCCTCATCGCTCACACTGTCCGGGATGGGAAACGCGAAGTCCGCCTGAATTGCGACGTATTCGGTGAAAGCGCCGTCGATGGGTGGCGTCGCGTAGAACTCGATTGTCGGGCACAGGTTGTAGCGGCCGTGCTTGCATTGGTCACAAACACGGCATGGACGCTGGGGTTCAACAGCGACCCGCTCGCCCATCCGGGAGGAGTCGACCTTCGCGCCCACGGCAGCAATCCGTCCGGAAAGTTCGTGTCCGAGGATCAGGGGATGATCGACCACGTAGGGGCCGATCCGACCGTGTTCGTAGTAGTGGACGTCGCTGCCGCACACGCCGACCGCTGCGACCTGCACGAGGACCTGATCGTCGTCGAGTCTGGGAACCTCAATGGTTTCAAGGGCGACACTGCGCTGGCGGCGCAGCACGGAAGCGCGCATGGTGGTGGGGACGTCGATGGCTGTTGCTTCGGATGTCACTGTCACGGAATGGACCTTTCGGAAGATGAGTCGCTACTTCACGGCGCCAAGGGACAAGCCCTGGACAAGTTTGTCTTGGGCTGCGAAGCCGGCAAGAAGGACGGGGAGGGAAATGACCACGGCCGCGGTGCAGACCTTTGCGAGGAAGAGTCCCTGGCTGGAGACGAAGCTGGTGAGGAAGACCGGAGCGGTACCGGCGACGACGCCGGTCAGGACGCGGGCCAAGAGGAGCTCGTTCCAGCTGAAGATGAAGCAAATCAACGCTGTTGCTGCAATGCCGGGCATCGCTACGGGCGCGACAACTTTGCGCAGCGTCAGGAGGAGTCCGGCTCCGTCGATCTGGGCGGCTTCGAGCATTTCCACGGGCACTTCGGCGAGGAAGGAGCGCATCATCCACACCGCGATCGGCAGGTTCATCGAGGTATAGAGGAGAACCAGGAACCAGATGTTGTCGAGGACTCCGAAGTTCCGGGCGAACAGGAACAGCGGCAGCAGGGCCGCGACGATGGGGAGCATCTTGGTGGATAGGAAGAAGAACATCACGTCGGTCCATTTGCGGATCGGCCGGATCGACAGGGCGTAGGCGGCGGGGATGGCCAGGACCAGAACCAGGATGGTCGAGGTGATGGACGCGGTCGCGGAGTTGATTAGGGGTGGCCATGGGCTTAGCCCGGACGCGCCGGAGAAGAAGTTCTGGTACGACTCGAGTGTAAGGTCTGCGGCGATCGAGGGAGGGTTCGTGGCGGCGTCGACCTCGGAATGGAAGGAGGTGAGGACCATCCAGAAAATGGGGATCGCGAAGATCAGAGCGGCGACCCAAGCGACCAGACCGGCGACGGTGTTGTTGCGAGTCGGGTCCAGGCGAGACTTCTGTTTGCGGCCCAAAAAGGCGGGGCCTGCCGTTCTTTTCCGGACGGGGGTAAGGGTGGTCATCGGGATTCCTCCTTCTGGAAGAGCGTGAGGACAGAGCGCAGGGCGAAGGTCGCGACGATAATCGTGCCGATGACGGCGATAACACCGGTGGCCGAGGCAAGCCCGTATTCGTTCGCGAAATAAAAGGTCTGGTAAATGGAGAAAGGGAGATTTGCTGTGCCCAGCCCACCGGAGGTGAGGGTGAATACGGCGTCGAAGTTTTGGACGATGTAGATGGTGCCCAATAGTCCGCCCAGTTCCAGGTACTGGCGCAGGTGCGGCAGGGTCAGGTAGCGGAAGATCTGGAAACCTGAGGCACCGTCGATCTGAGCGGCCTCTACGACGTCCATGGGCCGTGACTGCAGCCCGGCCAGGAGGATCAGCATCATGAACGGGGTCCACTGCCAGATCAGCGAAGCTTCAACAGCCAACAGTGGGGCCTGTGAAAGGAGCTCGGGCTGGGGTGGGTTGTCACTGCCGAAACGGGACCAAATCCAGGTCAGGGTGCCGTTAATCAGGCCGTAGGACGGATTAAGCAGGGCGTGCTTCCAGACCAGAGCAGCAGCCACCGGCACTACCAGGAACGGGGCGATCAACATGGTCCGGACGATTCCCCGGCCGACGAACTTCTTGTCCAGCAGGATTGCGAGTCCGAGGCCGAGGGCGAGGCTGACCAGCACCACGGTAGCGGTCATGATAATTGTCGTGAGAATCGCTTGGCGCAGGTCCGCGTCGGTGAGGACACTGACGTAGTTGTCGAAACCAGCGAAGCTCGTCTCGTTCGGCCGCAGGCTGTTCCAGTTCATGAAGGAGATCACCAGCGTTGCCAGGAATGGCAGCTGGGTCACCACGATCATGAAGATCAGCGCCGGGAGAAGGGGCCCGCGACGGGACCATCCGTCCCTCCGTTGGCGGCGTTTCTCTTGGGGGCTTTGCGGCACTCGGGTGCGTTTTCCCGCAGGGCTGGGTGTGGTTGCTGTAGTGGTAGCCATGGACGTCTCCTGCCGTCCGTTGCCACTCTCCTCCAGAGGAGAGTGGCAACGGACGGATGCTAGGTATTACTTGGATTTGTAGTTTTCGCTGACCGTTTCGGCGGCTTCCTGCCCTTTGGTAAGCGCTTCCTCGACCGTCTGCTGCCCGGCGATGACGGCGCTGACGTCTTGAGACACGGTGGTCCCCAGATCGGCGAACTCAGGGATACCCACGAACTGGATCCCGATGTAGGGCCGTTCCTGCACTCCTGGGTCCCGCGGGTCGGCGCTTTCGATGGCTGCGCGCTCGGCTTCGAACTGCGGTGCCGACGCTTGGTACTCGGGGTTCTCGTAGGTGGAGATACGCTTGCCTGAGGGCACCTTCGCCCAGCCGAGTTCCTCAGCTACGAGTTCCTCGTATTCCTGTGAACTGGCCCAGGAGATGAACTCCCAGGCGGCGTCCTGCTTCTGGGATGCGGCCTGAATGCCCCACGACCAGGTCCAGAGCCATCCAGAGGAGTCGGTTTCCTTCACCGGAGCAGGGGCGTATCCGATCTTGCCGGCCACGGGGGATCCTTCGGCTTCCAGGCTTCCGGCCGCCGAGGTGGCGTCGTACCACATCGCGGTGTTGCTCTGCGTCATGTTGGTCAGGCACTCGGTGAAGCCGGCCTGGGCAGCTCCGGCTTCGCCATGCTCCTTCACCAGGTCCGTATAGAACTGCACTGCTTCGGTGAACTCGGGGGAATCCACCTGGGCATTCCACTCGCTGTCGAACCACGTTCCGCCGAACGTGTTGACTACGGTCGTCAGTGGCGCGAAAACCTGTCCCCAACCGGGCTGACCACGCAGGCAGATGCCCTTCATATCTTCCCGGGCCTCATCGACCTGGGCAGCCAGGTCGGCCACCTCATCCCAGGTCGGTTCCTCAGGCATGGTTAGGCCCAGTTCGTCGAACACATCGGTGCGGTACATGAGGAAGGAGGATTCCCCGTAGAACGGCTCGCCGTACAACTTGCCGTCCTCCCCGGTCAGTGACTCCGTATAGGCAGGGAGAATATCGTCCTGGTTGAAGTCTTCGTCCGCCGCCACGAACTCATCCAGTGGTGCAAGCCACCCGTTCGCTGAATAAAACGGGATCTCATAGTTGGACAGGGATGCGACGTCGTACTGCCCGGCTTGTGCCGAGAACTCCTGGCTGATGTTCGCCCGAACGTCATTCTCGGGAAGTGAAGTGTAGTTGACTGTAATCCCGGTCTCGGCCGTAAAATTATCGGCCGTCAACCGCTGCAGATCCTCCATCTGCGGGTTGTTGACCATCAGCACGTTGATGCTCTGGGCTCCGCCTGAGGCATCAGAGCTGGCGCCCCCACCGGCACCGGAACACGCGGACAAGGTCAGGGCGAGACATGCAACCCCGACGGTAAAAGTGGCTCGCGTCTTATTGCTGCGCATAAAAACTCCTTTGTTCCTAACGGTTTTCCGCACGCCGAAATAGCACGGTGCACGCGGGTGGTGGTTTGGGGGTAGCGGTTTCTGTGGTTTCCGCTTGTCCCAGTGCATCAAGGGTAATGGTGTGACAAAGTGCACAACTAGCACGTCAGTTGCCTTAAACTGATACTTATTTTCCAAAGCTCTGCAGATCAGGTGCATGAATTCCGCTGCGCAGGGTCGAGGGAGCAGAGCTGGCGGATAATTCTTATGAACTGGGAGGAGGCGCGTGATGGCCCAAGAACTATCGGAAGTGGCGGTCCGTCTTGCTGAACGCCTGACCGGCCTTCATGCGAATCGTGAGGTAATTCCCCACGATCCCAAGCACTCCGTGCGCTGGCATGAACATGACTATCCCAGCCCTCTTGCGAGATGGAACTACCATCCCGAGTACGAAATCCACCTGATTCGCAAAGGCACGGGTCGCTTCATCGTGGGTGACTACCTCGGCACCTTCGAGGCCGGGCAGGTAACTCTTATTGGCTCAGACCTCCCACATGACTGGGTCAGCGACCTCGAGCCGGGGGAGGTGATCGAGAAGCGTGATGCAGTGCTGCAGTTCGACGGCGGGTGGTTGCTTCAATGTGCCGAACTGATGCCGGAGCTTCTGGAGACAGGAGAAGTGCTCCAGCAATCGGCACGAGGTATTCATTTCACCGGTGAAACTGCGATCGAGGCCGCCAACGCCATCGAGGCGGTAGGAAAGACTACCGGAATGAAGCGCCTGCACTATGTGCTGAAAGTTCTCACAATCTTCGCGAGATCACCAGAAGCCGATCGACGCTTCCTCGCCCGTGACTGGTTCGAACCCCAACTCGACGGTGAAGCAGCTGCGGTGGTAGATATCGCCCTCGAATACATCTTCGCGAACCATGCAGCCACGGTGCGGATGGCCGACGTAGCGGGATTGGTGGGCATGACCGAGCCCACCTTCTCCAAGTACTTCCGGAAGGCCACGGGACAGAATTTCAGTGACATGGTGCGTAAGCTGCGTCTCGCACACGCTTGCCGCCTGCTTGAGCAGACGGACACCCCAGTGTCAGCGATCTGCTACGAGGTGGGATTCTCCAACCTATCCAACTTCAACCGACACTTTCTTGCCGAGACAGGACTGAGTCCGAGGGCATACCGTTCACGGGATAAATAGAGTGCTTTTGATGTTTCCTAGGCGAGGGGCGAACATTCGCACGTAGGCGATGCATCGGCGGATGGGACTGTTCCCGGTTTTGTTGACTCCGTGACCTAGCGAGCTGAGGCACTTGGAAGGATGTCGACCATGCCGACGGCTTACCGGGGTGTCGGGTTGGGTCGTATTGGTGCCGGACTGGGCCGATGTGGGGAGGTTTTCGGGGGAGGCCAATGGTTGCAAGGGGTGAAAGCCGGTTCAAGTCCCACTTTGGGCACAGAGTTTCCCTTCGTCAGAGGCTGTTTTGGTCTCTGACTGTGCACGAACCGGCGCAAAGTGTGCGCAGGGTGTGCCTGGTTCGGTTGGTGGGTTGCGGTTTTCCTGTGGTGGGCTGCCTCCTTTCTCTTCCTAAAGCGCTTGCTGGGCTTGCTTACTCCTTCATGGGGGAGTGGTGGTGAAGGTACATGACTTTGGTGAAAGTTTTCACCGAGTTCCTCACTCGGTGCGGAGGGACGCTCGGGATGTAGCTAGGGCACGCACCCCAGGAGGCGCAGATGAGCACGGACGACGAGCGGCTGGACGCCGTCGAGGATCGCATCGACGAGGCCAAGGGGCCCCGGGCGAGGCCTCGGAGCGGTGGCCGCCGAGCCCGCCGTCCTCAGCCGGGCGCGGGCTCGGCGCCGGCGGCGCGGCTGACCTCGGCCAGGCGCTGCTCCAGGAAGGCGCGCTCCGCGGCGTTCGCCGTGAGCTCCATCGCGCGCCGGTACGACTGAGCCGCGCCAGCGGCGTCGCCGAGGCGGCGCAGCAGGTCGGCGCGCGTGGCGGGAAGGTAGGGGTAGTCGGCGAGCCGGGGATCGGTCGCCAGCTCGTCGAGGAGCGGCAGGGCGTCGGCCGGACCGTCGGCGAACGCCACGGCGGCGGCCCGGTTGAGCGCGACCACCGGGGTGTTCCACACCGCCAGCAGCCGGTCGTAGAGGTGCACGACGCGCGGCCAGTCGGTCTGCTCCAGGGACGGCGCCATCGCGTGCACGCCGGCGATCGCCGCCTGTAGGGTGAACCGCCCCGGTGGGCCAGACGCCAGCGCCCCGGCCGTCACCGTGAGCCCCTCCAGAATCGCGCGCTGGTCCCAGCGCGTCCGGTCCTGGTCGGCGAGCAGGAGCAGCCGGCCCTGCTCGTCGGTCCGGGTGGCCCGGCGCGCGTCGGTGAGCAGCAGCAGGCCGAGCAGGCCGCGGGTCTCGGCCTGCTCGGGGAGCAACGCGGCGAGGGTGCGCGCGAGGTGCAGGGCCCGGTCGCAGAGCTCCTCACGGACGAGCGCATCCCCCTCGCCGGCCGTGTGGCCGGTGCTGAAGAGCAGGTGGACGGTGGTGAGCACGCTGTCCAGGCGCTCGGGCAGCTCCGCCCGGCCCGGAACCCGGTAGGGGATCCGCGCTGCGGAGATCTTCTTCTTGGCCCGGGTGATCCGTGCCGCCATCGTCGGCTCGGACACCAGGAAGGCCCGGGCGACGTCGGGCGTGGGAACGCCGCAGACCACGCGCAGGGTGAGGGCGATGCGGGCCTCGGGGGCGAGGGTGGGGTGGCAGCAGGTGAACACCAGCCGGAGCCGGTCGTCCGGCACCGCGGCGTCGGGCCAGTCCAGGTCGGCCGGGTCGTGCGGATCGACGGTCGCCGGCTCTACGAGCAGCGGGAGCTTGCGCCGGAGGGTGACCTCGCGACGCAACCGGTCCAGCGCCTGGTTCCGCGCCGCCGTGGTCAGCCACGCGCCGGGCCGATCCGGGACGCCGTCCCGGATCCAGGCCTGCAGCGCGCTGACGTACGCCTCCTGCACGCACTCCTCCGCGACGTCCAGGTCGCCCGCGACGCGCACCGTGGCGGACAGCACGAAGGCCCACTCGGAGCGGTGGGCCTGCGCCAGCGCGGCAGCGACCGCGTCCGCCTGCATGGCGGACACGGTCGGCTCGTCGCTGGGAGCGATCAGAACGGGTTCGTCGTCGGGTCCACGACCGGGCGAACCTCGACGCCGCCGCCGGGCGCCGGGCACAGCTTGGCGATCTCGACGGCGTGGTCGAGGTCGCGCGCCTCGACGACGTAGAAGCCGTTGAAGGCCTCTTTGGTCTCGACGAACGGGCCGTCCGTCACCGTGCCGGCACCCTTGATCGTGGTGGCCGTCGTCGTGGGTGCGAGCGCCTCCCCGCCCGCGAGGGACCCACCCAGCTCGAAGACCTGCTTGGTGAACGTGTTGTGCGCGTCGATCACTGCGCCCCACGCCTCGGGCGACGCGTTCGCGTAGAACGCCGGGTCTTCGTAGATGAGGATTGCGTACTTGGCCATGGAACTGCCTCCTGCACTGGGTCGCGGGCCGGCCTGTCCGGCTCCGTCATTAACGACGACGAACATCCTGCCGCAGAATCGACAGCTAAGCCAGGATTTTCTTCAAGATTTCTCCGGCGGCGCCGCCGCCGCCGTGCGTGCCGGAGTCCGCATTGCGTGCTGAAGTGCACTCCAGCGGCCCCACTTGACGCGTATCCATGGCCATGGAGTTCTTGGGATTGGTGAAGATATGGCCGGCGAACTCTACATTCTTGCTAACAGGGCTGGCGGGACAGACGCTGGCGAAGGCGTAGTGATGAAGCCGGTACGTGAATGCACCGGAGACGCTGGCTGCCGCAAGTAGATTATCGAACGGACTGTGGCGATGTTGTTGACAGTTTGCTTGTCACATCGCTTGTGAGGAGTTGATCCTTTAGCGCCCAGTAGCCAATCCCTTATAGAACGACGCAAGGAGGTGGATTGCTGCTGGCAGACTGACTTAATGAACGCCTCCTCAAACTACGTCTCCTATGCCACCACGATGCGCGGCTTGGTCTCCGCAGGCATGGACCTCAAAGCGGATGCCCCGCCTCATCGACATGCTCGTGCGGCCAAAAGCGCGAATTCTCCATTTTGGGTGCCGCATTGCTCACGCCATATGCTTCGCATCATGAATGCCGATGAGAATCCCCGGCCCAGGGCGCCTTGGGCCCTGCTCTGCGGGCTGATTATTATGCTGAACGTCTTGAACTACGCGATTCGGTCGGGGCGCTGCAACGACTACATACCCGAGTCCGGGGCAACGTCCACCTGCTCGTTGGAACCAGCGCTTGGTTGGCCAGGGAGTGTTCTCTTGGCGATCGTCAGTCTAGTCGTGCTCGGGTACTGCATCAATCGCTTGCTTCGACCGTCCTGCTGACCGAGCCCTAACCGCACCATGATTCTTCCGACGTGTCTTGTTCAAGCGGAGCACACAGGTTGACTCGACCTATTCGTGGTCCACTTCGGCGGCGGTGATTGCTTTGTCTGTGAGGATGGGCATCAGGACTAGAAGCCCGAAGGTGAGCACTCCCATGAGGCCGAACATTGTTTGGAGGCCAAGCCATTGGGCCAGGAGTCCGCCGGCTGCTGCACCGAGGGGCATGGTTCCCCAGGCGAGAAGACGGTAGGCGCTATTGACTCTGCCTAGTAGCCGGTTTGGAGCTATACGTTGACGCAGCGACACGGTGATGACATTCCAGAGCACAATCAGCATGCTGCCCACGAAGAAAATGGGCCCTAATACGTAGAGGCTGTTGGTTAGTGCTGGTGCTCCCACAAATAGGGCGCAACCAAAGATCGTGAGTGCCAGGGATTTGGATCGGCCCAGTTTCGCTTCCACTGACCAATAAACAACTCGCCGACCGTTTAGGACACGACCAAGGGACCGTCCTTTACCACGTTCGGCAGTTGCTCGCCTCTGGATTCCTTGAACCCGCCGACGTCCGCACGGGCGTAAGCGGTGCGCTGGAGAAGCCATATCGCTCGACCGGGCGATCATGGCACTTGGACACGGCGCTGCGCGACGCGGGCCCGGACGGCCCACTCGCACCGCTCGACGCACTACGGGAAGAACTGACCGAAGCAGGTCCGGACGCACTCGCCAACCTCTCTCGGTTCGTCCTGCACCTCTCACCACAAGACCTCAAGGACGTCATCAACCGGGTCTATACCGTGCTTAGCGAATATACAGACACCGATGAACAGCGTGCCGATCAGCCCTCATACGGTGGCCTCTTCATCC
Source organism: Arthrobacter glycogeni (assembly GCF_054511155.1). Classification (NCBI taxonomy): domain Bacteria; kingdom Bacillati; phylum Actinomycetota; class Actinomycetes; order Micrococcales; family Micrococcaceae; genus Arthrobacter; species Arthrobacter glycogeni. The sequence goes on along the minus strand of NZ_JBTNDE010000004.1, from coordinate 195,931 downwards.
TTCACAAAACAGCAGATCAGGCTGACAGCCAAGGCAAAGCAGGTAACGAAGCATAAATGTATCCACACGAAAGTCGTCTCCTAAGCCGATCGGCATACGCAGTGACGTGGAATGCTGCGCTGTTGATAGCTACTTGTCTGGTCGCTGAGTCCTGTCGGTTGGGGTTGTCGGGTGAACTAGCGGTGGTGTTGGCGTGGTTCGGTGGCGGGTTTCGGCTCGGAGTCCGAGGTGGAGGCCAGCGATGATGAGGGTGGCGCCGGTGATTCCGGGGAGGGTGAGTGTGTCGTGGCCGATGGTGGTGCCGATGAGGACGGCCCAGATGGGTTCGGTGCCCATGAGCAGGCTCGCTCGTGAGGCTGAGGTTTGTTGGATTGCCCAAGTCTGGACGACGAAGGCGAAGACGCTGCAGGCCAGGCCGAGGTAGAGCACACCGAGCCATTCTTGTCCCGTGAAGGATTGCATGGCGTCGAGCACTGCGTTGTGGTCGGCGATCGTGTAGAAGAGTGCGCAAACAGCGCTTTGGATCAGTGTGAGATTCAGAGGACTGTGGTCGCGTCCTTTGGTGAGGGCAGACACCGCTGTCACGTGTACTGATCGCACGATCGCTGCCGCGAGCATCAGCAGGTCCCCGAGCGTGGGTGTGGCGAACCCGTCGCCTGAGACGAGGAGGCATACCCCGACGACGGCGATCACCCCGGCGATGAATATCTGTCGAGGTACTTTGGTGCGGAACGCGATGCTTTCCGTGATGGGGGTGAAGACGATGACCAGGCTGATGATCAGCCCGGCGTTGGTGGCGCTGGTGCCCGCGATTCCATAGGTTTCCAGGATGAGCACTGCTGCTTGGGTGAGTCCGAGTACTGCGCCGACGAGGGCTTCGCGTCGGCTGATTCGCCAGCGTTTCCAGATCAGCCAGATCCCGGCAAGGGCGATGGTGGTGATGATGAATCGAAACGCGAGGATGACGGTGACGTCGACGGTATCGGTGAGCGATTTCGCGGCGAGGTAGCTACTGCCCCACACGATCGCGACGAGCAGTAGGAGCAGGTCCACTTTGTGCGTGAGAAGAAAGGGAACGCTTGGCCGCCGCCCCTCGGGACGAGGCGTGGGCGGCGCATCAGAATCGGGGGTTCGAGGTGAGGACACCTATTCAGTGTGGCGGGCTCCGACTAGTAAGACTAGATGGCAACTTGTGAAGTGTGGGTTTAGTCTGTCCTTATGGATATAAGTCAGCTGAAGCTGTTGCGCGAGTTGGGGGAGCGGGGCAGTCTTGCCGCGGTGGCGCGGGCGTCTCATGTTTCAGCGTCCGCCGTGTCGCAGCAGTTGAGTGCTTTGCAGCGTGGTGTGGGTGTCGCTTTGACGGAGCGCCGCGGCCGGAATCTTGTTCTCACTGGTGCGGGGCAGGCGCTTGCGAGGGCAGTGCTCGATGTTGGTGTGGCGATGAGTTCTGCGGAGCAGGCGGTCAGTGAGTACATGCAAGATCCCGGTGGAGTGGTGAGCATCTGTGCTTTCAACAGTGCGGGATTGACCTATTTTGGACCGCTCCTCATGTCGATGCTGGGGGAGAATCGACCGAGCGTGGCCTGTCATGATCGGGATGTGGGTCAGGATGGTTTTCCTGCGCTGACGGCCGACTTCGATCTGGTGATCGCTCATCGTCTTGAGCACACCGCACCCTGGCCTGCAGCGGTCACAGAGCTGCCCCTGGTGCGTGAACCCTTGGATGTCGCCATGTCCGTTCGGCATCGTCTTGCCGATCAATCCATGGTCAGTGTTATGGATCTGGCGGATGAGGAATGGATTTCGGTTCCGGATGGATTCCCCTTGGTCCCAGCGTTGGAAAGCATCGCTGTGCACGCGCGCAAACCCTTACGGATCACGCACCGCATCAACGAATTCTTTATCGCCGCCGCAATCGTCGCAGCCGGCCCTGCCGTGGCGTTGATGCCTCGTTACACCGCCGCGCCGCGCCCTGAGAGCGGAATAGTTCTCAAACCGCTCAGCGATCTACATCTCGCCAGGCGCGTGGACATCCTTTGCCGACCCGAAGCCCTGCACCGGACCGCTGTCCAAAAGGTCGTTACCGTCCTGCAAGAAAACGCAGCCACCCCACGCTAAAGCGAACGAGGACGAACAATGTCGCGGTGAGCAATCCATTCTTGCTTCACTGTTGTCAGTCGTATATGACACACGCCCTGACTGATCCGCCACGGAAATCCCCGTCAGGATATACCCCAGAGATTCAAGGATCGTCCGCTACCCCTTTCTTTGATGGGATGGCGGGACAAGATGTCCCGGGGAAAGCACAGCGCCATCGGAAATATTTCGTTCGAGTCCGGCCATCACGGGCTGCAACCAAAGTGGAGGCCCCATTGAGAGCAAGTGGCACCGTGTTCGGGCGGTAGCAACGACTGGTCATTCCCGAACAAGTAAATGTCCGATGCAGCGTGACAGCTGGTGTGACCCGAAGCGTTTACCGTGTGACCGAGGGAAAATCGTCGCGGGACCGGAAATTTTCCCGGTCCTGCGATATGGGTTCCGCCTTTGTGCGGTTTTCCGGCTAGATCGTCACGGATTCTGGGAGATGGCGGTGGCTGGCGACCTGCTCGAAACCGTATCCGACTTGGAACAGCGTGCGCTCATCGTAGGGGCGTGCCAGGATTTCCATACCCACGGGTAGCCCGGTCTCGGTGAGTCCGGCGGGGATGGTCATCGATGGCATCCACGTCTGAGACCCGATTAGAGTGTTGGTCGGGAAGTTCAATGTTGTCCACTGCGAGGAGTCACATTCTTCTCGCGTAGGTGGTACCACCTGAACGGTTGGGTATACCAGCGCGAGAAGATTGTTCGCTCCCATCAGGTTCACGACTGCCTTCATGTATGCCTCGCGGGCTAAATACGCCGCGTAGAACGAGAGGTCGGAGAAGGGGTCGTCCGGGCCTTCGCTGAGAGCCTCGAGGAGATCAAGCTTAGGGTGGTAGCGCTTAGACTCGATGATTTCCGCCACGGAGTGCATTGGGGCATCTGGAATCCCTGCGAGGAACTTGTCGATGTCGAATTTGGATTTGATCGTGTACATCGATGTTCGTGCGTTCCAGTCCTGCAGGTCGGGAATTTCAATGTCCACGAGAATCGCACCCGCTGCAGCTAGCTGCGTCAACGCGGTTTGCATAACCTCGTTCACCGGGGCAGCATACTTGTCGTCGTCTGACCCGAAGGCGTTTCGAACGACGCCGATGTGTGCACCGACGATCGCGTCCGGAACCAGCGCTGAAAGGTATGATTCCTCGGCCGGAGCAATCTCGGCGGCGTAGGTCAGTTCGTCTTCAGGGTCGAATCCGGTGATGACGTCGAAGACGCGGGCAACGTCGGCGACACTCCGCCCCATCGGCCCGATTGTGTCCTGCACGCTGACGAGCGGGTTGCACCCTTTGCGACTGATGAGTCCTGGAGTTGAACGAATGCCGACGAGGTTGCAGAAGGACGCAGGTACGCGGACCGATCCGCCACAGTCGGTGCCCAGCCCGATTGTCGCGAGGGCCGCTGCGATTGATGCTCCGGTGCCGGCGGAGGAGCCACCTGGGTCGCGGCTGAGATCGTAGGGGTTCTTCGTGAGGCCGCTTCGCGAGGAATAGGTGAACCATGATGTTGCCCAGTCAGGAAGCGTGGTCTTGCCCAGGATGATCGCGCCGGCTTCGCGCAATTTGCGGATGACGGTGGCATCTTCGTTGGGCCGGTAGTCAGCGAAGATCTCGGATCCGAATGAGGTTGGCATATCTGCCGTTTCGAGGCAGTCCTTCACGAGGATGGGGATTCCGTGCAGCGGGCCGAGACTGTCTGGGTTGGTTGCTCGCTGCTCATCGCGTTCGGCGGCCTGATCGCGGGCATCCGCGGCGAGCGTCACGATCGAGTTCAACTTCGGACCGGCCATATCGAATCGTCGGATCCGATCCAGGTAGAAGTCGATGAGTTGCACTGCGGTAAGCCGTCCGGCACGCATGGCGGCCTGTAGCTCGGCGATGCTGGCAGTTTCAATCCTGAGGTCGAGCTTGCTGGCGGCAATCTCCATGAGTGTCTCCCTTGACGATCCGAATGACTGGAACCCAATGTCGAACATTGGAAGTATCGCATAACGGTGTGCTCACGAAAAGACATTCGATGGAGAATATTTTGAATGCCTTTGTGCCGATCCCGCATGAACGTCGAGACGCATTTGTGTCACTTCCGGATGTGGAGAGGCCGCGCATCCCGTATCGTTGACTGGTGGTTACACGACGTGAAGCAGCTCAAATCCTTGATATTCCGCTTGAAATGGCACACCGTCATGGGATCCCTGCCAGACTGTCAGACGCCGAGTTGTCTGAGCTTTTGGACAGTCCCCCGGTCTGGCTCGTCCAGTCCAAGGAGAACCGCACAAGCAAGCGGCCTGTCTGGGTCCAGCTGACCTGCGTAGTCTGTCGTTTCTCTGAAGCCGTCCGGCCGAAGAAATGGTGGCCGCCGTTCACATTTGTCTGCTGCGCCCACCATGCCCTTGCTGAGATCCCGCCGGTGATGCCGAGCATGGTTCGGAGCGAGTACGAGGGAATTGGCAGCCGGTTCGTCGGGATCGTTGATGTGGAAGTGCCTGTTTCCTGACTTTCGTCGCCCCGTCCTGATCCGCTGCGCAAGGTCAGAGCCTGCAAGCCGAGCGCCGAGCCGACCACCGCAGAAGGCGGGAAGGTGACCCATGCGCGAACGTACCAACGGGCGCATCCGCTTTCCGAGATAGCCAACTCACTCGCCGCCGCCCGACTACAGATCCTCCGGGTCGATGAGGACAGAAGACTTCCGTAAAAGTTCTCCCCTCGTACGGTAGGGACCAAGACCTGTGTAAGCGACCGCACCGCGTCGGGGATGAAGCGAAGCTCCCCCGCCGCACCCGGGAGGTCGATCGGGAGGTCACGCGGGAGGTCCCTCGTCATCACGTGACGGTCACCGACAACCAGCGTCGCTGAAGGCTTCGGTGAGCCCCGAAACACCACCAACAGCGCTGTCCTGGGCGAAGGAAAACGGGTTGAGGGCGCCAATGCGGGCGGGGCTTTGGTGATGACGACGGACGGGACCAAAGGCACTGTTACTCAACCTGACACCCAACGATGATGGGAGCTGGAGAAGGATCAGATTTCGCTGTGGGATCGATGTCGGAGGGAAATGTCAATGATGTACTGGAACGGGAACATGGGGGAGTGGGGATACGTCCTGATGGGAGTGAGTTTCCTGCTGTTCTGGGGTGCTGTCATTACCGGCCTTGTTCTGCTGTGGCGTTCTACTGGCAATCTTGGACCGCGAAGCGGTCAGCCCAGTTCTTTGCGGATGGCAGAAGATCTATTGGCCGAGCGGTTCGCTCGCGGTGAGATCGACGAAACGGAATATCGCAGTCGGGTGGCAGTGCTAGCAAGTCGCGGTGGGTCTAAACCGCCCGCTACTGGCTAAGGGTCGGCCCTCTGGTTTCTCCCGCCCCCACCCGGTGACCACCGAGGATGAAAGCTTCAGCCGCCTCCTCGAAGACGGCTTCCTCCAAGACCGCCTCCTTGACGTATACCCCTAGGGGGTATACCTTATGAGTACCGGAGCGGGAAGTCCGAGCCCATGAATGGGCCGCTTACTCCTTGAAGGTCCCTTGATGCGGCTGCAGGCAACGTGAGTGACACGCGGATGGCTGCACCCGCTGATTTTCGAATGACCATCCCTCTCGTTTTGGAGACCATCATGTGCGGCACTATTTCCGATCTGACCCTGACTGATACATCATCCGGATGCGCCTGCTGCGCCCCGCAGGACAGCGAACCCACATCGGTTCCCGCAGCGGACAGCATCAGCGCTAGCTACGACGTCGCTGGCTTGACCTGCGGTTCGTGCGCGTCCCGGGTTACCTCCGCTGTCGAGGTAATTGAAGGGGTCACCGACGTCGAGATCGACCTCGTTTCAGGCGGAACCTCCACGGTCACCGTCCTCAGTAACGAGCCGGTTCCCGCCGCATTCGTACGCGCCGCGGTCGAACAGGCCGGGTATCGCCTCTCTAACGCCTGATTTTTTCTCAGGCCCGGGACACGATCCCGTTTGACTGAAGGAGAAAACACCATGAAAGACCAGACCCACACAAATGACGGTGCGCACGGCCACGAGACGCCGACGCGAGAGCCCGCCCCTGTGCTGGATGCCGATCGCCGCGAAGACCATGGTCACCAAACCCAACCGGGGGATGCGGACCACGAGGTGAATTCTCACGGCGAGCATGCGGGGCACTCCACCGCAATGTTCAAGAATAGATTTTGGTTGAGCCTGCTCCTGGCCGCCCCAGTGGTGCTGTTCAGTCACATGTTCGCCATGATCGTCGGCTACACGCCACCGGATTTCCCTGGTGCGATGTGGATTCCACCGATCCTGGGCACCATTATCTTCGTCTACGGGGGTGCACCATTCCTCAAAGGTGGGGTGGCTGAACTGAAGTCCCGGCAGCCCGGAATGATGTTGCTGATCGCGATGGCCATTAGCGTCGCGTTTATCGCGTCCTGGGTGACCACCCTGGGGATCGGGAATTTCAACCTGGACTTCTGGTGGGAACTGGCGCTGCTGGTTGTCATCATGCTGCTGGGGCATTGGATGGAAATGCGCGCCCTCGGCTCCGCAGCCGGTGCCCTCGACGCGTTGGCCGCGCTCCTGCCGGATGAGGCAGACAAAGTCACCGATGCGGGAACCGAAACCGTCGCCGTGAGCTCCCTGGCCATTGACGACGTCGTCCTGGTCCGGTCGGGCGCCCGGGTGCCAGCAGATGGAGAGATCGTCGACGGGGTAGCAGAGTTCGATGAGGCGATGATCACCGGCGAATCCCGCACCGTCCAACGCACCGTCGGAGACGCCGTGGTAGCGGGAACGGTAGCAACCGATAACGCGGTGCGGGTGCGGGTGACCGCCGTCGGGGCCGACACCACTCTTGCCGGAATTCAGCGCCTGGTCGCCGAGGCGCAGGCCTCGTCGTCGAAAGCCCAGGCCCTCGCCGACCGGGCGGCAGCACTGCTATTTTACTTCGCCCTCATCTCCGGCATCATCACCTTCATCGCATGGATCCTGCTGGGCAGCCCCGATGATGCGGTCATTCGCACCGTCACCGTCCTTGTCATCGCCTGCCCGCACGCCCTTGGGCTCGCCATCCCACTCGTGATCGCCATTTCGACGGAGCGCGCGGCAAAGGCTGGTGTGCTGATCAAAGACAGGATGGCGCTCGAGCGCATGCGTACCATCGACATGGTGTTGTTCGACAAGACCGGAACTCTCACCGAAGGTCGACACGCCGTCACCGCCACCGTCACCTCTGGAGGAATGACTGACGGTGAAATGTTGGCTTTGGCCGCTGCGGCCGAGTCCGACAGCGAGCATCCGGTGGCACGGGCGATCGTCCAGGCGGCCGGACACAATCACAAATCGACGGCGTTCGGTTATCGTGGCAGCGGCTTTTCCTCAATGACAGGGCGCGGTGTCCGGGCGTCGGTCAACGGGTCCGAGATCACCGTTGGTGGGCCGAATATGCTCAAGGAACTGCAGCTGGAAACGCCGTCAGACATGATTGCTGCCGTCCAGGAATGGGTCGGCCGCGGCGCATCTGTGCTGCATGTGGTCCGCGACGACGCCGTCATCGGTGCCGTTCGGCTTGAGGACAGAGTGAGGGATGAGTCCCGTGCCGCTGTCAAAGCGCTGCAGGCCCGGGGTGTCAAGGTCGCCATGATCACCGGTGACGCACGCCAGGTCGCGGACGCCGTCGGGATGGAACTCGGCATTGACGAAGTCTTCGCCGATGTACTGCCCCAGGACAAGGATTCCAAGGTCGCCGAACTACAGTCCCGTGGCTTGAAGGTAGCGATGGTCGGCGACGGCGTGAATGACGCCCCCGCGTTGGCGCGAGCCGAAGTGGGGATCGCGATTGGGGCCGGTACCGACGTCGCAATGGAATCGGCCGGCGTCGTGCTGGCGGGCAATGATCCACGATCGGTGTTGGCGATGATCGACTTGTCCAGGGCCAGTTACCGCAAGATGATCCAGAACCTGGTGTGGGCCACGGGATACAACCTGCTTGCCGTCCCGCTGGCCGCCGGCGTGTTGGCCTTCGCCGGTTTCGTGCTCTCGCCCGCGGCGGGAGCAGTATTGATGAGTGTCTCGACCATCGTCGTCGCCTTGAACGCGCAACTGCTGCGCAGGATCGACCTGAGCCCCGAACGCTTCACCACCGACCCGGCTGTGTGAGATGACCCGTGGCAGCTTCGTCCTGATTGGAGGAAGAGGCAAGTCATTCACTAGGCTGGAAACAATCAACGGAATTGAAAGGAAACGGCGGTGACAGGCACATTTGGGCTGAGGACAGTGTTCGCACTGTCGAGAACAGCCGTAACCTTTCTGGGTTTTGTCGCCATCATCGTCGGAATCCTCGCAATGCACGTGTGGATGGGCGGTCACGGCGCGTCAACGCACGGCGCTCCGGCGCAGGGCGCCTCAGCACATGGTGCTGCGCTCCCGGCCAGTTCCACGACATCGAATCCCGGATTCCCGACGTCGGTCAGCGGTGAGAACCGGGTCCCGGCGAACAACGCTCACGCCGCTTACCCGGATGGACCTGCCGGCACCGGCGAAATGGGCGAGGGCTGCGGGGGGTCGTGCGGGAACGACGGCGGTGTGCTGGGGATGTGCCTCCTGGCGGTCATCGTCGTCGCAGTGCTGGCGTTCCTGTTACGTTCCGGCCGGCTCGTGCCCGGGTCGGTGCTGCTCCGTGGGCCGCCGCTCATCCGGTTGCGGACCCTATCAATCCCTGCTCCTTCACTGATTCAACTCTGTATCAGCCGGACGTAAGACACCGGCGCCTGCTTTTTGGGTATGCCGAGCGCAATGGCTCTCTCACCAAGGCAGCATCCTGCCCACCAAGGGTACTACTACAGACTATTCATCAGATGAATTCAGAAGGATCAGATCACCATGAAGCGTTACCTCTCCCTCTCAGCATTGAGCGTCGCGGCCGTCATCACCCTGGCGGGCTGCGGAAGCAACAACGACCCGGCCAGCCCGGCGGCCGAGCCAACGACCTCCACTCAGCAATCAGCACCCTCAACCGAATCAGGCGCTGAGGTATCGGCCGAGCACAACGACGTGGATGCGATGTTCGCCCAGCTGATGATTCCCCACCACAAGCAGGCGGTGGAAATGAGCGACATGATGCTGACCAAGGACAACATCAGCCCCAGTGTCATCGACCTCGCCACCAGGATCAAGGCTGCGCAAGACCCCGAGATCGAAACCATGTCGAGCTGGCTCGAAGCCTGGGATCGCCCGGTCATGCCCGAAGGAGGCATGGAGGGCCACGACATGGGGTCTACGGGTGGCATGGACGGAATGATGGACGAGGATCAGATGGCTGACCTAGAAGCGGCCGAAGGCGGCGAAGCGGCCCGGATGTTCCTGGAATCCATGACCGCACACCACAACGGGGCGGTGGACATGGCGCAGGAAGAAATCGACAACGGCGAGAACCCTGAAGCGATCGCCCTCGCTGAGACGATCGTGGAAACCCAGCAAGCCGAAATTCAGGAAATGGAAGAACTGCTCGCGGAACTCTAACCGAAGATTAGTTCGCGAAGGGAAGGGCCAGGCATCTGGCCCTTCCCACCCTCTCCCCACTTTTTCTGTCACAACAAAGGATTGCCACTGTGCCTCGCCCCCAACCCCCCGTCCCACGCCTGCAACGAGGTGCCAAAACGGCCGTTCTCACCGTTGGCCTTCTGGTGCTCACTGCATGCTCTACGCAAGTCTCACCGAGCTCGAACAGTAGTAAGTCCTCTGAGTCCGTCGACGCTGACTCCGCCGACGCCGACGCGCAGGGTTATCCCGCCGGTCACATCCATGGGATGAGCGTGGACCCGGACACGAACCGGGTTCTGTTGGCCACCCACGACGGACTGTTTGACGTCTCAGAGTCGCCAGCAATCCAGATCGGGCCGACCATCGACCTGATGGGTTTCACCCCAGCAGGGAACGGCGAATTGTACGCATCGGGTCATCCCGGCCCGGGAACCGACCTACCGAACCCGGTGGGCCTGATCCGATCCACAGACCAGGGCCAGACCTGGCAGCCGCTATCCAGGCAGGGCGAGTCTGACTTCCACGCCCTCGCCGCCACCGACGGTGGAATAGTCGGATTCGATGGGCAGCTCCGGATCAGCGCCGACGGTACCTCCTGGGAAGCCGCGGATGAACAGATACCCGCCTTCAACCTCGCCGCGACGTCCCGGGACAGCGTTGTGTTGGCAACCACCGAGGAAGGCCTGCAACGCTCGACCGACGACGGCGAAACCTGGGCCGCCGTTCCGAGCGCACCCTTGCTGATGCTCACCGCACTCTCCGGAGGAAAGGCTGCCGGAGTCACAGTCGAAGGCCAGATCCACACCAGTAGTGACGCTGGTCTGACCTGGGTCCCACAGGGGGCAGTTCGCGGCGAGGCGTCCGCGATCGCAACCCACGTACTTGACGACTCCACGTTGCGAATCTGGGTCGCGACCGAAGACGGTGTCCAGGTCTCCAATGACAACGGTCAGACCTTCGGGGACATCAGATCAAACCACCAGCAATAATCTGGTCTAGGGTTCGCCAATGCCCACAGGCCGTTACCCTAATGTGACTTAAATACTAGCGTGGGGTATTCTCTTACGAGTGATCCCGGCACCCCGCCGAGATCACATTCCCGCGCAGAATGCCGAGCCCTGCCGCTGCTCCGGGAGCCGTTCGCACAATCCAGATGGCAGGGACGGGGGAACCACGTTTCCACCGGGCCACCGCACGCGGTGACCCTCGGGGTTAAGCCGATCCGACTGTCCAGTGCAGAACCTGCATCGTACGCGAATGCGGGACAGCACACGGGTGGCGGACGGCCGGGTGACTCCCATCCGAACCCGACAGCTCACCCCGCAGGCATGGGAGAGGCAAAACACCATGTCACGTACATCCATTCCGGCACGCCACCGCGCCATCACCACCCACTCCATTGCCCTCGAGGGCCTGACTCAGGCCGCGAAGACCAACGCCGTCGCACTGGGCAAGCCAGCCATCATCGCAGCCGCGACCGGCAGCCTCGTCTTCTCCGTCGGAGCCACCGCCCACGCCGGAACCTATACTCAGGACGCCGCAACTACCGCGCAGGCAGCAACCGTTTCGGCACCAGCAGCTGGCGCGGATGCTTATACGGTCGTCGCCGGCGACACACTAGGGGCGATCGCAGCACGGCACGGGATCAACCTTGAGAACCTCCTGGCGCAGAACGGGCTGTCGTACGCCTCGGTCATCTTCCCAGGGCAGCAGATCCAGCTCACTGGCGGCGGAAGCGCTGCCGCCGTCGTTCCAGACGCCGTTCCTGCTGCGGCCGCCGCCCAGGCATTCACGCCAGCACCGGTTGCTCCAGCGCCATTGGCTCCGGCACCGGCCGCACCAGCAATGATGAGCCTGGCTTCCGGTTCCATTACCCCAATCGCACCTGAAAGCTCTTCGGTTTCCGCCAGCGGCGTCGGCGGAGCGCTGGTCGCTTCGGCTTACGGGCAGCTCGGTTCCATCCAGGACTGCACGATTCTCGTCGAGCGTGCACTGCGCTCCATCGGCTTGAACGTCGGCGACCTCGGACCCCTGCAGTTCGATCAGTACGGAACCCGGGTCTCAACTCCAGCGCCCGGTGACCTCGTTGTCCGTCCCGGTCACATCGGTATCTACGTCGGGAACGGCAACGTCATCAGCAGCGGCATGAACGGCTCGAACCTCACCATCGAGCACCCGCTGTCCGACCTCGCCGGCTCATACTTTGTGCGAGTCAACGGCTAGCTCCGAAGCCTCTACGGAACATTGCCGTAAAACTTGATGGGAAGTGGCGGGTGTCCTGAACGGAGGACGCCTGCCACTTTTGCGTTCCTCCAGCAACCAGGAGCCCGCATGCAGGACCGTGCTTGCCCAGAACCGGGACCGGGTCGTCCTCGCTTGCCCATGGCTGGCTGATAGTTACCGGTGAGTCGGACAGGACAGTCACGTTCCAAGCCTCATCATCGCCTATTGCTCTGGGCTGGCACGAATAGCGGTCTAGCTGCCACACCAACATCTCGGCTGTGCATGGCTTTTTCCCACCTAAGTCAAACTCGGATCATTCCGGTCTGCGTCGCCAGGCCCGAGTTGTCACGACATTTTTCGATCGAAGGCTCCGTAGATATGCGAGAGTGAACCGGTGGAAGGAATGCGACAGGAAGACGACCGCCAGTGCAGTTTCCGGGCGTCGATTAAACATGCCCGGTTCACTGACCCTGATGGGCTATTCAACGCAGCAAACGACCTGCAAAAGATCTCGAAGGCAGAAGCGGTCGAGGTGCTGTACCTGCTCGCCATCGACGCCGGCGTGACTGACGCCCTGCTAAATTACGGCACGTTCCTTTGGGACGAAGGCAAACTCGGGCCGGCCATCGCGCCGCTCAAAAAAGCCTACGAAGCAAACGATCCCCACGTTGCGCCGACGCTGGGCCAGATCTACCTGGAACTAGACGACGCCGAGAATGCAATTCTTTGGTTCCAGCGAGCCGGCGACCATCCGACGGTTCCGGTACGCCTGGCCCGCGCCTATCGGGCCCAAGGGAACCAGCGAAGTGCCCTGAAGGTTCTAATCGAAGCCAAAGACAACAATGCCGAAGCCGCGGTTGAACTAGTGCTCGACGGCGAACTCAGCGGGCACGCAGCAGTCGCCCTCCTGCAACACCATGCAGCTAGGGGCAGCGTCGACGTCCTCATTCCCCTGGCGAATCTATACGGTGAGATGGGCCGCACCTCCGAGGAAATTGCGGTGCTCCGCCAGGCCGTCGGTGCAGGGGAACCGAATGCAGCCCACAACCTCGGACTGGCGCTATGGCATTCCGGATACCGGCAGGAAGGGAGAGCGCTCCTGAAGACCGCTGCGCACAACGGTGACCGACTGGCCCGTCGAGCGCTGGAACGATTACGACGAAAGCACCCCAGAAAGTAGGCTCCGCCCATGTAGGGGGTTCATGGGTACAAGCTTTGGCCTGACCCTCAACCTGGGGAGATCGGCGGACGGATACCCAACGGGTGGAACCTGTCAGCGACATTGCTCGAGGCCGACTATGAACCCGAATCAGACCGCCGCGATCCGCAGTGACCCCACCAGCAATGACATATTTCGCAACGCGAACGTTCGGCCCATCGGTTCGCGGCGTAACGTTGAAGCGGATACGGACTTCGGTTTCCAAAATTCGCACCAAAGGACTATAAGAACTTGTCACTCGAATCATTGCCCGTCCTGGACTACTCGCGGCTGAGCGCAGGCCAGGAGGACGCGTCGCAATTCCGGGACGACCTGCGCAACGCAATGCATGACGTCGGATTCCTCTACTTGGCTGGCCACGGAATCCCGCAGGACCTGGTTGACGCCATGCTTACCACTTCCCGCCGCTTCTTCGAACTCCCGGAGGAAGAAAAACTGCAGCTCGAAAACGTCCACAGTCCCCAGTTCCGGGGCTACACCCGAATGGGCGGTGAACTGACCGATCGGGCGGTCGACTGGCGTGAGCAAATCGATATCGGCGTCGAGCGCGATGCCGTGAAGCCGGGTGCAGGTGTTGCTGACTACTGGCGGTTGGAAGGGCCCAATTTGTGGCCTGCGGAACTGCCCGGGATGCGAGAGGTTGTCGCTGAATGGACACAGCACCTGAGTACCATCTCTCTCGACCTTTTGCGGGCCCTTGCCGTGTCCCTTGGCGCCCCCGAGGATAGCTTCGATGAAGCCTTTGGTTCCAGGGCGTTCCCGATGCTCAAAATTGTGCGCTACCCGGGGGAATCCGGCAGCGAGCCCAAACAAGGCGTGGGGTCCCATCGCGACGGCGGCGTGCTGACGCTGCTGCTGGTGGAACCGGGGAAGGGTGGCCTTCAGGTGGACTACCAGGGGAAGTGGATCGACGTCCCTGACGTTCCGGGAACATTCGTTGTGAACATCGGGGAGATGCTCGAGCTGGCCACCAACGGCTACCTCAAGGCAACACTGCACCGTGTTATTTCACCGGGCGCCCGCACCGACAGGATCTCTCTGCCCTTCTTCTATAATCCAGCGCTTGACGCCACCATGCCCGCGCTGCAAATGAGCGCGGAGTTTCACGCTGAAGCCCAGGGACTATCGGTCGACCCGACCAATAGCCCAATCCTTGAGACCTACGGGGACAACGCCCTCCGCTACCGGTTGCGGGCCCACCCCAACGTTGCCGCACTTCACCATGCAGACCTCATTTCGCGCAACGAGCAGCAGTAGGCCTGTCCGTTCGCGTTCCCCAGTGCAACGGTCCGGAGCGAGCGACGGCGTTCAACGGATGAGTGCCTCTTCCTCGGTTAGCTGATCGTCTTCCACGTTGGCGTCTCTGAACCTTGAGAAGAGCAGCACAAGGGCCGAAAGCACCATGATTCCGGCGGCGACCCAAAGGGCGCTGGAGGTGTTTGTGTAAGTGGCAATTGCACCACCGAGGGGAGCACCAAGGACGATCATCCCTCGGTTGATCGAGCGTCGGGTAGCGCTCATTCGTGCCATGAGCCCGTCCGGCGTCACTGCCTGCCAGTACCCCATTTCCAAAGGGCCCTCGACGCCCATGGACAGCCAGAAAAGGAATTGTCCTCCAGCGGCGATGGCAAATGCCGCCCAGAGGGCCGCAGGCCACTCGGTAGGCGAGCCGTACACTCGATCATCCAACGCGCCGTTAGCCATCACGGCAGCGACCACGGGGGCAAGGGCAATCAAAGCGAGCGCTACCGGCTGAACCAGCCGCGCGGCAATTATCGTTTTGCCGGTACCCCACCGCTCTCCGGTGCGGATCGAGATAAGAGTCCCCACCACGGAGCCGATTCCGGCGCCGCTAAGCACCAGACCTAGTCCAAGCGCACCGAGCCTCAGATCGTTCAGGACCAGTGCCGGAAGAACCGCGCCCATCATGGCGGAACCGATAAACCATGCGTGGCTGGACCACGCCAACGGTCTCAGTCGTGGGTGGCGGTAGATCCACCGCAAACCCTCGCCCATCTTGCGCCGCAGGGAACCGTCCGTGCGCACGGGTGGCATGGTGGTAGCCGCATGTTTGAGGGAAAGCAGGACGACGCCGGAAAGAAAGTGGGTTACCGCGCCCACCAGCAAAGCGAGGGGTGCCGTCATCACGGCGACGAGACCACCGGCTACCGCACTACCCGTGGTCTGAGCTATGGTGTCGCTTTGCTGGAGACGGGCATTGGCCCATGTGAGCTGCGGTCGCGGAACGAGTTGTGGCAGGAAGGATTGATGGGCGGCGTCGCTTATTAGCGCCAATGTTCCAAAAGCGAACATCAGGATCATCACCACGGGGACATTCAGGAAACCCAGGACTCCGAGGACACAGAAGGTCGCCAGGACCAGGCCGCGCCCGAAGTCACCGGTGATGAGGACTGCGCGACGCCGGAACCGATCCACCCAGATTCCGGCGAGCAATCCAAAAAGTAGGTAGGGTGCCCAGCGGGCAGCATTGACCAATCCGTGGTCAAAGGCTGAGCCATTCAGGGACACGAGGACGAGGACGGATAGAGCCACCGTGGTGATGTACGCCCCGAAATCTGACACCGTCGATGCGGCCCAGAATCGGACAAAAGCTGGGTTGTGGCGGAGTTTCATGGATCAGGACAGGGGAGCGGGCGGAATCAGCACGAAGTTGCCCACGTGCGCCTTTTCGAGGAACTCCCGTTGGGCGTCCGCGAGCTGGTCGAGCGGGAAGACCTTCGCGAGGAGAGGCCGAATCTCGCCGCGCTCAATGTAGGAGATCACATCAGGGAACACCGCGTCGTCCCAGGCCGTGCACCCGATGAGGGTGAGGTCCTTAGGATAGATGGTGCGCATATCCAGCTCGACGACGGGCCCGCCGATGGCGCCCGACGACACGTACGTCCCTCCCCTCCGAAGGAGGCTGAGCATCGCTGGAAAGCCGGGGCCCGCAACGTTGTCGATCACGACGTCGACACTTTCCGCGCCCAACACGCCGAGCGGATGGTCCCGCCCGACGACTTTGTCGGCGCCAAGGACCCGGACCCGGGTCTGTTTCGTGTCGCTCGCGATGCCGATCACGTAGGCTCCGCGTCTCTTGGCAAGTTCACGGCCGATCCGACACCGCCCGAGGCGCCCTCGTGCGCCGGGACAGTGACGAATTGTGCGAACGCTCCGTCTCGGTCAGATCCCAACCAGATTGTCTTCTTCGAGGAGCGACCCTGCGCGCGCATGCAGGCGCGAACCAGGACCCGAGCCCCGAGGACCGAGCCCCGAGCCCCGAGCCCCGAGGACAGACTCGTCGCCACCTCGGCCGACCGCTACGATTCGGCCGCAGCAGTCGGCGCCCTGGATCAGGGGGAACGGGGTGACGGCATTCCAGCCCCCGTCCGGCCGCGTCGATGTCTGCCCCGACACGTTTTCGGCCGCGTCGTTGGTACCTGTCACGATTGAGGACGAGTACCAGCCGAGCCTGGTATTAATTTCGGTGTTGTTCATGCCAGCCGCCAAGACCTGAACCAGGACTTCACCTTCGCCTGGCACAGGAACTGGAACCTGCGCGACGACCAGCCGATCGTAGCCACCAACACCGGTGGTGACAACCGCCATCATGGCACGGCGCGGCGCGGCACGGCAGGGCGCGGTGGGGAGGGGGAAGAGGACATCACCATGCACCCATCTTGCGTCACATAGAGCGCAGTCGCCAACGAGTCACCCAGGTAGCCCTACCAGGGTGTCCCTGGATGATGTTCAGGTTGAATTCGCCAATTGATCGAATAGTCGCAGGTTGATCACGGCTCAGGTTCGTAGCCGATGAGCCAGTGGAGGCCATACTGGTCGATGACCTGACCATCGGAGGCGCCCCACGGTTTCGGGGTCAGCGGATCAATCACCCGGCCGCCGTCGGCGAGTTTGTCGAACCACTCGTGCAGAACTGCCGGCTGAGCCGTACCCAGCAAGGAGAGCATGAGCCCTTCGAACCGGACACTCTTTTCGCCCTTTCCCGCGTCTGATCCAGCGAGGACGACGCCACCGTTCAGTGTTCCATGAGCTATCGCACCGGGCGGGCCGTCGTGCCGACCGAAATCCTCAAGGGTATGCAAGGACAGCTCGCCTCCGAAAATGCCCTCGTAAAAGGTAAGGGCCTCACGGGCGGTACCGGGGAAACTGAGGTAGATCTGGGGGCCGGCCATGAAGACATCCTAGGACAACAATGGTGGAGAGGGGCAGCCGCGCCGTGCCGCCCAATCTGAGGTCTAGCTGTTCAGGGTAGCGAGCAGTGGACCCATCCGGTAGGGGATGGGCTGACGAAGGAACATGCTGGTTCTGGTTCGCAGGATGCCCGGGCAGAGGCGGATCTCCTCCGATACCCGGTACAGGTCGTCTGGATCCCGAGCGACGACGCGACAAAGGAGGTCCGTCTCTCCTGCGGGGGCGAGACACTCGACAATTTCCGGGATAGCACGGAGGCCCTCCACGGCTATATCGATCCTGTGCTGGTCGAGTTCCGCTGCCACATGTGCCGAGATAAACAGACCAAGGGCCTCGGGGGCGATACGGACGCTGTGATTTCTCAAGGCACCCTCACGCTCGTACCGCTCCAGGCGCGCCTGGACTGTGCCGCGAGCCAGCCCTGTGCGGTGCGCGATAGCAAGCACGGTCATTCTGGAATCAATGTCGAGCGCCTCCAAAACAGCTCGATCGATCGCGTCCCGGATGGGGCGCGGGTCTTTGTTGCTGACCATGGGTTCTCCTCCTTGAGTGCGGTCAGGATGACCACGGTTGTGGGTCTCGGGGATCCTAGCCTAGTCAGATTGACTATCTAACGCATTGAGCATTGCACAAAGGGGTGGCCATGTTGCTCAATAGAACACAGAACAGTCGGGAAGATATCACCTTCCCAGGCTTCGGGAGCAACCAGCGAGTACACCCCTCAAGGTTGCAGGAAACGCCCTCCCACAAAGAGCGCATCCAGTCTGCCGCGCCACCCCTGCTGCGGACTCCATCGATTCACTCCCATGCTGGAGCGCCTCATCCACCGGTGCTGCGTCCGGCTGCAGACTTTTCGACGCGGTCCTCCTCGTCCACTAGGCTGAGGAAAACTTTCGTCAGCCCGACAGGAGCCCTTCGAAATGCCAAACAGCGTGGAGTCCATCAGCGGTGACGATAAGTTCGCCGGACTGAGGGCAATATTTCTCAATTGCACCTTGAAGCGCAGCCCCGAGCTGAGCCACACTTCTGGCCTGATCCGCGTCAGCGCGGATCTGATGCGAAAGAACGGCGTCCACGTCGACATTGTGCGACCGGTTGATCACCCTGTAGCGACGGGTGTGTACCCAGACATGCGGGAGCACGGCTGGGAGGAGGACGCGTGGCCCACCATTTTCGACCAAATTATGCAGGCCGACATCCTGGTCCTCGCGGGACCCATCTGGCTCGGAGACAACAGTTCAGTGATGAAACAAATCATCGAACGCCTCTACGCGATGTCGGGCGTGACCAACTCGCGCGGTCAGTACGTCTACTACGGAAAGGTCGGGGGCGCCCTGGTGACTGGAAATGAGGACGGAGTCAAGCACTGTTCAATGAACATTCTCTACAGTCTTCAGCACATTGGTGTGACCATTCCACCGGCCGCAGACGCCGGCTGGATCGGAGAAGTTGGGCCGGGTCCAAGCTATCTCGACGACGGATCGGGTGGTCCCGAAAATGACTTCACCAACCGCAACACCGCTTTCATGACCTGGAATCTGCTTCATATGGCGCGCATGTTGAAGGCAGCAGGAGGTATTCCGGCGCAGGGTAACCTTCCCGACGCGTGGAAGAAGGGTGACAGGTTTGGATTGGAAGTCAATCCGGAATATCGGTAGGGCCCGGGATGCGCCCAGGATTCGTCATTGGCGGGCATCACATAGACTTCGGCTACTGTCCGTCCAGATTGAAGGAGCCGTGTGCTTGTCACCGTCACTTCGACCGCTCCCAGCGCAATCAATCTGAGCCATCTGCTTCACAAGCACCCTGACCGCGCGCAGGAGTTTGCGCTCAGCGTTGGCAGGGCGCACGTGTTCTACCCGGAGGCGTCTGACGAGCGTTGCACAGTAGCGATGCTCCTCGAGGTCGATCCAATCGGACTGGTTCGCAACAAGCGTTTCCGCGGACGCGACTCTGCCACGCTCGAGCGGTACGTGAACGATCGACCCTACGCTTCGTCGTCGATGGTTGCCGTCGCCCTCGGACAGGTGTTCCGCACCGCGATGAACGGCATGAGCGAGTCGTTCCCGGAGCTTGCCCTATCGAGAATGCCCTTGGAAATTACGGTCGCCGCGCTGCCCGCGCGTGGTCGCGACACTGAAGGCCTCGTCGCGCAGCTGTTCGGGCCCCTCGGCTGGCAGGTGGAGGAAACGGTGGTACCGCTCGATCCCGCGTTCCCCCAGTGGGGTGCCTCACCCTACGTCGACCTCGTCCTGCGCGGCGATGTTCGACTGAGCGAAGCTCTCCGCCATCTTTATGTGCTACTCCCCGTTTTCGATGATGCCAAGCACTATTGGGTGTCTGAGGACGAGATAGGGAAGCTGCTCCGGGCCGGCGACGGGTGGCTGCCCAACCACCCGCTACGGGAGCTCATCACGAACCGTTATCTGGCGCATCAACGCTCGATGGTTGACGAGGCGGGGGGGGGGGGGGGGGGGGGGGGGGGTTTTCCCCCCCCCCCCCCCCCCCCCCCCCCCCCCCCCCCCCCCCCCCCCCCCCCCCCCCCCCCCCCCCCCCCCCCCCCCCCCCCCCCCCCCCCCCCCCCCCCCCCCCCCCCTTGCTGACCGCGCAGTCCAGGCTCAGCGCTTTCGATGACATCCCGGTCACTGATGTGACGGCTGCTACACACCAGGCGCGTTCGGCTCCGCTGTCGTTCAGACGTGCTGACGCAGTGATTGATGCGCTTCACGACGTCGGCGCCCGGCTGGTGGGGGACGTCGGGTGCGGGGAGGGAGCACTGCTCAAACGGTTGGTTGCGGACCCCGGTTTTACGGCGCTCGTTGGCGCTGATGTTTCTGTGACCGCACTCGCCCGGGCCAAACGGACACTCAACCTCCGGGAGGCGAGCGATCGCCAACGAGCCAGGGTGCGCTTGATCCAGTCCTCGGTGACCTACCAAGATGATCGCATCGCTGGCCTGGACGCCCTGGTCCTGATGGAGGTCATCGAGCACCTCGACCCAGAACGCCTGCCCGCGCTGGAGTCCTCAGTGTTCGGCGCGGCCGCCCCCACTCAGTGATTGTGACTACGCCGAACAGCGAGTACAACACGCTGTTCGATGAACTCCCCGCCGGCATGTTCCGGCACGCCGACCACCGATTCGAGTGGACGCGGGCCGAGCTCACAACGTGGGCTGAGGGGGTTGCAGCCAGGAATAGTTACACGGTCGAGTACCGCACAGTTGGCGATGTCCACCCCACTCTTGGCTCGGCCACCCAGCTCGCGCTCTTTCGAAAGGCGACAGACCGATGACAGACCTCCCCATTCCATCGATGTCGCTCATCGCCGAGTAGGTTCAGCTGACGTATCAGCTGCCTCTGTCACCACCCGCCGCGCGTCGGCGTATGTCCCTGTCGGGCGTCGTCGGGCATTGCCATGTCGGCTCGCAGGCCGAGGAGTCGGATGGGACGGCCTGCCTCGATCGCGCCCGCGAGGTCCAGGGCACGGGCAAGAATTGCAGTGCGGTCGGATGTTTTGGGAATCTTCTTCGCGTGGGTTTTCGTGAAAAAGGGCGCGTACCGGACCTTGAGGGTCAGTCCGACGACCGGCCGTCCCTCGGATTCGACATCCGTAAGGACACGCGCTGTCAGCTCCCTGATGGCGTCGTCCACCTGGGTCTGTTGTGTCAGGTCCTGCTGGAAAGTTGTCTCCCGGCTATGACCCCGGGCGACCCAGGGGGTGTCGTCAACGACGTCGTCCCCGTCGCCGCGTCCGAGCTCCGCGTACCAGGGACCCATCTTGGGGCCGAACTCCGGGACCAGGGTTGTCGGGTCACATACGGCGAGCTCGGCGACGGTGGTGATGCCGAGCTTGGCCAGCCGGCCCGCTACTTTGGATCCCACGCCCCATAAGTCTTTGGTGGGCCGCCCGCCCATGACATCGAGCCAGTTCCCGGCCGTGAGACGGAAGACGCCGGCCGGCTTTCCGAAACCGGTGGCAACCTTGGCTCGGACGAGTGTGTCACCGATACCGACGCTGCAATGCAGCAGTGTTTGCTCGAGAACCGCGGATTGGATCTGTCGGGCGTAGGTCTCAGGGTTATCGATCTTGACGCCGACAAAGGCTTCATCCCACCCGAGCACCTGCACGGTGGCGCCGGGCTGGGCGCGCAGGGTTGCCATCACGGTTCCAGACGCCACAAGATATGCTTCATGATCAACGGGCAGGATCACCGCATCAAGTACTTTCCGGGCCGCAACGCGCAACGGCATTCCGGATCCGACGCCGAAAGCCCGGGCTTCGTAGGAAGCGGTCGACACCACAGCTCGTTCCGTGGGGTCGCCACGCCCGCCCACGATGATTGGCTTGCCTGCCAGCTCTGGCCGACGGAGCACTTCGACCGCCGCGATGAACTGGTCGAGATCGACGTGCAGGACCCAGGGGATTCGGCTCATCTCACCAGTGTGTCCTGAACCTCGCTCGAAAGCATCAGTTTCCCGGCTGGGCCTACCCTCCGAGGTTGCTGATCGTGAATGCCGTGAGAAACCCGACGGCGGTGATGAGGCCAGTAAGGATGTGATGTTCCTCGAAGGCTTCGGGAATCATGGTGTCCGCGATCATCGCAAGAATGGCTCCGGCGGCTACGGCGGTGATTCCCGCCACCAGTTCATCTGGAGCATTCTGCAGTGCTGCAAAGCCAACCAGGGCCGAGATACCGGAAAGTGCTGCAATCCCTCCCCAGACACCGAAGACGTATGTTGCGCTTCGGCCAGCCTTTTTCATGCCGGCAGCGCTGGAAAGCCCTTCGGGGAAGTTTGAAATGAACACTGCGGCGAGCATGGCGGGATTGACGGCGCCCAGGGTGGCAACTCCAACCCCGAGGACCACCGATTCGGGAACCCCATCGAGGAGCGCTCCGATGGCGATGGCAGTCCCGCTCCCGGTCTGGTCACTCTCGGAAGGCTGATGACCGCCAGAGCGTTTGCGATGTTTGGCGCCCGCCCGCGCGAGGAGGGCGTTCGCCCCCACATATGCCAGGGCGCCAGCCAGGAATCCCGTGAGGGTGGGAAGCAACCCGCCGAGCCTGACGGCTTCGTCCATGAGGTCAAACGCCAGGGCCGAGATCAGCACCCCGGCACCGAAGGCCATGATCGACGAGGTGACTTTCGCCGGGATGGTCCATTTCCAGGCAACGGCGCAACCCAACACCAAAGCTGCGCCTCCCGCGGTGCCCCAGATCAGGGCCATGAACCACAGTGGCATTATTTATTCCTTCTCCAGACGACAGCGACGTGCATAGCGTCCACATTATGCGCATTGCCTACAGGCGTAGGCAGCGGGACGCCTCATCCGTGACGGGGGATGTGCCCGGGGAGAATCTTTCTTAGGCGGTGGTGGGTCCGAGCGGATCCGCCGACCGCTAGGCGGCGCAGGCTCTTTCAACTCGACAAAAATGAATGGGTGTCGGTGTGTGCCCAATATTCGATCCGGTATGGTCTTGTGCAGGCAACCAACGGACGGCTCCGGCGGGAGGTCAATGTCGATTGACCTCCCTCTGGCGGAGATACGGCGCCGGAAGTCACTCGCCGTGATCACCACACTATCGGGGTGCCTGTGCTCGGTGGTAGTGCTCCCGGGAGAGTCCGTGTATTCAAGGACACGGACCCGCTCATTCTCGAATGCAACGCGGTAATTCTCTGGATTTGTCTCGACGGAATCCTTGGCCATGGACGGCAACATACGCTCGTCAGAGATTAGTGCCAAGACGGTTGAGCGACAAGTTGGCAGTGCCATAGCCGGAAATAGGACGCTGCTCAGAAATAGGATGGCCGAATGCCCGATGCGATCTTTTCCAGCGCCCGACTCGCCCGCGCCAATGATCCACTGGATCTGGTGTGGAGTGACCTCGATACCGACACCGATCCTGCTGACGAGGACGGTGCGAGGAGCAGCGAGGAGCAGGTTCCGTTAACTGTTTGGAGCCCGAGGAGAGAATTCTGCTCTAGCGTGGAGGCGTGAGTCTACTTGGGGGAGAAGGAGTTCTACTTCGGCCATGGCGGGCGCAGGATGTGGACTTCGCATATGACTTGTACTCGAACGAGGACGTGCAGCGGTTCCTTGGTCGGATTCCGAAGGTGGTGCGGAGCCGCGCCAGCGCTGAGACGTTGATTCACCGGCTCAGTGCCGTCAAGGACCCGGTGACGGGCTATTGGGTAGTCGGAGATGCTTCCTCGGCTGAGCTTCCCGGGACTGTGATGTTGCAGAGCATTCGGCTGTCAGGTACGGACGGCCCATCAGATGAAGTAGAGATTGGCTGGCATTTCATCCACGGTCGTGGGCCCGCGGCTACGCGACCAGAGCGGCGAAGACGCTTTGCAACCCTGGGGACCCGACCGACCCGGCGATGCGACGGTATGTTGGGGGCCAGAAACTCTACTTGGCGGCGTGTAGCCCTGCGGTCCGTGCCACTCTGGTTGTCGACAACACACGGCCTGAAGCCCCCGCCGTCGTGGTGCCGGAGGCGGCTTCCTGCGCTCACCGGACGAAGCCTGTGAGATAAGTGATGCGATTGACCGTCCACTGTCAGCTGTTCGTTATAGGACGAACCTTTGCAGCGTTGGCGGATCCCGCCCGAGGCTGACCCTTTGAGGTTCTTGCCCACGGCGAACGCCCCGCTGGCGCTCTCGTTTCGGTCGCCGCAGCGCGGGCTAACCGAAAGTGTCGGAGGGGAATAGCATAATTTCTGTACTGCGGCGGTACCCTCCGCCGAGTCTAGCCATGGGGGAAACATGGACAACAGTCTCGCTTCAGCTACGCCCGGGGACGCCAACGAGCGGGCGTCGCCCCAGGATGAACCGCCAACTGCCCCGGAAGATCAACATGACCGAGCTCCAGACATGCCGCCGTATGCTCTGGACTTCCATCCCGTTCACTGGCCGTGAGTCGGTCGGCCGGCGAGTGGACGCTGTCCCAGTCGGCGCAATGTGAAAACGTTCGACCAACGATCCAGACCTGGGGCGATGGTCGAGAAGGAATAGGGTTTGAAAAGCAGCAACCGCCGCTTTTTGTAGCTCGATAGGGCCGACGGGGTGCGCCCAGCCCGTCTCAGTCTGCGACCGCCAGCCTGCTTTCACTACCGGCCAGGCTATGGACTGGACGGGGGCTCACGGCGATCGACGCCCCTCCGGGAGTCGTCAAGTCCCGGCGCCGTAGCTGACCCGGCCGCCGGGTTGCTCGGTTTTTGGTAGACATCGGGAATCCCGTCGCCGTCGTCGTCGACCCTCTCCGCCGCCTCGATGGTGCGGTAGTGCTTGTTGCGGGCCCGCAGGATTACGGACGCGATCAGGGCGGCCAGGATGGAAGCCGACAGGATTCCGACCTTGGCGTGATCATTGGTGGGGCTGTCGGGGGTGAAACTTAGATCGGCGATCAGCAGCGAGACGGTGAAACCGATACCGGCCAGCAACGCCATGCCCAGCAGGTCCACCCAGCGCAGGGCCGGGTCAAGGTTCACCTTCGTGAGTTTGGTGAGGAGCCAGGTGGTCCCCACAATGCCGATCGGCTTGCCCAGGACCAGGCCCACCATGACGCCGAGCGCGACCGGATCGGTCACCGCCGAGATGAACCCGCTCCAGCCGCCCACAGTGACGCCGGCGGAGAAGAAAGCGAACACGGGTACCGCGAATCCTGCCGACAGAGGACGGATCCGGTGTTCGAAGAGCTCGGCCAGACCGGGCCCGGCATCTGGCCCAGCGCTGGACTTCCGGTGCAGGACGGGCACTGCGAATCCGAGCAAAACTCCGGCGACTGTGGCGTGAATACCGCCTGCATGCACAAGAGCCCACACAACAAAGCCGATGGGCAGCAGGATGAGCCAGGCGGCAGCTGGCTTCAAGTGAAAAAATTCGCGATACTTCTGTGCCAGCACCGTATACAGTGCGAGCGGGATGAGGGCCAGGAGTAGGGGCGCGGCCTGGATGTCATCGGAGTAGAAGAGGGCGATGATGGAGATGGCAATCAGGTCATCGACGACGGCGAGCGTTAGTAAAAATATCCGGAGTGCGCTGGGCAGGTGTGAGCCGACGATCGCGAGGACCGCGACGGCGAAAGCGATATCGGTGGCAGTGGGAATTGCCCAGCCACGCAGCGTCTCAGGGCTGAATATGTTGATGCCCACGTAGACCAGGGCGGGAACGGCTACGCCGCCGACCGCGGCGGCAACCGGAACTATCGCTTTGGCGGGACTGCGCAGATCACCGGCAACGAATTCACGTTTGAGTTCGAGTCCGACGAGGAAGAAAAACACGGCCAGCAGGCCGTCAGCAGCCCAGGCTCCCAGGCTCAGCTCAAGATGCCAAGGTTCGTACCCGAACGTGAAGTCTCGAAATGCGAAGTAGCTATCGGAAGCTGGGGAGTTGGCCCAGATGATCGCGGCGGTGGCGGTGATAACCAACAAGATGCCGCCGACGGTTTCCTTCCGGAGGATTTCGCCAATTCTCAGCGACTCGGAGTAGGTACCGCGGCCGATCAGCCCTGAGACGGGTTTGGGCTTGGAGGTTGGGTCTGCCATGAGTGAGGCTCCTGGATTGGGGTCGACAATAGAAACTGCCGACCAGACTTCCCGGCTCACCTTCAGTCCAGTTTACCAGTCAGACCGGGAAACCGCTCTCCGGCGGTTCACGCGGATCACCGTGCCCGCCGGTTAGCGTCGCTGGTTGTTCCTACGGACGGCAATCCGGCGGGTCAGATCCGAGGCCGCAAGGACGGCGACGGCGATGGAGATGGCGACGAACGCGAGCATGAAGTACAGACCAATGAGGGTGGCCATCGGCGATCGGGCTTCGCGCAGCATCGCCAATCCACCTACCAGACCAACCGACCAGAACGCCGCAACAGCGGCCAGAACCAGGGCGGCCGGCAGCCAGTCCCGATTGGCTCGCAGCCACTGCAGCGTGCGCCTGACGATCCGGGTGATTTTGTCCATGCCCCATAGTGCGCTCTGGGCTGGCGGGAGCACGGGCGGGACACGTGTCGACTCGGTCACGTTTCGGTGTCCTGGTCGAGACAGAACACTGGGTACTCGTCGCGCAGGAGCGCGCCGTGGGCACGGACCGCAGGGGTCATTGGCCGAGCTGACCAGGGCAGACGGTGGGGCGGGAGTCCTCATCCAGGCCAGCCACCGAGTCGACGGCGAGCGCACGGCCCAGATTCCAGCCCAGCCAATCGTCGGTGGTCGCGGGGGCTGGCTGCAAGGCGATCACGCACGGGGTCACCTCGACGGGCAGGCCCGCCACGATCGCGGGTGCGGCGTCGGCTTCGAGACTGGCCAGGTAGGCAACGTCCAGTTTGCCGCTCGTCTCGAAGCGGTTGATGTTCTGCTGGGCCACCCAGGCCTCAGGGTTCGCCACGCCAATGACCAGCAGGAGGACTGCACCGGACATCAGCGCAGCCCTGGGCAGCCACCACCCGGACATCCGCACCCCGGCCCCCATCACGAAGACCACCAACAGGCCGAGCCACACTTCGAACGCGTCCACCAGGACACGCAGCACAGTGAAACCGTAGGCCTGCTGGTAGATGGACATCCTGAAGAGCGCCGAGACCCCGACCACCAGGGTAAGTACCGCCAGGGCGCCGAGCGCGATGCGCAGCAGCAGACGGTCCTGGGCGGTGGCTCGAGGCGCTTTGCGAACAGCCAGCGCGATGGTGGCGAGGGTCAGAGCCGTCGCAACGGTCAGCTGGGCGAATTCTTGATGGACGTAGTCCGCGTAGCTGAGCCCGGTGGTGTCCCGCACAAACTCGTGTCCGCCCCACATCGCCGACGCCTGCGCGGTCACGAAGACCGCAAACACTGCGACCACAACGCCCGCCGGGAACAGCCATTCCCACGCCCGGCTGACCGGGCGGCCCGCCCCGACGGCGGCCTTCTCGACCAGGGGTGGATTGATGGCCAGATAACAGCCCGCAAGTACTACGCCGCGGACGACGAACCAGACGAAGGCGCGCAGCACCAGACTATCGGCCAGCTCAACGTCGGGAAGGACAGTGGACACCCAGGAACCGAACACCGCGTCTCCGGAAGCGAACAGTCCGCCGAAGACAACGAGCGCCACGAGTGAGATGGCGGTGGTCCGCAGCACCGGCCACAGCGACCGGTGATTTGGTGGCAGCCGACATCGTGCGACCCAGCAAGGGGAGGCCGTGGATGCCGCTAAGCACCCACGCGAGTCCACCGGCACAGATGGGCAGGACGCGTTTAGCGTCGGTGAGGGAGGTGGTGACGAGTACCCCCGCGGCGAGGACCGCCAGTCTGGCCAGCCATTCGGCGTCGCGCAGGACTACCAGTGAACCCAGTCCCAGGCACAGCACCGTGGCGGCGACGGTCCACGGGCGACGATGACGCACCGACAGGGTTAGCATCAGGGCGCCGGAGACCAGCAGGATCAGCAGGGTGCCCAGCCCGAGGTTGCGGTCCGGCAGGACGACAGCAGCCAGTGCGCCGACCGCGAGCGCCAGGAACACGGGCCGGGGTGCCGTCCGCAGTCCGCGCTCGGGCCAAAATCGTTCGGTGCCGGACATCACCGGGGGATGGTCCGGCACATCAACTGGTGAAGATCCTTGGGCAGGGTAGGGGTAGCCAGCGGCGGTCACGGCGGTCTCCTCGGGGTGGGTGGGGTGGCGGCGGGCGCCGGCGCGGGGGGAGCCGTCGCGGAGACGGGTGGTGGGGTTGCTGCCCGGGATGCCCGGGGGAGCACTACGAGGATCCGAGCGCCAGCGGACCCCGGAGCGGGTGGCAGCGCGGTGATAGACCCGCCATGCAATTGGGCAATCCAGCTGGCGATGGCCAGGCCCAGGCCGGTGCCGCCGCTACTGTCATCGCCTACCCCGAACCGGGTGAACACCCGTTGGGCCTGCTCAACCGGGATGCCGGGTCCTTCGTCGGTGACTTCGAGGCTCCAGAGGTGCCCGGCCCGGGTGGCGGCAGCCAGGTGAACCGTGCCGTTGGACGGGCTGTGCCGGACCGCGTTGTCGATCTGGTTAGCGACAACCTGGGCCAGGCGTGCGGAGTCGGCTGTCACCACCAGGTCGGGTGGGTCGACCGACGTCGTCAGCCGGATTGGCCTGCCCCCGACTGAGGCTTCGTCGACGGCGTGATGTCGCGCCGGGCCCGTCGAAAGCACTGACCACGACGAAGCCTTCGGCGGCCAACCGGTCCGCGAGCGCCTGGTAGCAATAGCGGGCCACCAACGCACCCGCGGCAGCGGAAATCGCCGTCCAGCTGTTCATTTCGGTCCAGACGGTGCAAGATCATCTCAAGTCGATGTTCGCGAAGGTGGGGGCCCGCAGCCATGGCGACTTCGTCGCACAGTTGCTCCCCAACAGGCCAGAACGCTACGCCACCACCGCCCAGCGGTTCGCCCGGTACTAACCGGCACCGGGGTACCAGCGTGGACGTGAAGCATGAGCACCACTTCAGGCAACGAGTCGGCGGTGTCACTGGATGAGGAACACACAGGATTGAAACGGGTCCTCGGGCCGAAGCTCCTGCTGCTGTTTATTGTCGGCGACATCCTCGGCGCGGGGGTATACGCCGTTACTGGCACTATGGCGGGCACGGTCGGCGCGATTGTCTGGCTGC
The DNA here is from genome assembly GCF_054511155.1 of Arthrobacter glycogeni. Taxonomy (NCBI): domain Bacteria; kingdom Bacillati; phylum Actinomycetota; class Actinomycetes; order Micrococcales; family Micrococcaceae; genus Arthrobacter; species Arthrobacter glycogeni. Next base: position 167,000 of record NZ_JBTNDE010000004.1, on the reverse strand, counting down.
CCTTCCTACTGGCCTTCGTCGTCGCCACGATGACCGCCTTCTCCTACCTGGAGTTGGTGACTCAATACCTTCAGGCCGCCGGGGCTGCCCTCTATACCCATAAGGCATTCGGAATCCACTTCGTCACCTTTATGATGGCGTTCGTCGTCGTCTGCTCCGGGATCACGAGCGCTTCGACATCAGCCAATGTCCTGGCGCAAAACTTTTTTGGCGGGCTCGAAGTGAATAGGTGGATGGACATGCCGGGCCAGGGACTGCTGACCGCCGTCGCCATGGGGTTCATGGTCTTGCTGGCGGCGATCAATCTTCGCGGCGTGGGCGAAAGCGTGAAGTTCAACGTGGTGCTCACACTGGTGGAAATGATCGCCCTCTGCATGGTGATCGGCGTCGGCTTCTACGTCATGACGCAGGGCACCGGGAACTTCGAGCAGGTGGTGGTCTTCACCGACTTCCAGGACAAGGACCTGTTCCTCGCCGTCACCGCCGCCACCTCGATAGCCTTCTTCGCGATGGTCGGATTCGAGGACTCCGTCAACATGGTCGAAGAGACCAGGAACCCTGAACGAATCTTTCCCGCGCGATGCTCACCGGTCTGGGAATCGCGGTGATCCTTTACATGTTGGTGGCCATCACCGTGGTGAGCGTGCTTTCCCCCACTGAAATCGAAGGAATCCGGGAGGCCGAGGGCGCTGCTCTTCTTGAGGTGGTGCAGAAGGGGTCCCCGGACTTCCCGATCGACCGGATCTTCCCATTCCTCGCGGTCTTCGCCGTGGCCAACACCGCGCTGATTAACATGCTGATGGCGAGCCGACTGATCTATGGTCTGGCCCGGCAGCCGGTCCTCCCACGGCCGCTGGGTGCAGTGCTCCCCGGGCAGCGGACCCCCTGGGCTGGCATTGCCTTCTCGACCGTCCTCGCCCTGGGGCTGATCTGGTACGTCACCAGCGATCCGGAGAGCAACATTGTTGCCAACCTTTCGGGGACGACAGCGTTCCTGCTGCTCTGCGTTTTCACCGTCGTGAATGTGGCCTGCGTGGTGCTTCGCGGCAAACGGGACCGGTCGCGGAAGGTGTTTTTCACCTCCCCGGGTCCGTTGCCTCTTGTTGCGGCGGTCCTGTGTGCCTTCCTCGCTGCCCCTGGGTGGACCGGGATCCGGTGCAGTACCAGATCGCTGCCGGACTGATGCTGATCGGCGTCGTGCTGTGGTTCATCACCTGGCTCATCAACGCATGACCAACGTCAACGAGCCCTGACCAGGCCGGCTTTCAGCAGGGCGGGCACATCCACTGGACTACACGGCGGTTTTTGGACAACGAATGCACGGCACCCGGACGACCTTTTCAGGAACTAGCCTCCTGGCGTGGGCAAAGAGGCGATGACGATTCGCGAAGCAACCGGGGAAGGACAACATCTGGGTGCTGACCAACACCGGATCCGCCAAAGCGACAGCAGTTGACGTTCAGTTTGAGCAGTTCGCCGTGGAGTCGTCGAACCTGCGGAGCACCATGGCGACGTCGGGCGAGGCCTCCTTCAGCGGCTACCCAGGGGCCAAAAACCAGCAATGCTCATCACCTGGACCACGGAAGACAACGAACAGCGCGGCCCGGCCCGGCGCGCGGTCCCGCTGCAGGGCAACCGCCGCTGGCAAGACTGGTGAGCCGACCCGGCACCCAGGTGCCGGCCGACTCATAGTTTGGCAAGCGTCTTCCGGAAATCCGCTTCAGCCGTGCGTTGAATTGATTGTTCGGCTTCATGAAGTACCCCGTAGGCGAAGGTGTTGTCACCGGCGCGGCGGGCGGCCCGGGATGCTTTGAGAAGGTACCGCTGGAACAGTACGCTATCGCGATGCGTCCCCAGGATGTCCTGGATCTTTTCGGAAGCCTTCCCCGACTTACCCATCTGTGCGCTGAAGCTGAACCCTGAGGTTCCATCGACGGACCTGATGGCGTAGCGCAGCCGCTTGGATCTCTTCCGCACCTCATGCAGCAGCTCAAGCTGTGTGTCGAGATCGGTTTCCCGATTCGCTCGATGAGCTGTCTTCAGCACCGCGGTCTGTTGCCGTTTGACGGCCTGGGGAAGCTCCGACGCGGCTTTGCCGCCCTTCTTCTTGCCGCCCCTCAGCGGGAGACTCGAGGTGAAGTCGTCAAGCGCATCGAGGGTGGCGAAGTAGCCGGTGGAGTTTAGCTCCCGCAGGACGTGGGACCGTGCTTTCAGGCGCTGTGCGGCCGACATTTTCTCCAGCCGTCTCATGACATGCCGGGGAATTGATCCCTGAGGCTGGCGTGCGATGCCCTTCCCGATCAGATCCTGCATCACCTCCGCGTCCCGGGCCGCACTCAGGGTTCCGCCCACCAGTTTGAGCCGTTCCTCAAGGTGATCGGCCTGCTCCGCGTCCAGGAGCGGACGGTAGGTCTTGAGCATGCTGCGCAGGGTGCGGGACCTGACGCGCAGTTGGTGCAGGGACCCCTCCTCGTTGCGGCGGACCCGCGGGTCCCAGACCATCAGATCCTCAGCCGCCCGGCGGAACGAGGCGGTGAGGACATTCCTGACCGTGCCCGGTTTGCCCTCGGTGAGCGGATCCTTGGGTTTGCCGCCCAGGGCTAAGGCGAGTTTCGGCCCGCCGAGACCCGGCGATGCCCCGGCATTCAGCAGGCAATATTCGACGGCGTCCACCACCCGGGCCTGCTCGTCGACGGGGTAATCACCGGCGCCGACTACCTCGGCCTCCCACTCCCGCCAGGACCGTTCGACGCCGGTGGTCAGATCCTCAGAGTCAACCAGGTCATCACAGATCTCGATCAGCGGGCTACCGACAGTCCCGACCAGGGTGGTGATGGTCCGGGTGGTGGTGAGGCGCGCCACCGGGATCAGGGACTGGCCCCGGACATGGACCCGCACCAGGTCAAGCACCTCAACTGGCACGGCGTCTGGCACTGCGTCTTCGGCGGCCGACAGCGGAACGTGGACCTCGAGACGGTGCGGGGCAGCAGGGAACTTGATGTGCCACCCCTCGTCCTTGCCGCCGCGACGGCGCCGCAGGGTGATGCCGTGGCGCAACAGTGCGCGGGTCGCCAGGTCGTAGTAGACCGCCCCAAGCACCACGGTCCCGCCGTCATCCACCCGGTCCACGCCGGCGATGCCGGTAAAGTCGGGGATCGACTCTACCGGCCCAACGTCGTACTTGCGTTCAATCTCCAACGCTTCGGTGCGTGTCATCCCCCTATTATTGCGCCTGGCCTGCTGCGCGTCACGAGCTCGTGGCATGGGTGCTGCCGGAGCGGTGGTGGGACGTGGACAGCAGGCCGTTGAAGCGGCGCTGCGTTTCCCTGACATCCTGCGATGTTCCGCCAGACCGAAGGATCCTGTCGATTTCCGCGTCGGCTTCCCGGAGTTGGCTGAGGAGGCTCTCGTCTGCCCCGTCCTCACTCATCTGGGAGATCGTTAGTTCGTTTGAAAAGCTCATGCTGGTCTCCTGCCGGTCACGAAGGTTCATCCCGCGCAATTTATGCTGCGGGGCGACGGATGCTGTGCCCGGAAGGGGATCCCCTGATGATGCGGCGCGACAGAATGGCGCGGAGTTCGTAGCGGGTGGCCGATTCATCGGGGGCAGACTGGGGCGGCGCCGGGAGGAGTGAGGGTGTCTGTTGCCGATCGGATCTGACCACGGGATACCTTAGCGTGCGGGCTCGCCGTGCGGTCAGACGGTGACGAATATGCTCACAGCAGACGGTAACCGAGGCCGTCTAGGGCTGAGGATACCCCACGAAGCTGGCTGCGCGGCTCATTCGAACCTGGAAGGATCGCCCATGCCGTACCGCACCACCTCGGCGGAGCCGCTGGAAAAGTCGATGACGGTGGTGGGTTCGGCCCCGCACTCCCCGGATTCGATGACCGCGTCCACCTGATGATCGAGCTCTTCCTTGATTTCCCAGCCCTGGGTCAGGGGTGCCTCCTGGTCGGGAAGCAGAAGGGTGCTGGACAGCAACGGTTCGTCGAGCTCCTCGAGAAGGGCCTGGACCATCCGGTGGTCCGGGATGCGGACGCCGACGGTCTTCTTCTTCGGGTGCAGGAGCCGGCGGGGGACCTCCTTGGTGGCGGGCAGGATGAACGTGTAGCTGCCCGGCGTCACCGCCTTGATGCTGCGGAACACGTCGTTGTCGATGTGCACAAACTGTCCCAGCTGCGAAAAATCCTTGCAGACCAGGGTGAAGTGATGCTTGCTGTCCAGCTTCCTGATCGACCGGATCCGGTCCAGCGCGTCCTTGTTGCCCAGCTGTGCGCCCAGGGCGTAGCAGGAGTCGGTGGGGTAGGCGATCAGCCCGCCGGACCTCACGACGTCGACAATCTGCCCTATTGCGCGCGGCTGCGGATCCTCCGGGTGTACATCGAAAAATTTGGCCATGCGAAGAGCATACGTCGGCGCGGCCCGGTCAGGTGATCCCCAACTGGAACCAGCCGGCCCAGCCCGTTGATGCGTTCCACCAGGTGCTGTAGACGACGCTGTCCGATCCGACGACAAACACGTCCAGGTGCTCGGTCACCCGGGACACGGCTGCCACCTGGCTGCCGGGCTTGGCGACGCCGCCCGAAATGTTGAACCAGCCAGCCCACCCCGACGTGTCATGCCACCAGGTGCTGTAGATCCTGTTGTCGGTGCCGACGGTGAAGAGGTCGAGGTGGTTGGAATACCGGGCCACCGCGGTGACCGGTGACCCAGCCGACGCGACACCACCTGACACCTGGAACCAGGAGCCCCAGCCGGTCCTGGCGCTCCACCAGGTGGACATGATCTTCCCGTCCGGGGCGGTGGTGAACAGGTCCAGATGATCGGGGTGGCGCGCCACGACGTTGACCGTGGCGTCGGGCCGGGCCAGCTGCCCGCCGACCTGGAACCAGCGGGACCAGCCGCTGCGTTCGTCCCACCAGCAGCTCCAGACCCGGTTGTCGGTGCCGACGGTGAACAGGTCGAGGTGGAAGGGGTACCGGGCGATCGCCGTGACGGTTGCCCCGTTGGCGGCCACACCGCCGGAGATCTGGAACCAGGTGGACCAACCGGTCCGCACATCCCACCAGGTGGACATGATCCTGCCGTCCGCGGCGGTGGTGAACACGTCCAGGTGATCGGCGTACCGGGCCAGGACGTTGACCGTCGACCCGGCGCGGGCCACCAGTGTGCCCAGCTGGAACCAGTTGGACCAGCCGCCGGAGGAACTCCACCACGCGCTGTACACGCGGTTGTCGGTGCCCACGGTAAACAGGTCAAGATGGCCCGCATACCGGGCGACTGCGGTTACCGGCGACCCGACGCCGCCAGGGGACGCGATCCCGCCCATCAGGTGGAACCACCCGGCCCACCCACTGCTCTGGTCCCACCAGTTGGACATGGTGCGTCCGCCGGAGCCCACGGCGAACACGTCAAGGTGCTCCGGGTACCGGTCGATCACCGTGATCGGAGTCTTCGCCCGCGAGGTCAACGCCGCCAGCGGCCCGATCCGGTTCCAGATCACCTGCCGGCAGATGCGGCAGAACGGCACCCCGAGGTCCCGCATCTTGCACGCAAATTCCGGCCGAAACGCGCCGCAGTGATAGTAATGTGCGCCCTCGAACGTTCCGACAGTCCCGGCGGACACCGGGCTGGGCCGTGAATCCACTGTGCTGCAGTCGGGGTTGGTCATGGTGGGGATCGCGGTGGCCGCGTTGACCGCCCATCGCCACTTGAGGGTCACCCGGTTCCGGTTGATCGTGACGTTGGGTTCCCCGGGCTCCGGGCCGGGATGATGGTCACGGCCGGTCTCGTCGCCGCCGGCGTAATACGGATACTCGTCTGCCAGACCGAACGCCGTGTGGCCCATCTCGTGGATACCGATCTCGGTGGCGCTGCTGGCGAGGGAGTAGGTGCCGATGGAACCGCCGCTTCCCCCGTAGACGGTCGAATTGACGATCACGAGCACCGTGGTGAACTCCGGAATCTGTGCCGCCGCGACGCTGAGCGCCGTCCCGGCGTTGCAGAGCAGCAGCCGCCTGATGCCGTTGCCGCCGAAGGTCGCGTCGAAGTAAGTCCGCGCGGTGGCACCCGTCCCACCAGGCCCCACCGGATCGTCAGCGCCGGAGTCGGTCGAGGACACGTTGACCCGGAAGATATTGATGGCCGGAGCCAGTTCGTTGAACGGTGGAGTGCCCAGGAACGCAGTGGCGAGGGCGGTGCAGGCTGCGTCGAAGGCGGCCTGTTCGGCGGCTCGAAACCCGTCGCCCAACAGGACGACGTTGAAGGCACGGTTGCGGGGCGCTGAACCCCGGATCTGGGTGGTCCCGATGATTGCTCCGTCGGCGGTAGTCATTCCGTCTCACCCCGACCCTCGATGGCAAAGCTGGTGATTTCGGTGATGCGGGAACCGCCGAGTCTTCGACCGTCCCCGCCGTCGCCGGGTGGTTCGGCATCCCGCGAAACGACGTCGTCCGGTTCTGGTGCCGCGATGTCGATCAAGGCGATGCTACGGGCCGCAGCCGGCGCCGGGACGACGACGGTAAAGGCCCCGCTGGGCTGGTCCACCCGCACCCGGGTGATGGGGTCACCCGGAGTCTCCGGGAACACTTCAGCGCTATGGATGTCACCGGCCCGGATCGGCACCCGGGTTAGGGGTGTTTCCTGGGCGTCCCGCACCTCGGCGTACCGGCCGGCGCGAATGTCGGGGTGCGCGTCGAAGCCGGTCACGGCGACGTCGACGGGCTGCTGGAGGATCAGCCGGACCTCGTCGCCGTCGTACTCGAAGATCAACCGGATGGCGCCGGGGACGGAATCTGGGATGTCAGTCATGGGAGCTCTTCTTTCGCGGGAGGCCGTCGCCCTATCCTCCCGCCGACGACGTTACTGGCGTGTTACCGGCACCGGGGTGCGTCCAGCTGTAACGCCCCAGTAACGCGAGCGGCGGTACGTTGTGTCTTTATCCCCGAGAGCCCCAGAGGTAGAGTGCCACCATGATTGAATCTGAATCCTCAGGCAGCCGGACCCGCGGGCAGGAAGCGGAGACCACAGGCCGTTTCATCGTCGTTTTCGCCGACGCAGAGCAGGACGCGCCGGGTCTGCTGCGGGCGGCCGGCGGCATGTCCAATGTTGCCGATTCCCGCGATTTCGGTACCCGGGCTGCCACGCCCGCCGAGACGGAGGGCACCGACGCCACAGTCTATTCCCGACTGGGGATTGCGGTGGTGTCCGCTGATCCGCAGCAGGCCAGATCGTTGCGTACCTCCTCGGACGAGGGCGCCATCATCTCAGTGTCACCCGAATTGATTCACCACGTCCTCAGCGAGGAGCCGGGGGGAGCCTCGGCGTCGTTTCAGGACACCCCGCAGCTCACCTGGGGCTTGCAGGCGGTGGGTGCTGACACGTCCCCCTACAGCGGTGAGGGCATCCGCGTCGCGGTCCTGGACACCGGATTTGAATCCAGTCACCCCGACTTTTCCGGCCGGCAGATCACGGTCGAGTCGTTCATTCCGGGCGAAACCGCCCAGGACGGCCACGGTCACGGGACCCACTGCATCGGTACCTCGTGCGGGCCGCGGGCCCCGTCCGACGGCCCGGCGTATGGCGTCGCCTACGAGGCGGAGATCTATGCCGGGAAGGTTCTGAGCGACTCCGGGTCGGGCAGCGATGGCGGCATCATTGCCGGAATCGACTGGGCGATGGCCAACGGCTGCGCGGTAATTTCGATGTCGCTCGGCGCCGATATTGCGCAGGTGCATCCGCCCTACACGGCTGTGGGACGCCGGGCGCTCGACCAGGGTCACCTGATTGTCGCAGCTGCGGGGAACAACGCTGACCGACGGCAAGGCGACTTCGGTTTCGTGGGTGCGCCCGCCAATAGCCCGTTCATCATGGCAGTCGGCGCACTGGATCAGCAGCTGGAGATGGCGTTCTTCTCCGCCCGGACCCTTCCGCTCCGCGGCGGGCAGGTTGACGTGGCCGGTCCGGGGTTCCAGGTGTACTCCTCCTGGCTGATGCCCGACCGCTACAACACCATCAGTGGAACGTCGATGGCCACTCCGCACGCTGCAGGAATCGCGGCGCTATGGGCGCAGGCCTCAGGGTTCCGGGGCCGGGAGCTGTGGTCGCTGATGGTTCAGGAGAGTCAGCGCCTGCTGGAGGCGTCGGTCGATGTCGGCTCCGGCCTGGTGCTGGCGCCGCAGGAATAGGGTCAGATGAACTTCACTGTCACCGTCGATGACGTGCACCGTCCCGCGATTCAGGAGGTCGCGGAACGGTTGCGGTCCTGCGGTCTGGAGATCGACCGGGTGCTCGGCAATGTCGGCATGATTACCGGGTCAGCGCCCGAGGACTGCCGGCCGGATCTGGAGGCCGTGGAGGGAGTGTCCTCGGTCGACGGCGAAGCCCGCTACCTGCTGCCGCCGCCCGACAGCGATATCCAGTAGCCTGGCCGACTGCTGGCCGCCGGACACTACTGACCGCCCGGGTCGGGGGTGCCGCGGGTCTTGCCGCCGACGTCGTCGAGCACGTCCTGCGCCTGCCGGTCCACTAGCCCGGTGAAGAGTTGCTGCGCGGCGCCGAAGGTGATCGCCCAGGCCACGATCTGGGCCGGGTTGTCGAGGTCGCTCAATCCGGGGACGAAGCCTCCCCGCATCAGCTGGAGCCCGAGCACGGCGGTCAGGGCACCGGCAGGTAGCTTGAGAATGGCTAGGGCAAGCGGGAGTCCGTACGGGGTCGAGGTGCCGCGGACGTGTCGGAGGGACGCGGCGCCGGACACCGCCGCGGCGATCAGCCCGAAGGATTCGATGAAGAAGACGTCCCAGGGTCGGGGGCGGTCGCCGGTGGGGCAGGCGGTGCCCTCCGACGGTTCGAAGCACAGGCGCAACTCGTCCGGCCGAATCCACCCGGCGATTGCGAGCCCCGTCGCCAGCACGGTCAGCACCAATGCGCCCATGATCAGCACGTTGCGGAAGCTTCGCACCCGGGAGAACTCATCCCTGGACTCAAGGCAGGAGGCCCTGAACGCCGCCACCAGCGTCATCCGACCCGATTCCTCCAGCGGCGCTGCGGCCGCGGCGGCGATCACTTGCTCCACCGCGGTCCGATGTGGGTCATCCCGTGACAGGTGGTGCCGGGCATGCGCCTGGATGCCCGGCAGTTGTGACTCGACGTAGCCCAGGGGAGCCCTCAGCAGGAGTGCCACCTGCGCTGCATCCAGCTGACTGAGAACCCGTTCCACCACGGCGCCATTGAACGACGTCTGGATGGCCGGTGACTTCTCTTCCGCCACAATGATGGCTTCGTTGAGGTGTCGGATGATCGCGTGATCCAGCGCTGCCATGGCGCTGCCCTGCCCTGTCGGGGCGTTTGCCGGGGGATCGGAGAGGCTGATCCATTCGGCGAGGGTCCGCAACTGGGCGGCGAGGGTGATGGCCTGTTCGCGCCAAGCGCGGTTGGTGGGCGGCGGGAGCGTCGGCGGTAGCGGTGGTGGAGGCGGCTGAGGTGAAGCGGAGGGTACTGACATGGCTCAACTTACTCGAACGACGGGTGCAGGCTAACGCCAAAACCGACAGTAGGCTCCGGCAGGAGGGGAGGCTCCTGGGTCTGCAGGAGGGGGCGGATCAGCTCGGTGATCCGTGCGGATGGCCTCACGCCGCAATCGCGCTTGAGAGTGGACAGATAGGCGCGATAACTCCTGACGGCCAGTCCGTGGTTGCCCGCCGCCAAATGGATGCGCAGCAGGGTCCGCTGCACGCTCTCGAGCAGAGGATCAAGTGCGACGGCGGCGGTCGCGGCATCGAGGGCGGCGGGCAGTTGGCCGTGGGCGAGATACGTATCGGCGAGGGTTTCCAGAGTGACGAGCCGCTGCCGGAAGAGCCGGTCCTGGTCAGCGCGCAGCCAGTCTTCGTCCCAGCCGGGCAGCAGCTCAGCGGACCGCAGTTCGGCTGCCAGCCCTGGCGGGACCGCGGCCCCGCTGTCGGCAAGATTGACGCGGCCGAGCAGTTGGTTGACGTCGATGGCGATCCCCGGGCCAAGCGCCAACGGATCGCTGACCGGGTGGAGCAGCCCGGGCAGTTGGTGCGCGATGTTCCACAGGCACGCCCGCAGGCTGCCCGAAGCCTGCACGTCGGTGCGATCCGGCCAGAGCAGCCCGGCGATGTAGCATCGTCGTCGTCCGCCGCGTAGCGCAAGCGCGGCGATCAGGCGTTGCTGACGGAACGCAACGGTGACTGGCTGGTGATCCCGTTCAAGACACCAGCACCCCAACAACTTCAAATTCCATTGGACCGGAATGCTCGACGACATGCCCCGTCCCCACTTCCTGCTTGAAAGGGGAGAGGCGCCCCCTATCCGCTGAAACGGTTGACCGCTGTCAAGTGCTAGCATCCTCAGACTTCAGCGGGTTGTCAATGCTCCTGGCCACAGCTCGCCCCGAGACGATCGCCTCTCCGATCGGGTGCCGCGCCCGGCGCGCCGGCGGGGCGGGCGCGGGCGGGTTTTAGCGGACGTCGCGGATGATGTTGGTGATCCGGGCGGTGGAGAGGCGGCGGCCGACGTCGTCGGTCATCACCACTTCGTGGGTGGCCAGGGTACGCCCCAGGTGGACGGCCGTGGCAGTTCCGGTGACCAGGCCCGACGACGCCGACCGGTGGTGGGTGGCGCTGATCTCGATGCCCAGGGCCTGCCGGTCCCGGCCGGCGTGCAGGCCAGCAGCGAAGGATCCCAGCGTCTCGGCGAGGACGAGGTGCGCGCCACCGTGCAGTATCCCCGCAACCTGCTCGTTTCCCTCGACCGGCATGGTAGCCACGAGGCGGTCGGGGGTCATCTCGGTGAAGACGATGCCCATCTTCGCTGCGAGGCGCCCGATGCCGTGGCCGCTGAGCCAGTCGTGCATCTTTTCGGGCACGCCGGCTGCTGTCAGCTCGGCGGCGAACGGGTTGGCGGTCGGTTCGGGTCCGGACGGCTCCGGAGTGTAATTGTGGGTCATGGGAACTAGGCTGGCACCTGTGAGTCAAACAACCAAACCTGACGTTCCCGCAGCCGCCGCGACTCTGACGGACGCCTCGCCGACGGCCCAGGCCCCGGCCGACGGTTCCCGTCAACGCCTCCTCGTGATCGACGGCCACTCGATGGCCTACCGCGCGTTCTATGCCCTGCCCGCCGAGAATTTTTCCACCGACACGGGCCAGCACACCAACGCCGTCTACGGGTTCACCGCGATGCTGATCAACCTGATCCGGGACCAGAAGCCCACCCATGTGGCGGTGGCACTGGATCTGAACACACCGACGTTCAGGACCGAGGAATACACCGAGTACAAGGCCGGGCGCGCAAAGACTCCCACGGAATTCCACGGCCAGGTGGACCTGATCATCAAGGTGATGCAGGCCATGCACATTCCCACCCTCTCCATGGAGGGGTACGAGGCGGACGACATTATCGCCACTCTGTCGGTCCGCGCGGCCGCCGCGGGCTGGGATGTCCAGGTGGTCAGTGGCGACCGCGACGCGTTCCAGCTGGTCAATGACCGGGTGACGGTGCTGTACCCCAAGCAGGGTGTCACCAACATTCCGCAGCTGGATGCTCAGGCTGTGGAGGAGAAGTACCTCGTGCCGCCGGACCAGTACTCCGATCTGGCCGCGCTGGTCGGGGAGACCGCCGACAACCTGCCGGGCGTACCCGGAGTCGGCCCGAAAACGGCAGCCAAGTGGATCAAGCTCTATGGCGGGCTGGACGGCATCCTCGAGAACCTTGACGCAATCAAGGGGAAGGTGGGCGACGCGCTCCGGGAGAACATCGAGTTGGTCAAACGGAACCGGCGGCTGAACCATCTGCTCCGTGACCTTGACCTGCCGGTTGAACTGGACACGATGGTGTCCAGGACCCCCGACCGCCCGGCCGTCGAGGAGCTGTTCGACTCCCTTCAGTTCAACGTCCTCCGGAAGCGTCTGTTCGACCTGTTCGGCGAGGAAGACGCCGCCGAGGCCCACGATGAGATGACCCCGCCGGAGCACGTGGTGCTCGGCGACGCCGCGGCCCTCACGGGGTGGTTCAACGCCACCAATCAAGCCATCGCTGCCGTCCAACTGGTGACCCAGTCAACGACCGGGAACGACGACGTCGTCGGACTGGCGGTCGTGACCTCGACCGGTGCCGCCTACCTGGAGCTGGAGACACTGGACGCTGAGGCTGAGCGGGTGCTCGCCGACTGGCTGGCCGACCTCGGTGCGCCCAAGGTGGTCCACGACTTCAAGGCCGCCTACAAACTGCTGGCCGCGCGCGGACTGAAACTCGCCGGAGTGGTCGACGATACGGCCATCTCCGGTTATCTGATCCAGCCCGACCGCAGGGCCTACGACCTCGGCGATCTTAGCCAGTCGCACCTGAGGATGTCCATCGCGCCCCCCGCGGAGTCCACCGGGGGACAGCTCGCGCTGCAGCTGGAGGAAGAGGACATGGCGTCACCCGCCGTCGCCCGCGCCTTCGCCGCCCTGCAGCTTAGCGAATACTTCGCCGGCCAGCTGGTGGAGCGCGGAGCGAACCAGCTGCTCGGGGGGCTTGAACTGCCCCTGGCCCAGGTACTCGCGGAGATGGAACTGACTGGTGTGCCGGTGGCGATGGACCGCCTCGACCGGCTGTTCGACGATTTCTCGGCGACCATGAGCACCACCAGCGCCGAGGCGTTCAGGATCATCGGCAAAGAGATCAACCTGGGCTCGCCCAAGCAGCTCCAGGCGGTCCTGTTCGACGAACTGGAACTACCGAAGACCAAGAAGATCAAGACCGGCTACTCCACCGACGCCGATGCGCTGACCGACCTGATCGTGAAGACCGGGCACCCGTTCCTGGAACAGCTGCTGGCGCACCGCGACGCGTCGAAACTCCGGCAGACAGTCGAGGGGTTGCGCAAGTCGGTGGCCGACGACGGCAGAATCCACACCACCTATGTGCAGACCATCGCCGCCACGGGACGGCTGTCCTCGACGAACCCGAATCTGCAGAACATCCCGGTGCGCTCTGACGAGGGGCGGCGGATCCGCGAGGTCTTCGTCGTCGGCGATGGGTTCGACTGCCTGATGACCGCCGACTACTCCCAGATCGAGATGCGCATCATGGCGCACCTGTCCGGCGATGAGGGTCTGATCCAGGCGTTCCGCGACGGCGAGGACCTGCACCGGTTTGTCGGCGCGCACATCTTCAACGTTGAACCCGCCGACGTCACCAGCGCGATGCGGTCCAAGGTCAAGGCCATGTCCTACGGCCTGGTCTACGGTCTGAGCTCGTTCGGGCTGTCCAAGCAGCTGGCCATCTCGGTCGATGAGGCCCGCACGCTGATGGGCGACTATTTCGACCGGTTCGGTGCCGTCCGCGACTACCTGCGCGGCGTGGTGGAACAGGCCCGGATCGACGGCTTCACGTCGACCATCGAAGGGCGCCGCCGGTACCTGCCCGACCTTTCCAGCGACAACCGGCAGCTCCGGGAAATGGCTGAACGGGCCGCGTTGAACGCCCCCATCCAGGGGTCGGCCGCTGACATCATCAAGAAGGCCATGCTCGGCGTCGACGCTGAACTGCGCCGGCAGGGCCTCTCCTCGCGGATGCTGCTCCAGGTGCACGATGAGCTGGTCCTGGAAATCGCGGCCGGTGAGCGGGACACTGTGGAACTGCTGGTGCGCGAACAGATGGGATCCGCGGCGGACCTGACGGTGCCGCTGGATGTGTCGGTCGGCGTCGGGGCGAGCTGGCACGAGGCAGCCCACTAAGCCGTGCTGGTGCCTGGCGCCCCGTCGCACTAGGCTGGTGGATCGTGACTGAAACCCAGGACTCCGCCGCCCCGTCCCCACTGCGCATCGACACCTTCACGGTAACCGCCGACACTGATTCCTCCGCCGACAGTGCGCTGGCCCATTGGTTCGAGGCGGTCCGCTTCGGGTTCCACGAAACGCGGACCGAGCCGGAGGATCTGGCCACCTACGCCGAGGCGTTTACGTCTGACAGCCGCACCCTGTGGGGCGCCTACGACGATGCAGCCAGCGCACACGCGTGGGACGCCAGCATTCCGGTGGCCACCTACGCCACCATGGTCAACTCCCTCAACGTCGGCAACGGCCAGCTGATTGACGCGCACCAGATCACCGCGGTCACCGTGCGTCCGACCCACCGCCGTCGCGGTCTGCTGCGCACCATGATGACCACCGACCTGCAGGCCGCCGCCTCCAAGGGGCTCGCCATCGCGGCGCTGACCGCTTCGGAGGCGACCATTTACGGCAGGTTCGGGTTCGGCGCGGCGACGTTCACCCGCAATGTCGAGGTGGATGTCAAGGAACGGTTTGCCCTGCGCACCCCTGCCTATGGCGTGACCGAGATGGTGGCGCCAGCCTCCGCGGCAGCCCTGTCAGAGCAGATTTTCGCGCGATTCCACCATGTGACCACCGGGTCGGTGGGCCGCCAGTTCGCCTATCCGCAACGCGCATCCGGGCGGTGGGGCGAGGAACGGCCCTCCGAAGACAAGGGCGTCCGCGCCGCCGTCCATTACGACGACGACGGCCGACCCGACGGCTTCGTCTCCTACAAGTTCGCTGGCTGGGGGACCACCCCGTACACGATGAAGATTGTCGACCTGGTTGCCGCTTCCGACGCCGCCTGCCTTGAGCTGTGGCGCTACCTCGGCTCGATTGACCTGGTGCAGCGGATCACCTTCGACCATGCGCCGGTTAACGACCCCCTGCCCTGGGCCCTGCAGGATCGCCGGTGCTACAGGCTCATCGGCGACGAGGACGTCCTCTGGCTGCGCATCCTCGACCCGGTAGCCGCACTCGAGGCACGCGGCTACGAGGGTGCAGGGACTGTCACCCTGGAAATCGTTGACCCGCTGGGGCACGCAGCGGGCCGTTTCAGGCTGACGGCCGAAAACGGTGTGGGGACGGTCTCACGCCTCGACGACGACGCCGACACCCAGTTGCGCATGGACGTCGCGGCGCTCGGCTCGCTCTTATTGGGGGGCGTACCGGCGGTCACGCTGGCCGCCGCCGGGCAGATCGCGGAACTGGGGGCCGGCGGCCAGAGCGGGCTCGCCGTCGTCGACCGGATGTTTCAGACCCTGACGAGCCCGTACTGCATCACCCACTTCTGAGTTTCCCCACCAAACCCCACACTTGCCTTCCCGTACCCCGGCAACCCGCGCCCCTCGCCGAAGTGTGAGATCTGGCGGGCCGAAGGACCGATGAGGGCGAGCCTCACCTCACGGCTCGGTGGGACGGGGAGTGCCGCTTTGACCTGTGTTGGCGCAGACGGCTAGACTGGACGGGCGTGTAATGCGCACTGTGAAACGGGTTATTCAGCAGCATTAGGTAACGCGTTCTCTCTCCAAAAGCCCACTTCCGGGCGGGTACCACGTGGGCCAGCAGAGTTTCCTGTTGTCTTCGCGTCGCCTCCCGGATCAACTAATCATCCACAACGGAGTCCCAACTACATGACCATCACCACCACCGAGAAGCCAGGTGCACCGCAGGTCGCGATCAACGACATCGGCACCGCTGAGGACTTCCTCGCAGCGATTGACGCCACCATCAAGTACTTCAACGACGGAGACCTCGTTGAAGGAACGGTAGTCAAGGTTGACCGCGACGAAGTTCTGCTCGACATCGGTTACAAGACCGAGGGTGTTATCCCTTCCCGTGAGCTGTCCATCAAGCATGACGTTGATCCCGGAGACGTTGTCTCCGTCGGCGATCTTGTCGAAGCCTTGGTGCTCACCAAAGAGGACAAAGAAGGCCGACTGATTCTGTCCAAGAAGCGCGCTCAGTACGAGCGTGCCTGGGGCGATATCGAGAAGGTCAAGGAAGAAGACGGCGTCGTCACCGGTACGGTCATCGAAGTTGTCAAGGGTGGACTCATCCTGGACATCGGCCTCCGCGGCTTCCTGCCTGCGTCCCTGGTTGAGATGCGTCGTGTACGCGATCTTGCTCCATACATCGGTCAGAAGATCGAAGCGAAAATCATCGAGCTGGACAAGAACCGCAACAACGTGGTTCTGTCCCGCCGTGCATGGCTTGAGCAGACCCAGTCCGAGGTGCGTTCCACGTTCCTGAACAAGCTGGAAAAGGGCCAGGTTCGTCCCGGCGTCGTCTCCTCGATCGTCAACTTCGGTGCCTTCGTGGACCTGGGCGGCGTCGATGGACTCGTTCACGTCTCCGAGCTGTCCTGGAAGCACATCGACCACCCATCCGAGGTTGTCGAAGTTGGCCAGGAAGTCACCGTTGAGGTTCTTGAGGTTGACCTGGACCGCGAGCGGGTTTCACTGTCACTGAAGGCCACCCAGGAAGATCCATGGCAGACCTTCGCCCGCACCCACGCCCTCGGGCAGGTTGTTCCGGGTAAGGTTACCAAGCTGGTTCCGTTCGGCGCGTTCGTTCGCGTCGAAGACGGCATCGAAGGCCTGGTTCACATCTCCGAGCTGGCAGTCCGTCACGTTGAGCTTGCAGAGCAGGTTGTCTCGGTTGGAGACGAGCTGTTCGTCAAGGTCATCGACATTGACCTCGAGCGTCGCCGGATCTCACTCTCCCTCAAGCAGGCTAACGAGGGCGTCGATGCCGACAGCACCGAATTCGACCCAGCCCTGTACGGGATGGCTGCCGAGTACGATGAGGAAGGCAACTACAAGTACCCTGAGGGCTTCGATCCTGAGTCGAACGAATGGCTTGAGGGTTACGACTCGCAGCGCGCCACCTGGGAAGCTCAGTACGCTGAGGCCCAGTCACGTTGGGAAGCTCACAAGAAGCAGGTTGTGCAGCACGCATCTGACGATGCAGCCGCAGCCAACGAGCCGGTCGAGTCCAGCTCCACCAGCTACTCCTCGGAGCCGGCAGCTAGCGAAAGCAGCAACGGCGGCAGCAGCAGCAGTAGCAGCAACGTCGGCACGGGTACTCTCGCGTCGGACGAGGCTCTTGCCGCGCTGCGCGAAAAGCTGACCGGCAACTAGGTCACGTACTAGCCAGCCAAAAAGGCCCCCACCACGTTGGTGGGGGCCTTTTCTGTGCCCTGACGTGGTGTGGGGCACCCGGCGTGGCCTTCTTTCCCACCGATCGCGGGCCACGGCTGGGAATGTCTAGACCATCCCAGCGATCGGCCGTACCCAGCGGGGTGGCGTACGTCAGACGGGGATGCGCTCAGCGACAGCGGCGCTCAGGGTGAGGGCAGCCCGGGGACGGCTTTACCCGGGGTGAGCCTGGCCTCGAGGTAGGACGGTTCCCGGAGAGCGCGGGTCCAGGCATAGGTTTCGGAACCCGGGAGCGGGCGGCGGACCGGGTCGAAGCGCAGACCCGGCGGGTCGTCGGTCTGGGCCGCTTCGGCCGGGTCACGCTGTTCCAGCTCCACGAATCTCAACACCAGCGTGCCAAACCGGGTCCACTCGCCTAGTGGACGGCTGAAGCACAGGGCCAGCTCTAGTGGCCGCTTCGCCAGGCCCACCCTGAGCCGGGCAGGTGCCGCTGGTAGCTGACCGCTCGGGTCAAGAGGGAAAGCCGCCAGGAGGACGGCTGACTTTACTCCCTTGTACGGCATCATGGACGTGAATTTTGCTGCCATCACATTCCGTTGGGGGAGCAGCACGAATCGGCCGGGCACCGACGTACCGGTTGAGGCCAGCAACACATCAAAGTGGTCAGCACCGTCAGGAACACGAACGGCCAGCCCCAGGATGTCTGGACTCCACCGCGGGAGGCCGACCGAGCGGGAGAGTCGCGCGCGGACACCGACCTGGCCTGTGCCGTCGATCCAGGAGATGCCGCTCGGCACAGGCGGCCCGGTTCGGGTCAGAGTCCCGGTGAGCCAGATCCCGTCAGGATGGATGGGGCGTCGCGGTCTGACGGTTTTGACTGCAGCGAACAGGCCGGCGAATCCTTTACCGAGTGCAGTGGTGGCGCGCATGGGTTAGCTCTTTACTGTGCGGGGTGAGGTGGAGGTGCGGGGTGAGGTGGAGTGCTGGATCGCGTAGAGCGCCAGACCGATGACGACCAGGACTCCCGCCCGCAGCCAGATGTCAGCGCTCTGTTGCGTCATGAGGAGGATGCAGGAAGCGATGGCTAGATAAGGGAACATCGCCGGGATCCTAAAGTGCTGGTGCTTAACGCGGTCCTTGCGGAGCACCAGGACGGCGATATTGGTGCTGAGGAAGACGAACAGCAGGAGCACAACGACGGTTTCGGCCAGCGCAGCTAAATCTCCGGTGCTGCTGAGGATCATTGCGGCGGCGGTAGTGGCGACAATTGCGACCCACGGCGTCCGCCGGTTGGGTAGCACCCGTCCCAGAGCCGACGGCAGCAGGCCCTGTTGAGCCATCCCGTAGGTCAGGCGGCTGGCCATGATCATGGTGAGCAGCGAGCCGTTGGCGACGGCGATGAGTGCCACGAAGCCGAAAATCCACTCGGGAATGCCGAAGCCGGTGGCATTCACGACGTCGAGCAGGGGCGACGTGGAGCCTGCCAGGTCAGTTGCCGGTACAGCCGCCGACGCCGCGAGCCCTATCAGGACGTACACCACCCCCGCTGTGAGCAGCGCGCCGAAGAGTGCGCGGGGGAACACGCGGCTGACATCCTTGACCTCTTCGGCGACATTCGCTGACACCTCGAACCCGACGAATGAGTAGTAGGCGATCAGGGTCGCGGCGAGTACCGCCGAGGCGGGACCAACGCCGTCGGGAAATTGGGTGACCCTGCTGAGGTCCCCGTTGCCCTGCGCAAGAAACAGTCCGACGACGACAATCACGAGCACCAGGCCTGAGACTTCGACGATCGTCATGACCACGTTTGTGCGCACTGACTCGCGGATGCCGCGGGCGTTCAGGGCGGCGACCACCAGGAGGAAGACGAGCGACGCCGGGACCGCCGGGACGTCAATGAAGGCGGACAGGTAGGCCCCGGAGAAGGCCTGGGCCAGACCGGCTGCGCTGGTGACGCCGGCCGCGAGCATGCAGAAGCCCACCAGGAACGAGATCAGTGGCTTGTTGTAGGCGCGTTCGGCGAAGACCGCAGCGCCGCCTGCCTTCGGATACTTGGTGACCAGCTCCGCGTAGGATCCTGCCGTCAGTAGCGCCAGTCCCAGGGCGACGAGCAACGGCACCCAGATGGCGCCGCCCGCTGCACCGGCCACCACTCCAACCAGCACGTAGATGCCGGCGCCCAACACATCACCAAGGATGAACAGGAAAAGTAACGGGCCGGTAATGCCCTGTTTTAGCCGGGGCGGTGCTGACTGCAGTTCGGTGGACATTCCCGCAGTATATTCCAGAAAGTAAGGTGACTGATCATCGGTGACCGTGATGTGAATCTTTGGTTACGCGGCTCAACGTCCGGTCGACACCGTGACAGTGAATTTCGGGTTCCGGGCGGTTTGCCGGGTGGGCCCAACCAGGGTGGTCAGCGGTGTCCTGTACTGCAGGTGGCTGTTCCAGACGGTCCAGAGCTCACCGCCGGACCTGAGGACCCGCCCGGCGTCGGCGAACAGTTTCAGGGCGATGCCCGAGTGGACAGTGCCCTCCAGGTGGAAGGGCGGGTTGAGGATGATCAGCTCGGCCGACGAGTCAGGCATCGACGACAGGGCGTCGTCGCGCATCACCGAGATGCGGTCGCCGACGCCATTGGCATCTGCTGTGGCCCGCGAGGATACCACAGCTGATGCCGACTGGTCGGTCGCGAGTACCTCCAATGCGGGACGGGAAAGCGCGAGGAAGGCGGCAATGGTTCCGTTGCCTGACCCCAGGTCGATTGCCTGCCGTGCCTCCCGGGCCGCGGAGAGCGCTGGCAGCAGATATCGGGTCCCGGCGTCGAGCTTGGCTCCGCCAAACGTGCTGCCGAAGGCTTTCAGGATGAGTGGAGCAGGGAGCCCGACGTCGTGCGTTTCGTCGACCGGGAAGCCGCTGGTCGTTGTAGGTTGGGGTGCGGCTGCCGTCAGGATGCGTGACTTCTGCCGGGTCAAACCGGCCGTAACGCTGCCGAAGTGCCGGGCTAGGACGCCGTTCATCGCCGTGGTCATGTGCTTGACCCGGCCGCCGGCGAACACAGTGACGTCCGGGCTGGCGTGGCGGGCGATCGTCCACGCCAGCTCATCCAGCGCGGCCAGCGACCGGGGCAGCTGCAGCAGGACGATGCGCGCACCGGCCAGCAGGTCCCCGCCCAGCTGGTAGTGGGTGAAACTGTGGGTTAAACCGGCGGATCCGGCGTTGCTGGCGAGGGCCAGCTCGCCGGAGAGGGGGTCCTGGTAGGTGCGGATCGCCCGCGCACCGTGCAGCGCAGCAGCTCCGAGGGTGAGTGCCCCGTAGTGGTCGCCGACGACGACGACGCCCTCCGGGTCCGCGCTGATCGCACCGGCCGCGGTGTCCAGCAGGAGGCGATCGGTGGCGTCGAACGCGAAGAGGTTCGCGGCCTCGACGTCGGGAGCCCGCCGAAGGTTGTCGAAGGAAAAGTCGGTCACAAATCCACCCATTTCAGGTCGTCTAGTTGAGCGCCGGATTTCCCGGCGGTAAGTGATGCAAGCCGGGCGGCGAAGTCCTCGACCGATGCCGTCCCGGCGTCGATCGCCACCCGGATCAGGGCCCGGTCGGGGAGATAGTCGGTTCCGAGGACTTCGATGCCGGCGTTTCTGAGGTCATTCTCGACGCAGCCGGCTTCGGCATGGCCCACCGGGACGGTCAACCGCTGCATCAGGCGGCACTGCACGGTCGGCGCCGAGTCCAGCATCCGGGACACGGCATCCGAGTAGGCGCGCACCAGCCCTCCAGCACCGAGGAGTACCCCGCCGAAGTAGCGGACCACCACCACTGCCACGTCGCTCAGGTCGGTCTCCCCGTCGACGGTCTCGCGTTTAAGGATGGCGTCGAGCATCGGAGCACCGGCGGTGCCGGTGGGTTCGCCGTCGTCGTTGGCCCGCTGGATCAGCCGGTCCGGACCGAGTACCACCGCGCTGCAGTGGTGTCGGGCGCCGTGAAACTCACGGCGGAGGTCGGAGAGGAGGGTGCGTGCTTCCTCTTCGCTGGTGATCCGCCGGGCGACGGCGATGAAACGGGACCGGCGAACCTCGGTGTCATAACGATGCTCGCCCCTGACGGTCGTGTACCCGGTTACGGTTACTCCACTGTCGCTCACCGGCTAAAGTCTAATGGGCGGGGGCTCCCGCGGGCCGAAGGTCAGCGGGTTAGGCTGGGGGCATGCTCAGAATTGGCCTGACCGGCGGGATTGCCGCCGGGAAATCGCTCGTCGCCGCCCGGTTGAGTGAGCTCGGGGCGGTCCTGGTCGACGCCGATGTGCTGGCCCGCGAGGCGGTCGGGCCGGGGTCCGCTGGGCTAGCGGCCGTGGTGGCCGAGTTCGGCGATGCGGTGGTCCTTCCGGACGGCAGCCTGGACCGCCCCGTATTGGCTGCGGCGATCTTCGGGAACCCGTCCCGGCGGATGACCCTGAATTCGATTGTCCATCCCTTGGTCCGGGACCGCGCCCGTCAGCTGACTGCTGACGCGCCGCGGGCCGCCGTCGTCGTGCAGGATATCCCGCTGCTGGTGGAGACCGGCCAGCAGGACCAGTTCCATCTGGTGGTGGTGGTTGATGCGCCGGATGCCGTGCGGATTGGGCGGCTGACCTCCCTCCGGGGTATGAGTGACGACGACGCCCGGTCCCGGATCGCCGCGCAGGCGACGCGGGCGGAGCGGGCGGCTGCCGCCGACGTCGTCCTCGTCAACACGGGTACGCCCGAGGAGTTGGTCGCTGCGGTGGACCGGCTGTGGAATGAGCGGCTGGTTCCCTATAACGACAACCTGCTACGCGGCGTCCGGGCCGAGCGGGCCGAGCGGGCCGGTGGGCCGCGGCTCCTGCCGCCTCAGGCCGGCTGGCAGGTGCAGGCCGAGCGGATCATCGGCAAACTGCTGCGGGCCGATCGGCGGGTGCTGGCGGTGGATCATATCGGGTCGACAGCGGTGTCGGGGCTGCCCGCGAAGGACGTCATCGACCTGCAGGTGACCGTCGCGGATATTGACGACGCCGATGTCATCGCGGGCCCGCTGCTCGCCGCCGGCTTCCCCTTGGTCGAAGGCATCGAGAGGGATGAGCCGAAGCCGGACGTCCCTGATCGGGCCCAGCGGGTGAAGCGGCTGCATGCCAACGCCGATCCGGGACGGGCTGTGAACCTTCATGTGAGAGTCGATGGTTCGCCGGGGTGGCGGTACGCGCTGTCTTTCAGGGATTGGCTTCGGGCCGACCCCGCCGCCGCGGCGCTGTATCTGGCCGAGAAGGAGCGCTGCGCGACGCTGCATGCCGCAGATCAGACGTCCTCCGGGTACGCCGCCTGCAAGGAGGACTGGTTCACGGCCGTGGCGGACCCACTGCTGCAACGGTGGGTTGCCGACACCGGGTGGGAGCCGCGGCCCGCTTCTGCCGTCGGCTAAGTCGCTCCATTCAGGACGCTAATTGTCCGGGGGAGGGTCTAACGTACTTGTATGAGCCTTGCGCAGCAGATTAACCGGGTCGTGGCACCCTTCGAAGTGATCAGCGAGTTCAACCCTGCCGGGGACCAGCCGGCGGCCATCGCGGAACTCAGTGAGCGCATCAAGGGTGGCGAGAAGGACGTGGTGCTCCTCGGCGCCACCGGTACCGGCAAGAGTGCGACGACGGCGTGGCTGATCGAACAGGTGCAACGGCCCACCCTCGTGATGGTGCAGAACAAGACCCTCGCCGCTCAGCTCGCTAACGAGTTCCGGGAGCTGATGCCCAACAACGCCGTCGAGTACTTCGTCTCCTACTACGACTACTATCAGCCGGAGGCCTACGTACCGCAGACCGATACCTTCATCGAGAAGGACTCCTCGGTCAACGAGGAGGTCGAACGGCTCCGGCACTCGGCGACCAATGCGTTGCTCACCCGACGTGACGTCATTGTGGTCGCCACCGTGTCCTGCATCTACGGTCTGGGCACCCCCGAAGAGTACGTTGCGGGGATGGTCACATTGGAGACCGGCCAGCAGATGAACCGGGATGACCTGCTCCGGAAGTTCGTGTCCATGCAGTACACGCGCAACGACATCGACTTCCATCGCGGCACCTTCAGGGTGCGCGGCGACACGGTGGAAATCATCCCGATGTATGAGGAACTGGCGCTCCGGATCGAGTTCTTCGGCGACGAGGTCGAGAAGATCTACACACTCCATCCT
The DNA here is from genome assembly GCF_054511155.1 of Arthrobacter glycogeni. Classification (NCBI taxonomy): domain Bacteria; kingdom Bacillati; phylum Actinomycetota; class Actinomycetes; order Micrococcales; family Micrococcaceae; genus Arthrobacter; species Arthrobacter glycogeni. The sequence goes on along the minus strand of NZ_JBTNDE010000004.1, from coordinate 143,826 downwards.
CTCACCGGTGAGATTGTGCGTGAAGAAACCGAGATGTACGTGTTCCCGGCGTCGCACTATGTCGCCGGCCCGGAACGCATGGATCGGGCGGTGAAGCAGATCGAGGACGAACTGCAGGTGCGGTTGGCGGAGCTGGAGTCGCAGAACAAGCTCGTCGAAGCCCAGCGCCTGCGGATGCGCACCACCTATGACCTGGAAATGATGCAGCAGATGGGGTTCTGCAACGGCATCGAGAACTATTCGCGGCACATTGACGGCCGAGGGGCCGGCTCCGCGTCGCACTGCCTGCTCGACTACTTCCCCGACGATTTCCTGCTGGTGGTCGACGAGTCACACGTGACCATTCCGCAGATCGGCGCCATGTATGAAGGCGACATGTCACGGAAACGTACCCTGGTGGACCACGGCTTCCGGCTGCCGTCCGCCATGGACAACCGACCGCTCAAATGGGACGAGTTCCTGCAGCGGATTGGGCAGACCGTGTACCTGTCGGCCACACCGGGCAAGTATGAGCTGGGCAAGTCGGACGGTTTCGTCCAGCAGATCATCCGCCCCACCGGCCTGATTGACCCCGAGGTCGTCATCAAACCGAGCAAGGGCCAGATTGATGACCTGCTGGGGGAGATCCGCACCCGGGTGGAGCGTAACGAACGCGTCCTGGTCACCACGCTGACCAAGAGGATGGCCGAGGACCTGACCGGGTACCTCCTCGAACATGGGGTCAAGGTCGAGTACCTGCACTCCGACGTCGATACCCTGCGCCGGGTGGAGCTGCTCCGCGAATTGCGGCTCGGTACCTTCGACGTCCTGGTCGGCATCAACCTGCTCCGCGAGGGCCTCGACCTGCCGGAGGTTTCCCTGGTCAGCATTCTCGACGCCGACAAGGAGGGTTTCCTACGGAGCGCCACCTCGCTGATCCAGACCATCGGCCGCGCCGCCCGGAACGTTTCCGGTGAGGTCCACATGTACGCGGACCGGATCACCGATTCGATGGCGAAGGCCATCGACGAAACCAACCGGCGTCGTGAAATTCAGGTGGCCTACAACCTCAAACACGGTGTTGACCCCCAGCCGCTACGCAAACGGATCGCCGACATCACCGATTCGATCGCCCAGGAGGACGCTGACACCCGGGCGCTGCTTGAGGAGTCGGGCAAGAAGCGCAAGGGCAAGGGGAGTGCAATGATCCGCCACGATGGTCTCGCGGCGGTACCTGCTGAAGACCTGACCGATCTGATCACCCAGTTGACCGACCAGATGCACTCCGCCGCCGGCGACCTGCACTTCGAACTCGCTGCACGGCTGCGCGACGAGGTGGGGGACCTGAAGAAGGAGCTCCGGCAGATGCAGACCGCCGGGCACGCCTAGGTCGACGTCACTCATTGTGGACCCTTACGTCCCCATCGGGTTTGGCCACGCCGGGCGCGGATCATTTCCCGATCGGGCGGATCCGCCGGTAGGATAGGGCAAACGTAGGGGAGTATCCCGAAGCGCTACGTACGTCAACACGCAGAACACAGCTGTTCTGCCGGGCGTAGCGACCGGTTGGCCAGTGGTCCCGGTGGAGAGACTTGCGGAATCCGCTGCACCCTCCGAAAGGTTCCTCATGCCTGAACCCACCCTCGAATTGCCACTGGCATTCGAAGTCGGCACATTCATTGTGCTCGGCCTGATCCTGCTCTTCGACCTGCTCCTGGTGGTCAAACGCCCGCATGAGCCCTCGATGAAGGAAGCCGGGTTGTGGGTTTCCTTCTACGTCTCCCTCGCGCTGATCTTCGCTGTCCTCATGTTCATCTTCACCGGACCCGACTACGGCGGACAGTTCGTGGCCGGCTGGGTCACTGAGTACAGCCTGAGCATTGACAACCTCTTCGTGTTCATCATCATCATGGCCCGGTTCTCCGTGCCGCGGAAGTACCAGCAGGAAGTCCTGATGGTGGGCATCATCATCGCGCTCATCCTGCGCGGAATCTTCATCCTGCTGGGCGCGGCACTGATCAGCAACTTCAGCTGGATCTTCTACATCTTCGGAGTCTTCCTGCTTTACACGGCCTACCAGCAGGCCAAGGACAGCGGCGAAGACGAGGAACACGGTAGCGAAAACAAGCTCATCGGCAGGCTTCGCACGGTCCTCCCCATGACCGACAAGTACGACGGCGGCAAGATCCGCACCATGGTCGACGGTAAAAAGGTTTTCACCCCGATGCTGATCGTGTTCGTCACGATCGGCCTTACCGACCTGCTCTTTGCCGTCGACTCGATCCCCGCAATCTTCGGCCTGACCGAGAGCGCGTTCATCGTCTTCACCGCCAACATTTTTGCCTTGATGGGCCTGCGCCAGCTGTACTTCCTGCTCGGTGGACTGATGACCCGACTGATCTACCTGAAGCATGCTTTGTCGGTCATCCTGGCGTTCATCGGCATCAAGCTGATCCTTCACGCGATGCATGAGAACGAGCTGCCGTTCATCAACAGTGGACAGCACATCGAGTGGGCGCCCGTGATCCCCACCTTCGTTTCGCTCGGCGTCATTGTCGCCACCATCGTCATTGCTGTCATCGCCAGCCTGCTCAGCCCGAAGGCCAAGCAGGCAGCCGTCGATGCGCAACTGGAGGAGGACTCCCGGAAGGCGCGCGCGGCCGACGTCGAGAGCTAGCCCTTCCTGCTCGTCCGCGCGCCACACCCGGCCCGCCAGTACCGGATTCTCCGGTTACTGGCGGGCCGGTCGCGGGTCTGAGGCCAAACGAGCCAGGCTAACCGGGCCAGCCAGTCAGGCCAAGCAGCCGGTTGAAGATCGCCTCGCCGTCGTCGGAGATCCCGTCGTGGTGGAAATCGGCTGTCTCCCACGCCTGCAAGCCCTTGACAGCGCGGGCTGTCTCCATTGACAGGTCGTGGTCCACGTAGATGTCGTCTTGGTAGACGGCGGCTGCGGCCGGGACATTATTGCGGGCGAGTTGGGCGGTGTCGTAGAGCCTGCCCCAGTCGGCCTTCGTGGCCAGGAGGTCCGCGACGTCACGCAGCGGAACCAGCGCCGGATCCTGGTCGAAATACCACGGGTACACCATTTCGCCGGTCAGCAGCGGCTCGTCAGCGGTCCGGTGGAACTGCGGGTAGTCGGCTAGGACCCGGTCGGCCGACCAAGCGGATGCCCCCGCCTGGCAGTAGATGGACTCGTGCAACAGGGCGTAGAGCGGGTTCGATGACCGGCTGACCTGAGCCCAGACGGCGTCGAGAAACACGTCGGAAAGCCTTGGGCCGTCGACGGTGCTGACAAACGCGTCCGCCAGGAGGAAGTGCAGCGCGTCGATGCGGGTGTTGCCGCCGAGGAACGAGCCGATCATCTGCAGGCGCTCCACGGTGAGGCGTTCACCGGTGGGGAGCCGCTCGTGAACGGTTTCGAGGTGCCGGGCAATCCGGGTCAGCAGGGCCCGGTCGTCGGGATACTTGGTGAAGTACTTCCGGTTCCTTGCCTCCACCAGGCGGTAGGTGGCGGTGTACACGCGGTCGGGGGAGCCACCGAGCGGGGCCAGACCGCCGGTGATCAGCGCGCGCTCTATCCCTTCCGGTGCGAAAGAAAGGTAGGTCAGTGCGCAGAACCCGCCGAAGCTTTGCCCGAACACCGTCCACGGGGCTCCCACAAGTTGGCGGCGGATCAGTTCGGCGTCGGCCACAATCGAATCGGCGCGGAAATGGGTGAGATAGTCGGCCTGCGCGTCGGCGCCGCCGCGCAGGGGGAGAGTACTGGCATCCGCCGGAGTGGAGAGCCCGGTGCCGCGCTGATCGAGCATCAGGATCCTGAAGTGCCTGGCCGCAGCCTTCATCCAGCCGCCGAGTTGAGTCACCCGGCTGCCGCGACCGCCGGGGCCGCCCTGCAGGAACAGGAGCCACGGCAGCGCGGCGGTGGCGTCGTCGTCGTGATCCAGGGAACTGTACTCGCGGGCGAAAACGGTGATGGTCTCGCCGTCGTGCTCGGCGTGGCTAAGCGGCACCGTGAAATGGTGGCCGGTGGTGCGCGCCCCATGCATCAGGTGCGTTGACTCGCGGCGGTGGGGGATAACGCCGGCGGTTGGCTGACCGGTCACGCCGCTGGTCCCGCGGCGACCGTCGCGAGGGCGGGGCCGCTGAGACGGTAGGTGGTCCACTCGTCCTGCGGCAGCGCCCCGAGACCGTCGTAGAAGCTGATCGAGGGGGCGTTCCAGTTCAGGACCGACCATTCGACCCGAGCGTAGCCGCGCTCCGTGGCGATGCGCGCGAGGTTCTGGAGGAGCGCCTTGCCGTGGCCTTCGCCCCGGGCTTCGGGCCTGACGTACAGGTCCTCCAGATAGATTCCGTTGACACCCTCCCACGTCGAATAATTGAGGAACCAGAGGGCGAAGCCCTGAATGCTGTCGTCGGACTCGGCGACGTGGGCGAAAACGCTCGGCGAGTCGCCGAAGAGAGCCTGGCGGAGTTGTTCCGGAGTGTTCCTGACGGCGTCAGGTTCCTTCTCGTAAGTGGCGAGGTCGTGGATGAGCTGGAGGATGGTGGCTACATCGTCCGGGCGTGCGTCGCGGATAGTCATGGAACCAACCCTATCTACTCCACCCCCGCCGAGGCGTGAGGTCTGGCGGGTCGACGGCGTTTGGGCCCAGCCGATCTGACGGTTCGGCGGGAGTGGAAGGTGAGGTGGGGCCCAACCGGCGGCTAAGGCGCCCCGACCCCTGTCACGGTGACCACTGCTGTGCCGGCCTCATCGGAGGCGGCTAGATCGATGACCGCGTTGATGCCCCAGTCGTGGTTGCCGAACGGATCCTTGAAGATCTGCCGGACCTTCCAGCTGCCGGGCACCTTCTCGATGATCAGCAGCGCCGGCCCACGGGCCTCGGGGCCGTCGTCAATGTCCTCGTAGTCGCCGAAGTAGCCGTCGAGGGCTTCAGCCCAACGGTCAGCATCCCAACCGGACACGCCGTCCAGAGCGCCGAGCGCCACGTCATCCTCGTCAGCGAAGAGCTTGACCCGCTGGAACATCTCGTTGCGGACCATCACGCGGAACGCCCGCTCGTTGGAGGTCACCGAGTCGGGCTCCGGCGGCAGCTCGAGGGCGGCCCCGCTCTCAGCACGGCCACCGGCGGCCAGCAGCTCCCATTCCTCGAGGAGGCTCGAGTCGACCTGGCGGATCAGTTCGCCGAGCCATTCGATGATGTCGGTGAGGTCCTCGCGCAGCGCCTCGGTGGGGACCGTCTGGCGCAGCGCCTTGTAGCAGTCGGCTAGATAGCGGAGAAGGATGCCCTCGGACCGGGTGAGGGAGTAGTAGGCAACATACTCGCCGAAGTTCATGGCCCGCTCGTACATGTCCCGGACCACCGACTTGGGGGTCAGCTCGAAGTCGCCCAGCCAGGGCGCACCGCTGCGGTAGACGTCGAACGCCTGGAACAGCAGTTCCGCCATCGGCTGCGGGTAGGTGACTTCTTCGAGGAGGGCCATCCGCTGGTCGTAGTCGACGCCGTCGGCCTTCATGGCTCCGATCGCCTCGCCGCGCGCCTTCTTCTCCTGGGCGTTGAGGACCTGGCGGGGCTTCTCGAGGGTCGCTTCGATCACCGAGACGACGTCGAGCGCGTAGGTGGGGCTCTCCGGGTCGAGCAATTCGAGGCTGGCCAGCGCGAACGGGGAGAGCGGCTGGTTGAGGGCGAAGTTGGCTTGCAGGTGGACCTTCAGCCGGATGCTCCGGCCGTCGGCGTCCGGCTCGGGAAGCTGTTCAACAATCCCCGCGGTGACCAGCGACCGGTAGATGCCGATGGCCTTGCGGGTCAGCTGCAGCTGGGAGGCCCTGGTCTCGTGGTTTTCGTTCAGCAGCCGCTGCGCCGCGGAAAACGGGTTGCCCGGCCGTTCCAGCAGGTTGAGCAGCATCGAGTGGCTGACGGCGAAACTCGAGGTCAGCGGCTCAGGTGTCCCGGCGGCCAGTCGCTCGTACGTGGGCTTACCCCACGACACGAACCCGGTGGGCGGCTTTTTCCTGACCACCTGGCGGAGCTTCTTCTGATCGTCGCCGAACTTCCCCACAGCCTTCGCCAAGGCCCGGGTGTTCTCGACCACATGGTCGGGCGCCTGTACGACGACGGTTCCCGCCGTGTCATACCCCGCCCGGCCGGCCCGGCCAGCGATCTGGTGAAACTCGCGGGCGTTGAGCAGCCGGGTGCGGACGCCGTCGTACTTGCTCAGGGCGGTGAGCAGTACCGTGCGGATGGGAACATTGATGCCGACGCCGAGTGTATCGGTGCCGCAGATGACCTTGAGTAGTCCCGCCTGGGCGAGCTGTTCAACCAGCCGGCGGTACTTGGGGAGCATCCCCGCGTGGTGAACGCCGATCCCGTGACGCACCAGCCGGTTCAGCGTCTTACCGAACCCCGAGGAGAATCGGAAGGTTGCGATGAGGTCAGCGATCCTGTCCTTCTCCTCACGGGAGCAGACGTTCACGCTCATCAGGTTCTGCGCGCGCTCGATCGCTTCGGCCTGGCTGAAGTGCACCACGTAGACGGGTGCCTGCCGGGTGCTAAGTAGTTCCTCAAGCGATTCCTGGACCGTGGTTTCCACATAGTAGAAATGCAACGGGATGGGCCGTTCGGCGCTGCTGATGGTGGTGCTGTGCCGGCCGGTGCGCTCGGTCAGCTCCTCCTCGAAGCGGGCCATGTCGCCGAGGGTTGCCGACATCAGGAGGAACTGGGCCTGGGGGAGTTCGAGCAGGGGTACCTGCCAGGCCCAGCCGCGCTGCGGGTCGGAGTAGAAGTGGAACTCGTCCATGATGACGGTGCCGACGTCGGCCTGTTCGCCCTCACGGAGGGCGATGTTCGCCAGGATTTCGGCAGTACAACAGATGATGGGGGCATCCTGGTTGACGCTCGAGTCGCCGGTGATCATGCCGACGTTCGCGGCGCCGAAGGTCTCGCAGAGGCCGAAGAACTTTTCGGAGACGAGGGCCTTGATGGGTGCCGTGTAGTAGCTGCGCTTGCCGCGGGCGATCGCGTCGAAGTGGGCTGCCACGGCTACCAGCGACTTTCCCGATCCGGTGGGCGTCGCGAGGATCACGTTGTTGCCCGAGACCAGTTCCAGTACCGCTTCGTCCTGCGCCGGATACAGGTTCATCCCCTCGCTCGTCGTCCACTCGAGGAACGCACTGTAAACGTCGTCGGGCTGGGCGGTGCCTGCGGTGAGGTGTTCCTGAATTCTCATAGGGCTCCAGCCTATCCGTAGCAGCCCCGGCGCCCGATACGCTGGGGTGATGCGATGGGATCCCACACAGTATTCTCTTCACTCTGAACACCGGGGCAGGCCGTTCCTCGATCTGGTGGTCAGGATCAGCCACCCGGCGCCACACGTCATCGTCGATCTCGGCTGCGGACCGGGGGATCAGACCCGGCTGCTGGCTGACCGCTGGCCAGAGGCCCAGGTGCTCGGCCTTGATTCCTCACCGGACATGGTGGAACGGGCGAGGGACTCGCCGGACCTGCCGCCGAACCTCCGGTTCGAGGTGGGCGACGTCCGTGACTGGCTGCCGGGGTCCGACGTCGACGTCGTCACCACCAACGCCGTCCTCCAGTGGGTGCCGGGTCAGGCTGAGCTGGTCGAGTCGTGGGCGCGAGCGCTCCGGCCGGGTGCGTGGCTTGCGCTGCAGGTGCCGGGAAACTTCGGCTCGCCGGCGCATACGCTGATGCGGGAACTCGCCGGATCGGGGGCGTGGCGGGACAAGCTCCGGGGTGTCCTGCGACACACCGACGTCGTCTCCGAACCGACCGACTACCTTCGATCGCTCAGCGGCGTGGGCATGAACGCCGACGTGTGGGAGACCACCTACCAACACGTGCTCACCGGGCCGGATCCGGTGCTGCAATGGCTTATGGGCACCGGTCTGCGCCCGGTACTGCACGCCCTTGGCGACGACGACGGCGCCGCCTTCGTCGAGCAGTACGCGGCCCTTCTCCGCGGAGCTTACCCGGACGAGCCGTGGGGGACGGTCTTCGGCTTCCGGCGGATCTTCGCCGTCGGCGTCAAGAATCGCGCGGAGTGAGCGCAAGAACCCTTCTCTCGCCCAGGGTTGTGCACAGCCGGTCAGAAGCGGGCCCCATATCTTGACGGCAGGATTGGCGCAGCTATGGCGGGTCGCAGGAATCATTTGTGCAGTTGTGGCGGGTGACAGTGCCTCTAACCGGCCACACGTGCACATAAGTTTCCAGAGCGTACATCCCTACGACGGTGTGCCCGCCGGGATGACGTCCGCGCGGCAGGGTTACCAGCCGCGGGCGCGCCACTCGTCGAGATGCGGGCGCTCGGCACCGATCGTGGTTCCCTTGCCGTGGCCGGGATGCACCAGGGTGTCGTCCGGCAGGTAGTCGAAGATCCGTTCCGAAACGTCGTTCAGCAGCGACTCGAACCGGGCCGCGTCGCCCTGCGTGTTGCCCACGCCGCCAGGGAACAGCGAGTCCCCGGTGAACAGGTGAGCCGGGCCATGCGGATCCCGGTAGAGCAACGCCACGCTGCCGGGCGTGTGCCCGCGCAGCTTGATGGCTTCAAGGTCGAAACCCTCAAAAGTGCTGATGTCCCCGTGATTGAGCGGCACATCGGTGGGCACCACAATGTCTTGAACATCTTCGGCGCCGGCGGCGGTGCGCGCCTTGGTTTGCCCGACGACGTCGGCCAGCGCCCGCACATGGTCCCAGTGCGAGTGGGTGGTGACAATCATTGCCAGCGTCGGCTCGGCAGGGGTGTCGGCCGCGCCCTCCCTAAGTAGCTGCATGATGGCGTCTGCGTCGTCGGCGGCGTCAATCAGCACCTGGGTGCCTGTGGCCTTCGACGTGAGCAGGTAGACGTTGTTGTCCATCTCACCCGTCGGAATGTAGCGGATGGTCAGGTCCGGGAGATCGGCTATAAGCATGCGGAAAGCCTACACACAGAACATTCGCCAAAGTTGGGGGTAACCGAACTTTCGGGACCTAACTCCGATTGACTTGGCCAGAACTCGATCGGATGTTCTTCGTCTCATAAGCATGGATGGTGGTACTGCCGTTCCAAAGCGTCTCTGCGCAGAGCCAGCCGGGCCCTATCGAAGGCTGCGTCCCTCGGGTTCACTTTCCCAACCGACCTCACACCCATGGTTCGTTTTCACGACGAGATCATGCCTACTGAACACGTGGGACCCAACTCCCAAAAGGTGCTCCGGGCACAGGCACAGGATGTCCGCGACGTAGCCAAACGCGAACTGATGGAGTCCGCCGGGAAGAAGGAAATCGCCATGATAATCCCAGCCACAATCGGCCAGACATCTTCTGGCGACGTTCCACCTTCGCGTTCCGTAAGTCCAGATAGGATGAGCAGTGCGCTCAACCTTTTGCCCTTCCCAACTCGATGAAAGCGGAAACTTGAAGATCACCTCGAAGCTTCGCGATAACCGAATCGATGCTGTTAACGTCCTGGCTGAGATGACGTTGTCCGAGTATGCCACCCTAATCTCAGGCAACCTGGACAAAAACGAGTTCCAACGGCGAAGGGTTAGTTCTTCCAAGACGGTCTATTCATTGTTGAAGCAAGACATGCGTAGAGGCTGCGTTATCCCGCCCCTAGTGCTTGCGCTCACGGAGAAAAACGCTGATGTAGACCAGCTCGATGACCACCAAGTCAGCGATTTTATTATCGAGAATTCGTCGAGCTTAGTCATCCTTGATGGTTTGCAGAGAACTCACACCATTATCGACTTGCTCAACGAGGTCGGCAGGGGTCAGGGAGCCGCGGATGCCGAAGCGGTGCGAAATATGCCCGTCCGCGTCGAAATCTATATCGGTCTCAATCGCCTCGGCGTTCTGTACCGGATGCTCACGTTGAACACAGGACAAACGCCCATGTCGCTGCGCCAACAGATTGAGATGTTGTACCTCGACTACCACGACCCAGAATCTCACATTGAACTCCTGAAGGAGGCTGACGGTCGCTACGCATCAAAGTCCAATCAGTACAATTTCAAAGACGTCGTGGAGGGCTTCAACGCTTATCTCAACAGAGATGAGTTACCCATTGATCGCGCCAGCCTTCTCGAGAACATCCGAAGCTTGGAAAAGTTGTCCAGAGAAAACCAGGAAACGGACGTCTTCCAGCAGTATGTCCACGTCGTGAACGCTTTCATCACCCACGTGGTCTCAATTTGCGAGAATGCAGAGCTACCAGCTGACGAGCTGGACGATCCGAGTCCATTTGGGAAGAACGTTACTCAGGTTTTCAAAAAACCTCAGGCGATGTCTGGCCTGGGATCCGCCTTAGGGAAACTAATCGACAGAGAAGTTCTCAAAGACCTTGACCGCGCGATGGTGCTAATTCCGAAGGTAACAGTTGACAACCCAGAAGAGTTTTTGCTTGAGATAAACTCTTCTCTCTCGTGGCTGAAAAACAACACAAGCAAGATCGGCAACGCTCAGAGAACATTCTTCACCTTCTATTTTCGAGAGCTTTTTAATTCAGAAACTGACAGCTTCTTAGACCTTCAAGCGGCTGCTTCTAGTGCCCTTAGGAAGTACCAGGACCAGAACGTCTAGGGAATTAAAATGGGGACGGTTTCGACTCAAGAGGGATGGGGTGTCAGCTTCGATGGCGGCTCCTTCGTCGTTAGCCATGCAGGCGGAGATCTGGAGGTGCTAATTGCAACGCCGATAGAAGTGACTCCAGATTTCGAAAGCATGAAGTTCGAAATTCATGTCTATGCCAAGAAAGAGTTAAAAGAGAGCGCTATCTTTCCAGTGCACTTAAAGGGCGCGGCGCCGGGAGGGGGCCCCCGCATCGGATTTATGATTCCGGTGAACGCTCTGGGTTCCGTCGACCATGGCCGTGCCGAGGAGAAGTACTTCCGAAACTATTCGTATATGGCCATAAAACTCGCCCTCGAGTACCTGGCTGAAAAATCACCGGAAGTGTTCGAGTCGTTCGCGGGAGAAACTCAGCCAATTCTCTTCTCCGATCTATTCGACGATAACGTTAGTTTCCTGGTCTTGAGTCGTTCGAAGATCCCAGACGAAATCGACTTCAGTATGGACCGCATACTGCCGAGCCTTATTAGTTATGGTTATGTCCCAGCTGCGTCTTGCAGCCCTGCTGGACTGGACTGGGCCGGATCGGATCCGACTTCTAAGGTGAACGTTTCACTAATTTCGGAGCATCTTGATAATCCACAGATGCTCTCGAAGCTGCTTGTATTGTCTGCTGTTTCAAGTCCTTCACTAGTTACTCAGTATTTCTATTTCTATCAGGTATTCGAATACCTGATGGAGAATGTCATGCGGCACCGGCTCCCATTGGTTTTACAGGAAATGGTGACGAACCTTCAGGGTGGAACGTCATCTGCAAGGGATCAGTTCGATCGATTGGGTTCCGAAATAAGGGAGCGAGGAAGGCTAAAGCTCCTTGTCAGCCGATATTCAAACTGTGCGTCAGATCTTAGTGACTTCGCGCTCGTATCGCAGGACTTTTTAGAGTCTTTGCAGGTTGAATCGAAGCCGGGTATTGACTCAATCTATAAAGTGAGAAATTTCCTGTTCCACCAGGCCAGGGATCTCCCTTCCCACGACGACCCCTTGCTGGCGAAGGTTGTCGATGCGTTTTCGCAGTATCTACCTTCACTTCTTCGTACATACGCCAACCCGGAGTCGTTGGGCGAAGCACCTGCAGCCGATGAAGAGGGTATAGGCGCGGAAGACCCGAATGACGGGCCGTCCGTGCTCTAATCGGGTTTCGTCTGAATCAGCTACGAGTACGATCGTCTCTAACCCGAACTCTCCGAGGCTCCGACAAGCTCGAATGCAGCGGGTCTCGTGATGATTGGACTGAACCGTCCTTCGACGCGCTAGATCGTCTCATTGGTTGTGTCCTTACTAAAAGGATTCCATTGGGGATGGATCGTCCCGCGAGAAGCGATGCCTATAGACCCTGTAGTAAAGTCACCGACCACGGCTGTCCCGGGAGCGAGGCCGGCTACTAGTAGGACAGGGGCGGTCCAGATTCGACGCGCCCCTGAATCACCCGGACGATCAGGAAGCAAGTAGGAGCCGTCCGACAGCTGCATGGTCTCAAGTGGTTCCAAGTCGGTGGGATTCATTGTGACGTGCGTCGGCTCGATGCCTTGGCCTTCTTGAGATCCCAGGGCGCGCCGGACTGTGCGCACCGTGTCACCGAAGAAGGCCGTCCCTCCGACCCGTGTTGCTGTCAATAGACCGTTGAGGATCTCCCCGTTCTCGTCGATAGTGTCGTTGAGCACCATCTCGTCAAGAGCGCGCAGGAAACCGTAAACCATCTCATCGTGGATTTGCTGTCCGAGCATGCATTGTTTTGAAGCGATTAACTCGGTATGCAGATAATGTGGGCTAGCGTCGCGAACGCCCTTCAGCAGGACGAAGCTGAGGGGCTCTGTCTGGATCAACTCGGTTAATTCTCGGCCTTCCGCACCTTCAGTCTGTTGCGCAACATCTATGCAGAGCGCACAAGCTTCAGGTCCTGCTTACAAAATACTTTAGCCATTCCTGGCCAGTGCAGGTATCGATTCGGGGCAGTACCCTTTTCCCATGACGAGACTCACGAGTAGGTCAGCGGGGCTGAAGCTACGCCTTTGTCCACGGTGTGGGACTGAAGCCTGGAAGATCGCGTATGGCGAATACTTCCCTGACGGGCATGAAACGATGCCGAACACGGTCTTCGCAGGCTGCTGTATGGACATGCTGGAGCAGATCAATCCGAGGACTGGTCTGCTTGAACGGAATACTGCTAAGTGGGAGTGTCAGAACAGGCAGTGCGGATATCGCTGGTGGTGAACGACTGCACTATTTTCGGGCCATAACACGGCGCGAATTCGCGCGTCCCTCTTGTATCGATCCACTGCCTGAAAGTCCGTCGTTCCTCTAGTGCCCAGTGCCTGACGTACCCCAATTAGCCGAAGTCGATTTGTTCCCTAGTGACTCGCCCGGTGAGGCACTTTGAGCGTCCCGTATCAGGAACTGCGAGAGTCCACTTCACCGCCAGCCGTTGTCCCATCCCGGGAGCCGCTCATCCAGTTGTGATCGCCGCGCGGGGTCTAATGTGCCGCGACGGTGAATTCCGCGCTGGGTCACTAGCCAGGTCGCCAGAGTGTTCTCAGAACGGTCGCCGGTTTGCCGAAGATGGGGAGGGCGTCCTTCCCTATTGATGACATGGGCCACTTCATTTAGGCGTTGATCCCACATGTTGGTTTCGATCACCGGACGCGGGAGGCCAACCCAATCTCCAAACGCTGCAAACAGCAGTTCCCGTCGATCATTGCTGATGGAACCATTGCGGATCTGCTTGCGCTGGCCCGCGACCCACACGGCAAGACGCTGTTCGATTGGGTCTTTGGAGAGGATGCGCGGCAGCCGGTGATGCCGTTGATGAAACTCTTTTGCTTCCCTGAGACTGACGTCCCAGGAGGGCCGGGGAGGTTTTCGTCGCAATTGAGTAGGTGTCGGGGCAGCGGGGCGATCAATGCGTATGAGTCGTCTACCAGCCAGTTCCGGATAGGTTTCCTCAAACGTCCGGAGGACTCGACGGACCCGTTTCGCCGGTACACGACAGAATCGGGCTATCTGCTCGGGTGTAAGCCCTCGCAGCCACATCAGCTTCCACTCCGCCGTGGAAACGCACGGACCCCAGTCATCGGGGTCCACCACCTCTGTGCCGGCTGGAAGGACCACGCTCAAAGGATATGGCTATCAAGGTCGCTTACGGAAGGACTGCGTGAATAGGAGTGTCCGGAGGTATTTCGGTTGAGCTCCTGCCACGCTGTGCCTGGGCCCGGTTGCGCGCGGGCCTAATTGATCCGGAAGTGTTTAGAGGTGGGGTAGTAGTCGGAGATCCGCAAGGACACGTGGTGCTGAGCCTCTATCGAGCGCTTTACCAACGATTCTGAACACGACTCCTCGGCTGGAATGTCCATGTGCTCGCATCGGCTAGCATTCATACGATGAATGAATGGGGATTTGCCGGAGAGATCAAGTCGTGGTGGGACGGCCTAATATTCGATGACTATGACCTAGGTCTGGGTCGAGTAACAATCGAGGAATCTCCTGAAGGCGAGTCAGGGCGTGCGGATCTCACTCTGTACGACTCACGTGGTTCCCATTTGATGGTTCTCGAACTGAGACTTCCGGACCACGCCGACGCGAGCCCGGCTTCAATGGCGAATATTCATAACGCAATGACCAAAGCAGGAGCTGTTGGCGCGAGATGGTCCGCAACTTCGGACGGCAAAGACTTTAGATTATTGGACCACAGCCGACACGATGTTCCATTGCGTGAGCGTGCCGTTCCGGTAAGTTCGCTCCAAATGGCGGCCACGCGGACCTCGCTTGACGTTCCCGCTTTTTACGGACAGATCAGAGCCGCTTGGGAGGAGCTTCTTCGAAGAATCGCGCCCATGCTGACCGGCCGGGAATCAGTGCCGACGGTTCCGCCGGATGAATTTTTCGTGGACTCTCTGCAAGCTTCCCTTGCGCGACCGTTCGCGGAAACTAGAGATGCAATACATGAGCGGCAACTAATCGACCCGCAGTTTAGCGACGAGCTGATTCGATGGATGGTCGATAAGCAAGGGTGGCTGCACGATTCACAAGAGTTTCAGTCTGAGATCACACGTGTGTCTCAGGTCGTGACGTATGTTTTCGCCACGCGCCTGCTGTTCTATGGCGCACTGAGGCGCGCGCAGCCAGACCTGCCCCTTCTTGAGTTGCCCCAGACCGGAAACCCAGGCCTCACACGGAGTTCCGTGGAGAACCTGTTTTCTCAAGCAAGAGAAATTACTGGGGACTATGAGACAGTTTTTGTGTTCGACGAGGTCTGCCTATGGGCGCTTATTTCAAGAGAATCATGCCTGGGATGGGTGCATGTCTTAGAACTCCTAGAGCATTTTCAACTTGAAACCATCAGCTTCGACGTTCTTGGCCGGTTATTTGAGCGTCTTATTGATCCTCATGAGCGTTATGAGTGGGGCCAGCACTACACATCGCCGGATGTGGTCGATCTCATGCTTTCCGCAGCCCTACCAGACGGAGTCGGCACAGTGTACGATCCGGCAAGCGGGGGAGGCACCTTTTTAGTCCGTGCATATGCCCGGAAGAAGGCATTTGTGCCGCTGGCTGACCACAATGCCCGCCTTAAGGAAATCGCGGGTGGCGATATATCTGCCTTCGCCGCGTCTGTATCCACCATCAGCTTGGCCTCTCAGAATCTTGCGTCAGGGAGCAATTACCCGCAAATCAGGGTTGGCTCGTTCTTCGGGGTCAGGCCCGGGGAAAGCTTCGTGAGCCTTCCCGACGGAGAAGGCGGATATGGCGAGCGCACTTTATCTGCCATTTCGGCTGTAGTGTGCAACCCTCCCTACATTGGTTATTCCAACATTGGTGGGCGGGCTGATGACGCGTTAGCGAGATACGCCGAGGGCTATCCCATGCGCGGACCGTTGAAACATAGGTTCAACTACCATCTCTTCTTCTGGTTCCATGCAGCGAGATTCTTGGGTGAATCCGGCAGAATGGCCTTCATTACATCGGGAGAATGGCTCGATTCCGATTACGGAGTGCAACTCCAAGAATGGCTGACGTCCACCTTTCATATAGAACTCGTCATGGAATCGATGGCCGAGCAGTGGTTTGGTGAGGCTCGCGTCGGAACTGTTGTCTTGATCGCACGAAAGCTGCGCCCAGAAGAATCTCTAGCGGAGGCCAAAGTTCGGTTCGTTACTCTACGACGACCGCTAGCTAAGCTTTACGGCTATGACTCGGCCGATGACACCTTGCGGCTGTTGAGCGTCGACAGTTTTCGTGATCGTCTTCTGTCACTAGTTGGACATGGAGAGGGAGACGATTTCGACCATCACAGCGTGAACCAAGTTGCTCTGCGGACTCTGGGCCAGGACGACGGCGGGCGCTATGTTGGTGCGCCTTGGCGGTCTCGGTATCTTCGCAGTCCTTATATGGGTCATGTACTCGATGCCCGCGATGATTTTGTCGAGCTTGAGGATCTGGGTACGGTGCATCTAGGAGCAAAGACGGGTGCAGATAAGTTCTTCTTCGTGAAGTTGTCCAGTTCTGAACGGAGCGCTAAATCCACGGTACAGGGGTTGAACGGTGCGTGGCAGGGCACAATCGCCAATTCTCACCTTCAGCCAGCCCTGCAAAATCCAAAGGATTTGGACAACGCTGGTAGCAGGAGATTCGTTGTTCGTGCCAGAAATCTTCCGGGCAGATACTTCTCGCCCTCAACAAGCGCGCGCGACAGTGGTGCCCGAGCTTACATCCAGGCTGGAGAAGACTTCGGTATTCATCAGCAGAGGCTTGTGAAGTCGAACGCAGATGGTGTCTGGTATCGCCAGAACCGAACGGTGGTCCGGTCCCCTTGGGCTTTACCATACAACTCTGCACTAGATTATTTCGCGGTGGATAACACTGAAGCCAGGGCAATTCTGAACGGTCGATTTATTGGAGTTAATCCGAAGGGGGAAGTGGCGATTGACCTTCTAGGCGCCGTTCTGAACTCTACATTTACTATGACAGCAAGATTGCTCGTAGGTGTAGCCACGGGCAATGAGGGAGCCTACGATGTGGGCCCTCCCGCAGCACGGTCGATGAGGATTCCTGACCCACGTAGGTTCTCGGGTACTGGCACGGCGAGAGTGCTCAATGCGCTCGATAGCATTCGCGAATCGGACCGCATTCCCAGCGCACCCGACAAGAATGGTTCGGTGGATCCACTTCGGCGCGAGCTGGACAGTGCAATCCTCATAGCGCTTGGGGAGTCACCCGGCAGCGCTGCGGTGCTTCTCGATCGCTTGTATATGTCGTACGCAAGATGGCGGCGTGCTGTGGAGGCAGTTGAAGACCTAGTGCGACTGAATAGGCGCGCACTTGGAGCGCGGGGCGGTGGCAGGACGCAAGACCCCGTAAAGCGGGCAATCCAGACTGTGTACGACGAGATAAGGGATAGCCATGGTATTGGGTTGGCACGATTGACCGAGCTGGACGGTGTCGAATACGTCGATGCAGTCCCGCCTATTCAGATGGCCCAGGACGCGCTTATCGAGATGACTACCGTCAAAGTGAACGGTGAGGAGCCCATGGACCTAAGGGCACCAGCCAGAGTCGAGTTTGTTAGAGAGATTCGTGAACTCGGGTGGGTGGGCGTTATTCCGATTCCGGAAGCACGCGAAGCGAGTGAGCTGCTGAGGAAGCTGAACATTGAGCGCGAACTCCTCAAGTCGGCAGCTAGACAACGCGCCGTCCCGTATGTAGCGACTGAGCGGCTAGACGAAGTGGTTGCTGGAGTTTTGAAGCGGTGGGCCACAGGTGAAATCACCTTGTTGAGAACAGCCGTTAGCACACTAGCAAAGTCGCACGAAATGTCCGTGTTTGATCCAGCCACTGAACCGTCGTTATTCGAAACAGAGGGACTTGTCCCTCCGGTGCCAAACACTTAGCTCTTGTCTAATTGGGAGGGAGAATTAGATTTCTACGGTTGATAATCAAATACAGAGCATCGGTGCTTATGCTGGGAAACAAGGGGACCGAGTAGCGGGGCTTGGCGGAGGGAATTGTTCAAAGCGACCGCACAGCCTCATAGAAATAGGATGGAATCTGAATGAGCAGTTTCAGTGAACGTTAGAACCGTTCGGAATCGACTAACCGCCACAGGTACTCCGGTGCATCTCGCGGGGTACTCGGAGGTGACTTGCGCGGGGTTTTGGTACCACGAAGAATTCTTAGCCGAATTCCTTCCCGAGACTGTAATGTCCGGTGACGTAACGGTCAACCTACATTTTGCACTTCTCCCCGAACCTACCAATCCGTTTGACCCCAATGCCGTGGCCGTGTCGCTTGAAAATCATCATGTCGGTTACCTCCCAGCGGAAATCGCGACAGCTTATTTGCCGTTCCTAACGAAGTGGATAGGAGACGGCCACGTGCCGTTCATCACTGGCAAGATATTCGCGCGCTTGCTGCCAGCGAACGACGAATACTCAGAGTCGAAGACTAGGATTAAACTCTATCTTCACGTCGAGAACGTGAACCCGCCTCAGCCCATTTCTACTTGGGAGCTACCAGGAGCGAGTGCATTCGCCTCTGAGGGTATGGGCCTGCTTGACCATGAGAGCGGAGCACGATGGGCGCCGTCTGAAGACCTGTATGTGGATGATCTAAGGAACCATCTTTCAGTCTCAGCCGCCGAATACGCTTTTGCCCACCTTGTATTGCTAGAAGCTGCGAAGCCCACGCATGCCAAAAGATTAGGGGTAGAGATAGGAGGGCGAGTTATAGCCCGGCTTTCAGCGGTGGTAAGCGGACGTTACAGAGAAGAGCTTCTGGCTGCTGAACTTCAGGGTCTAAGGTTGTTGGTAGTTGTACGTCCGTCGGGCGATCATCGGAGAATGGGCTGTGACGTGCTCATCCCTCCGCATCCAAAATTTGATGGCGTCGGACGACTACAAGCCAATTACGACTTCGCTAAGCCGCTCCCCGTTGTGGAATTTTCGCCAGCCGGTGTCCAGATGAGGGATGGAGCTGCTATTTCGGTAGCATTCGAAACTGTGCACACACTATGGAGTTGCTAATGTACGCACCAAGTGGGGTTGCGAGGTCACAAACCATTGCCCCTAGACTTGCAGTGCTTGAGGCGCCTACGCATTGATGGGACGATCTTAATGAAACCTTGGCAGGCTATCTCTAGGATTTCCTCTCAGATATGTCTGATACTCCGGCCTTCTAGGGTAGAGGCAGACATCGGCGCAAACTCACCCGAACTGAATATTAGCCGAGCGAAGGAACGAACAATCACAGTGTTCCTCGACGAAGGGGCCTTGGACGGGGATGCAAGATTTCCTTCTGCGTGTGCCGTTATTGTTGGAAACGTGCAATCAATTGAGGCTGCGATTGAGCAGGCAATAAGAAGTCTCCTACTGCGTCCCGATTTTCGGCTAGAACCATCCGCGCAGAAGTTTGAAAAAACCGGCTTTCACCACGTCGAAGATAACTTTATTGCCAAACAAGCCTTCCTCAATCTTCTGCCAAAATTGGACTTTGATTGGTGGTGCTCAAGCAACTTAGAACCATCTGAAGACTCGTATGCTACTCTCTCGGATCAGTTTGGGTGGCTAGTTATGGGAATTCTACGGAAACTGAAGGATAAGCAGGTGCACTTCGTTTTCGAGCAGAACGACCGCCTCAAGGGACAGTTTTCTGAAATCGTCCAAACGGCAATTGAGAGAACAAACTATGACCCTGCGTTGGTTTCCCATTCGATCGGAACTAAGCAGGATCGATCCCTCGCAATTGCGGACTATTGCATCGCAATCGCCACACAAGCTATAGCAGTGTGGATGAAGGCTTGTTGCGATGTTGCTAAAGCACGCAAAGAACATCCTTATCGAACACTCGCGAGTATTGAACCATCATGCTCTGTGCTCTATTCATGGGACATTGGAAAGAGCATCTCAAGTAGATCATCCGGTCGCCTAGGAGATCGGTCGTACTTCCAGCTTGCCGGACGTCACCATTCGTCGTGTAGCCACGGGCGGAGTACTCAGGTACTCTCCTAAGATGCGGGGTACGGAGTTTCAACGGTGCGCGATTCGCGTGCATAAGCAAATGAGTTGGCATTGCCTTCATGCGTGAGTCCGTGCCCCGCATCTACGAGCAGATGAGTGGCCGTCGATGACAATCTTGTCTGGGATTCAGAGCTTGGAGGATCTCCTGGTCGCCGCTTCGCTTCCGGATGAGGCACTAGTCTGGCTCTCTAAGCCGCTTGCTCTGTATGACTTGAAGCTATTGACGATACGCAAACCATCCGGAGGGTATCGAACAATCGCCGAGCCAGTCGACGCTTCGCTGGCCAGACTGCAAAAGAAGCTCAAGGAATTCCTGGACAGGCAGGTGCTCGATCCTCATCCGGATGTACATGGGTTCACGCGTGACCGTGGATCATATTCCAACGCTATGGCACATCTAGATGCTCCAGCATTGCTGACTGTTGATATTTCTGAATTTTTCTCATCCATTTCGAATGAGGAAATAATGTCCACGTTAGTTGGGCTTGGGGCGACACCTCAGGTTGCAATCGGTATCACCTACATAAGCACCTTCAGAAACGTATTGGCCACGGGTTTCTCAACTAGTCCTGTTCTTTCCAACATGTACTTTCGCGAAGCTGACGTCCAATTATCCAGACTCGCCGCGGATCTGAATCTTACCTACACTAGGTACGCCGACGATCTCACTTTTTCGGGTGATGCTGTCAACGACGATCATTTGGAAGCCGTTACCGAGATACTCGCTCTCCATAACCTTGAGGTGAATAGAAAGAAGGTTCGATTCCAACGGAGGGGTCACCCGCAGAATGTTACCGGTTTCGTGATAGCTCATCCGGACCACCCGCGAGTGCCTCGATATTATAAAAAACGGATTCGCCAAGATCTGTATTTCATGAAAAAGTTCGGGGTCGAGCAACAAGCCCTTGCCCGAGGTGTGACTGAAAATAAGTTCAAGCAACGACTTCTAGGGCAAATAAACTACCTCATGTGTTCCGAGAAGGATTTGGCACTCGGTATGCGGCAAGAGTTCGAAGACCTGGTTCGCGAAGAAGGCGAGGATTAGCATGTATCCGTAGCCATCTGAGGGAGTCGCCATAGTACATTCCCAGCAGTGGATTGGTTTGCAAACTACTCAATAATTCACTGACCTCCGCGTATAGGCGGGGTCTGACAGGGTCCTGATTATGGTCTAGCACGAATGACGTCTCGTCACCGCGTTCCTCCGGCACCAGACCATAGCCTCCAAAGGTGACATTCACGGAGGTTGGCTTGCGCAGGCGGCATTAGACGCAGCGTCGGATAATAATAGACCATGGCATCTATCGATGATTTCGACCCCTACATCCTCAGGAAACTAGCTCGTCACGCGGAGTTTACGCAGCTGAGCAAGAGATCAGCCCCTTTCGGAATGCCTGCAAGTTACAGCACCGGCGCAGTTCGGTCGAAGACTGCATTGGACAGTCGACCCGTGGAGCATCCCCCTAATGATCTTGGCCCCCTTCTCGGCAAGGTTACTTGGCGCGCCGACGAGTATCTAAGTAACTTGGACATCAGCGCGCTTTGTCAAAGAATTCGAAACTACAAAAAGATTTCCGACACGCTAGTAGATAGGCCAGGAATCAGACAAGCCTTATTCGACACTCTGACCGCACCTGGGTTCGCCAATCTGATGATTCCATACGCTCATGTTGGGGTGCCTGCGGGAATTCCATTATTCAGAGCACGCAAAATCAGCTTGTTGGGTGATGTCCAGACCGTGGCAGATATTTGGACTGCCCCAGCCCAACATATAGGCGCTGGCCGGGTCAACGACGCAGGCGAGCCTCTGCTGTATACGGCCTTGGATCCACTGACCGCTGGACTAGAAATTCATGCTAAGCCGGGCGATTTGATCGCAATGTCGCTCTTCCGATCCAGTCATAGAATCCTAGCCATCGACATGACTACCGAGGCTAGAATCCCTGGACTTCGAAAGGGGAACCGGAGAAAACTCCAAGTGATCATGCAATTTTTGGGAGAGCTCTTCAGTCAAAAGGTTCCAACGAGCGACCCCGCGAGATACATTACGCCCGATTTGGTAGCAAAAGAGTTTTTCAATCCTGACCCCACCCTGTTTCACGGCTGGTGGTACACCTCAGTTGCGGATTCAAGAAATATCGTCACATCCAAGAATCTGAGTATTCGTGGAGACGTCGCCGAAACGCTTGTGGACTACAAACATACGCAAGTCGTCCGCGTGGATGAGGTAACTGGAGTATCTGGCGAGAATAAGACAGTTGCAGTGTTGAAAAAAGATTTGACAAGCGACAGACTGATTTCCGTATTGCTGTTGGGTAGTCAGTATTGTGTCCAACTTAGCCTGATCGGCTCCGGGGCCGGTGACGGATCGATGCTCACCGGCAGAGCGAATGCATCCCGCCTCAAAACCATGCTTATCGTTTTATGGCTCCTAGCGCCTGAGCGCCATTGACCGCAGAAATACGAGGACGACTCGCAGGCTCAAACATGTGTCTCACAAACGATCGTATGTTGAGTGTGAGAATGGTTGATGGGCTTAAGGCGGTCGACCCGCGAGAACTGGGTGAACTTGTATTCTCATAACGCATCGCATAAAGTACTTCTCATAATGGTACTATTCGTTGGGTAAGTGAGAACTAGGAGTCAAGGTTGGCACTGGTCGGGTATATGCGAGTCAGCACGGCAGAGCAGAACACGGACGGCCAGCATGATGCGCTGATCGCAGCCGGAGTGAAAGATGATGCCCGTCACATGTTCCAGGATCATGGAGTGAGTGGAGCCAAAGCAGAGCGACCCGGTCTGACCAAGTGTCTAGACTCCCTCAGGGAGGGGGACACGCTAGTTGTTGCCAAGTTGGACCGCCTGGGGAGGTCCCTCGGGAATCTGGTTCATTTGTTTCAGGAACTCGGAGAGCAAGGCATCGGTGTACGCGTACTGGATAACCCCATGCTCAGCACGGATGGAAACAAGGCCCAAGCAAAGCTTATGCTGGGCATTTTTGGATCACTAGCTGAGTATGAGCGTGACCTTATCCGGGAACGCACCAATGTCGGGCTTGCATCAGCACGTGCACGTGGGCGCAATGGTGGCAGACCGAAGCTGTTAGATAGTGCGAAGGTCAGTAGGGCTAAGCAGCTCCACGCGGCGGGGACTATGACCCCTAAAGAAGTCGCCCAGGCGGTTGGGGTCTCAGTAGCAACGCTCTACCGTTATCTTGCTAAGTAGCTGCAACAGCCGGAGCTATCGCTATGGAACGCAGTAACGGCCCGGAACTAGATCGGTGCTTACTAAGGCATTATCAGGCTCGCACGGCGTATAACCTGGGCAGCGCTGGCGACTGTTCCCGATCCATAAGAGGCGATTCCTCGCCTGGTCCCCGATTTACAAAAACTTTTAGCGTTTTTCGCGCGCTCCGGGAGATTTGCAAGAAAGTCTAGTCTGTCCGTCCTTCTTGGACAGTGAATTCCTTAACAGGGATGCGGCGGTAGTTTACAAAAACTTTTAGGGCCGTTTTCGGGACCTATGGCCCTGCCTCCTTGATGAAATAGCTGTGAAATGTTCACAACATACCCCCGCGTCAACTTCGAGCCTTGGAAGTAGGCCCCTAGGAACTAGCACCTGGAACCTCCACGTAAGGAACCGTCTCAAAAACTAACGCTCCCGAAGCTAGGCCATTGCATATAGTTGCGCCGGCCGTCGTCAAGTCCGTTGTGTCCAAAGGGTCCGTGTAGCAGTGCAACAGCTCATTCCCCTGAACCCTATTTAGGCAGTTCCGCCTCTCCTTGGAAGGGCGGCACAAGCGTTCTGAGGGCTTAGATTGTGTACGGGGCATGGCGG
The DNA here is from genome assembly GCF_054511155.1 of Arthrobacter glycogeni. Classification (NCBI taxonomy): domain Bacteria; kingdom Bacillati; phylum Actinomycetota; class Actinomycetes; order Micrococcales; family Micrococcaceae; genus Arthrobacter; species Arthrobacter glycogeni. Next base: position 120,380 of record NZ_JBTNDE010000004.1, on the reverse strand, counting down.
GTTCCTCTTAAAGCAGTAACGCCCTGAGAATGTCCTCAGAGCGTCTTAGGTGCCGTCTTTCCGGCTGTCACCGCGATATGATCCGTTGGTTCGGAGGAATACGCAGGTCTTTCCCTGCTGTCAACATAACAACCCACCGATTTCTTAATAACCTGAAATGGGTGTTGTGGCCATTCTATCAATGCTCCCGTGTAATCACCATGAGTAACTCGGAACTCGCATGTACTCCACATGCACCGCGGGGAGTCATCCGGCGGCAATCGCTGGCGCGACGGTTATCCGTGAATTCTCTCTTCAAATTCTTCAATGATCTTGCGTAGCTCTTCAGCTTCCTTCTCAGGATCAACTGGCTTTTCGTGCCTCTTCAGATATGCCTCGTATTCTTCGTCCCAGCCGAGAATTTCGTTGTTCATACCATTTGAGCCATCTGTGTACTTGGTCATGCTGTCCGCCTTTCAGGCGATTGGGGTGTTAAGAAAGGCGTCGTTGCGTCGTGTTGTTGGTGCTTGTGCAATTGTGCATTTTCTTATTTTCTACTAGCTCTGTATAGGGATATATAGAGAGAAGAGACTGTTTCTAGTACTACTACAAATAATAAATAAATAATGCACAATAGCACTAAGTAGTAGTAGATCGTTGGATTCTAGGGGTTTTGGGTGGTGCATGGCTTGCACAAACCATGCACCAACCCTGCACATTTGTGCATTTTACAGGCTACCGATTCCTTCCATGATGGCCAGGATTCCGGCCTGATTCTGATTGTGCACTTTTTTTGTGCAATTCATGAGTCCCGGAAGCACACCGTAGACTCGTGCGGAACCTCCCGGCCTCGTGTTTCGGAAGCCCGATGGTGCCTTCAGATGACGGTCAAGTTCCTCCAGCCATACGGCCTTACTGGGTGCCTTCTCGTTAGCGTTCACACACCACATCTTGAACCGTGGGAACACATCTACTGGTTCCGCCCATGCGGATGCCTTCGCAGTGACATCTATGACGTACTGGGGATAGTCGCCAGCCGTCACTTCCGCAAGCCACTTCAACGGAACGGAACCCTGCACTGCGTTCGTCTTACCGCGTGCAGTGATTGCTTCGGACTTCGGAATGCTGCCCAGAGTGTTGTACTGGTCGGCTCCGTCCATGATCCAGTGCAGGATTGCTACACCGGCTTGATCCAGCAGAGTTTCCTCCAGAGGCACAGTGCTTCGACTGCTCGGCTTAAACACGTTGTCGAAGCTGACGATGTTCAGGCGCTCCACAATCGCATTGTCAGCGGTATCGATCTTCGGAATGTGATTCGCCCCGATGTGCAGGACGCACTGAGGTTTCCACTCGACAGAGTTCTTGCCCTTCTCCTGCGTGGGTACTGTGCCGCCACCGCCAGTGAGAGCCTTCAGGAACGAATCATCGGTCTTGGTGTTCTTCGGCTCTTCCAGATACAGGAACCTCTTCCCGCGAGCCTTGTACTGATCGAAGTTCGTTGAACCGTTGTACTTCTGAACAATCGCATCGACCGGCAGAGTTCCGGCATAGTTTCCGAACACGCCAGCGAGTGTGCGGACATAGGTGCTCTTGCCGGTGTTGGTGAGTCCTACTAGGGTGACAATGTTCTTGGCATCCCCTCTACCCAGTAGCGCTGCACCGGCGGCTACCTGTAGGTACTTCTGGTCGGCCTTATCTGGTACCCACTGGTCGAGGGAGTCCCGCCAGAGGCGCACACCGCGCATGCAATGTGCCTCACCGCGCTCGTCGCCTACACTGCGCGCGTCATCGTTTAGGTCGTCTACGTAGACACCAAGCTTCTTGGTGACGGGACGCTTTGGGTCTGGCTCTAGGAATGCGCCGTGAAGGTCATTGAGATCGATCACGCGCCCGTCAGACATGACAGCCCAGTTGTGGTCTCGGTCGAAATAGTCTTCATCTTCAAAGAACGATTTCTGAATGCGCTTGCGGAGCTTTGAGTGTCCGGTCTCACCACGAAGCTGTGTCTTGTAGCTCGCTGCTGGCTCAAGAGCCTTCATGATCTTCTTGCGGCCCTCTTCATCGATCCACGATGCAGTTCTTATGTATAGCGACATGCGAATCAGCATTTCTTTCACAAGGTCGGCCATTGCCGTTGCAAGGTAGTCGTCTATGAGTCCCTTGCTGTCCTTCTCGTGAACTTTCCCGTTCCAGAAGTACCAGTCGCCACTACCTTTGGATGTGGGGATGTAGGTGTACTGGTCTCCAACGTAGTAATGAATCCAATCTGCTGCGTCGAGGTCATTCGATGGGATCGTTGCTGCTGTGATGAGGAAACCGTCCAAGCTGGTGCGGTTATCATTCTCGGAATGCTTTACCCATTCTTCGCCTAGCTCTTTGATTACTTGCTTCTGTGGTTTTGGTGCATATTCGTAGACTTGCTTCTGTGCTTGTGTTTCGGTTTCCATGTTCAATCTTTCTAATAGTGTGTGGTGGGGCCATATGTACTCCCGTCGCTATTCGCCGGGATGCATTTCCTGCATCGACGGTGATTATCGTTCAAAGTTGAATGGTCGATTGTCTATTTGTTCTTGACTCGAAGACTCCATGGGGTTTTCAGTTCAGGGTGCTTTTGAGCTTTCCAACTGGGCAACTTCCTGAGCGATCTCGTACTTTTCTCTCAGTGTTTGATTTAGTTTTTCTTGCATCCTGATAAGCCTGCTCTCAGCACGTGAGAGTCTGTAGCGCGCAAGCGTTAGAGGGGTCCTACTGTGTGTTCCACGTTTCATATTGACGACCTTTTTTGATGTATTAATTGCATACATCTATTATATCATGAATTCGACCCCCTTTTATCTCTTTTGAGTTTGCTGGGCCACAAATAGATACAATGTACCCGGCAATATATATTGCACCAAAGTGTCATAGTCTATGGTTTTGATTGACTACTGATCTTTGATCTCCGGTACAGAGTATCTGGTCGGTTCAGAAACTGCACGTTACAAAAAAATTTAGTGAGAAGTTTAGATACACTATCGTCGCAGTCCCTTACGCAGAAAGCGCCCCGATCATCGGAGCGCTTAGTGCAACAGGCACCTGATCATGGATTCACTGCGGAACGAAAACTATCTCGGGCCGCATGTCCCGGTTAGGGCTGCGGTTGCCATCCACCGGAGGAAGTATGCGTACCTCTTTTAGAAGCTTTGAGACGGCTTCCCTGAATGCTGGAAGGGCTTGTTCGGAAAGCTCTTCATCCTCAGGCTTCATTCCCATCAGCTCAAACCCCTTATCAAGCTGTTCGCTGATGGTCGTCGCCGGGATGAATCCACCAAGGGCTAGCTGTGCCTGTCTGAGGCCTTCTGATGCGTCAGCGAGTTCACTCTTGCGGATTGCGATAGCGTCAGCGGCCATTTCCTCACTCAGACCATGAGTAGTCATGGTGAGTAGAAGTTCAGTCAATGCCTTCCTGGAGGCACCGACTTGCTCCTGTGCTTCGTCAACCGCCTTCTCAGCGCCTAGGCGTGCTTCATCATCTGTAGGCATCACAGCGGCCAGTGCTGCACGCTGACGGAAGAGCCACATCATTGTGTGATAGTCCACCGTCGCACGCTTCCTGAACACTCCAGCGCACGCGGCCTTACCTTTGTTGTTGTAGACAGAGCAGTTCACGGATTGCTTGCCCTTGATCGTGGTACTGACAAGGTTCGCCCCACATCTGCCGCATTTGCCGATACCGGCTAGCCACCACTTCGGATTGCGTGGTGCTTGGTGCACCTTGCGTTTCGCTCTAGCGTCCTTGTAGTGCGTCCACTCTGTCGCGGTCAGTATCGGCTTGTGCTTGCCTTCCCATTCATGCCCATCCCAGATAAAGTACCCGGCTGCAAACGGCTTATCCAGAAGGTCCAAAAGCTGCGAACTTGAGAAGTCCCCACCGCGCACGGTCTTGACTCCACGTTTGGTTAGGTCTTGCACCAGGGATATTGAACCTTCACCCCCGATGTACCTCTTATATAGGTCGTAGAGGATTGCGGCTTCGTCTTCGTTGATCCGGTATTCCTGCACGCTGCCCTTGGTGGTAGGAAGTACCGGTTTTCCGTCCTTATCGAACCGGTCATACCCAAACTGCCTGACTCCGTTGGGCGGTAGCTTTGCCGCTAGCCGGTAGGCGTGCGCTGCCCTCCAGCGCTTGCCCATTTCTTTGCTGTATTTGTGAGCGAGCAGCATGTACAGCAGTGGTGCAAAGTCGTCGTCCGGATCAGGGACACCCTCAGCGTAGGTAGCGACAGACATTGAACCAATGAGGTCTGCACCGTCTGACATATCCCTTGAGAAGCGGCTGTAGTCATCAGCTACCGCTATGTCGAACTTCTTTTTGTTGTAGTCGGCAACGAGAGCGAGCAGTCCCGGCCTGTTGGAGGTCTTGCGTCCGGATATGTCGATATCGGAGTAGACCTCTGTGATGGTCCAGCCGTCCTGCCGAGCGATGAACTCCCGAACGTGCTGTTCCTGCAAAGCAGGGGAGATGGTGCCGTCTGAAGTTTGAGACTGACGGATGTAGATAGCAGCACGTTTCGGAGCCGATGTCGTGATCATAGGCCGACACTACATTTAGGAGGGGTTGTTATCCATCTCGCTGACGGATAGTGAACGGATGGTCAGGTCGGGGAGGTCAGCTATCAGCATGGTGGAAGCCTACTGCTTGGACCGATGGTCCAGCGGCACGCAAGTCCCTCCGCATCGTGTGTCACGATACGCTGCGATGCAAGACGCGGTGTTGATCGATCACCGAACAGCGCCGCGAAGCCGAAACCCCGCGGTCGCAGTCTTTCCTGACCGTGCCGTCTCCGCAGCAGCCTCCGCGGAGACCCAAGTACGACGCCGGACGAGTGCTCTGGTCCCGGCTCGACGAACTCCCTGAGGACCGCTACGTCTACGCAGCATTTGATGCGTTCGTTGAAGCCGCGGCCGGTCCCGCTGAAAGGGCCCGGGCCTGGGTGGTCGTGCGATCGATGTCCTGCTTACTGTGGGTGGGTGCAGCGGGGCCTGACACTGGATCCGCCCAGGTGTCATCGAATACTGAGCCTGTTCACATAAGGTGTGCCGCTGAGGGATCGGTTTGGGATGCAGGTGGCGCGCGGCATCGATGATGGCCCGTTATCAATGGGCAGTGGCGGACTTCCATCCGGCCGACCAAACGTGCATTGGGGATACTCCATGAAGGAGCAGAGGCGCGTACTCGATCGCTGATCGACGTCGAACTACTCATCGAAGAGGTCAGCGAAAGGTCGAGGTCCGCGAGGGCGAGCACTGGCTCGAAGAAATGATCCGTCAGCCTGCGTCAGATTCCCAAGCCCTCGCAGCATTTGGGCCCAGAGACGGACGAGTGTCCCAGTACGCCATTGGCTATCGGGACCTTGTTCAGGTGCTCCTCGCCCGGTACTCGGTGGCGAACTTGCTCGGTGTGGATCCGGTGACGCGGGAGAAATCGCGGGTGAAATGGGCTTGATCGGCGTAGCCCAGCATCGCGGCGGTCCCTGCCAGGGTTCCCGCCGTGGTGCGCAATTGCTCCGCGGCTTCTTGGAGACGGCGTCGCTGGATGAGCCACTTTGGGGTTAACCCGAGCCGGCGGTGAATCAGGCGTTGCAGGGTACGTTCGGAAAGCTCTGTCTGGACGCAGAGCTGGGCGACTGTCAGGAGGTCGGAGCGTTCCTCTACGAGAGCCACGACGCGGTCGACGAGTTCACCTTCCGGGTCGACCGGGAGTAGTGGGAGGAGGGCCTCGCTGAACGCGGTCATCACTGCCCGGTGCGCTCCCGGGGAATGCGGGTCATTGAACATTGCTGCGCGGACACGGTCGGTCAGCTCCTTTCCGGACCGGCCGAGGACGTCGGACACGTCGACGTGCCGGTCGGTGAATCGGGCCATCGAGCCCCGGCCGATGAGTGAGCCGGCGGCCGGAGTGCACATGACACCTCCGGCCCACCCGTTCCCGGTCAGTACTGTCTGCGACAGGCCGGTCGTGACGCCGTAGAAGCGGGCGTAGTCCGAAGCGATTACGAGCAACGACACCGGGTACTGCAGAACCCGCTGCACTGACTGCTCACCCGCAGGGACGGACCAGACCGGTATCCAAAACCGCTGCACGAGGCTCGCCAGCTCGGACGGAGCCGGATACCGGTACATCACGTGCGAAGCGTCGTCGGGTGCCTTCAGGTGAGCTCGCTCGATCTCGTCCAGAGTACGCGGTGCTGTGTCGGGTTCCATCAATACTTAGGATGCCTCATCTGGCACCGTTGAGCATATGAACTCCACAGCCATCGCCTACGAGGCCGCCCTCCGCCCCCTCTCCCTCATTCTCGACTCGGTTCCGGCCGAGGCATGGACCGACCCTTCGCCATGCACTGGATGGACCGCACGGCATGTTGTTGCGCACATGATTGACACGCAGCGGAACCTGCTCTCCGAACATGGCCACGACCTCGGGCCGACCCCCGACCTGACCGACCCTGCTGCCGGGTTCCGAGATCACACCGAACGAGTATCGATCGTGATCAGCTGCGATGACGTCACCGACGTCGCGTATGACGGCTTCTTCGGCCCCACCACCGTGGGCGCGACCCTGGAGCAGTTCTATGTCTGGGATATGCTCGTCCACCGCTGGGACATCGCCCGAGCCACGGGTGGGAACGAGGTCATCTTTCCCGAAGAGATGGACCGCATCGAAGCTGGCGCTGACAGCTTCGGCAGCGCGTTGCACATGGACGGAATCTGCGGACCGGCCGTACCTGTCCCCGCGGATGCTGACCGGCAGACCCGGCTTTTAGGTCGGCTCGGGCGCACCACCTCGTGATCTAACGAGCACCGCTGGACTACCCGATTCGGCTCACATAGGGATGGGCTTACGGGCCGGCTCGGAACCGGAGATCGGCGCGAGCCTGCGGAGAGGGGCGCGCTCCAAGTGATGTTCCGGTGACTCGTTTTCCCTTGCGCAATGGCGGCATAAGCAGAACAGCTTGCAGCCGATCAACCTTCGAGTTCAGAGCCTCTTGTGCCCGATCGTTATGTAGTGCCATCTTTGCTCGCGTACGCCTAGCCTTGCGTGTCAGGCCGGAACAAGAGCTCATAGCAAGTCAGCTCAATCGCTTCGGGCGAGTACCAGGAAATAGATCATCGTGTCTACTCCAGTTTTAGCCGAAGAGAGCCGAGACGGATCCACGAATAGTTCCGGACCGCCCCCGACGTATCCCACGTCTAGGCACGCCGGGAAGTGACGGTCACGGCCGGGGCCCGGGGACGCGTGGAACAATGTGGATCAATGGTCCGGCCGCGAGATGGCAGGACGAAAACGATGAACAGACAGCGACCGAAAGGCCACCGTGAATCCTGGCGCAACAGGTAGCACCGACGTCACCAGTTGGCTCCGCATTGACCAGGCAAGTTCCGTCCCTCCCTACGAACAGCTCCGGGTCCAGATTCTCGACGCCGCCAACCAGGGTTCCCTGCCCGTAGGCACCCGGTTGCCGCCGGTGCGCACTTTGGCCGCCCATCTGGGCGTCGCAGTCAACACCGTCGCCCGGGCCTACCGGGAACTCGAGCAGGCAAACATTGTGGTCACCCGGTCACGGGCCGGAACGGTCGTCGCCGCCGCTGGAGATGAGGCACGGCAACGCGCCGCGGCGGCCGCCGACGGTTACGCCGAGGTGATCAAAGCCAACGGGCTCACCGAGGACGAAGCGGTAGCTTATCTGAGGGCCGCTCTGCGCCGACGGTGAACATCGGGACACAACGCGCCGACGACACGCTGAAAAGACACCTATCGAATATGTATTCGAACAATGTTTCAATTAGAGTGAATGGGTGTCTATTGCAACTTCGCTCGAATCCGAGTTTTCCGACCCTCACCTGCCGCAGGATCTTTCGCGCCTGATCGTCAAGGGGGCGCGCGAGCACAACCTGCGCAACGTCGACCTCGACCTGCCGCGGGACGCGATGATCGTCTTCACCGGGCTCTCCGGGTCGGGTAAGTCCTCCCTCGCGTTCGACACCATTTTTGCCGAAGGCCAGCGACGCTACGTCGAGTCCCTGTCCGCCTACGCCAGGCAATTCCTCGGCCAGGTGGACAAGCCGGATGTTGACTTCATCGAGGGCCTGTCACCGGCGGTGTCCATCGACCAGAAGTCAACCAACAAGAACCCCCGGTCAACGGTCGGCACCATCACCGAGATCTACGACTACATGCGCCTTCTCTGGGCGCGCGTCGGTCGCCCGCACTGCCCCACCTGCGGCGAGCCGGTGGCCAAGCAGACCCCCCAGCAGATCGTCGACCAGCTGCTGGAACTGGAGGAGGGCACCCGCTTCCAGATCCTCGCCCCGGTGGTCCGTGGCCGCAAAGGTGAGTTCGTCGACCTGTTCCAGGAGCTGACCGCCAAGGGGTACGCGCGCGCCCGGGTCGACGGCGACGTCGTCCAGCTCTCCGATCCGCCCAAGCTCGGCAAACAGTACAAACACACCATCGAAGTGATCGTTGACCGCCTGGTGGTCAAGGACGGCATCAGCCAACGGCTCACCGACTCGGTGGAGACGGCCCTAAAGCTGGCCGACGGTCGGGTGCTCGCCGATTTCGTCGACCTTCCCGAAAAGGACAGCAAGCGCGTCCGGGCGTTCTCCGAACATTTGGCCTGCCCCAACGAGCACCCGCTCGCCATCGACGAGATTGAGCCCCGCTCGTTCTCCTTCAACAACCCCTTCGGCGCGTGCCCGGCGTGTACCGGCATCGGTACCAAACTTGAGGTCGATGAGGAACTGGTGGTCCCCAACCCGGACCTCACTCTCGCTGAGGGGGCCATTGCCCCCTGGTCGCTGGGCACCGCAACCCTCGAATACTGGAACCGACTCCTCGAAGGGCTCTCCAAGGAGCTCAACTTCACGATGGACGTGCCGTGGCGCAAGCTACCGGACCGTGCCCGCGAGGCCGCCCTGTACGGCAAGGACCACAAGGTGGTGGTGCAGTACAAGAACAGGTTCGGGCGCGAGCGTAAGTACAGCACCGGCTTCGAGGGTGCCGTGCAGTACATCCACCGCAAGCACCTCGAAACCGAATCAGATCACGCGCGTGACCGCTACGAGGAGTACATGCGGCAGATCCCCTGCCCTGCATGCGGGGGAGCCCGGCTGAATCCCGCCTCACTGTCGGTCCTGATCAACGGCAAATCCATCTCCTCGGTCGCCGCCATGCCGATGCGCGACTGCAGCGACTTCCTCAACAACCTGGTCCTGACCGGCCGTGAAGCCCAGATCGCCGCCCAGGTGCTCAAGGAGATCCAGGCCCGCCTCCAGTTCCTGCTCGACGTCGGGCTGGAATACCTCAACCTCGAACGCGCCTCCGGGACCCTTTCCGGCGGTGAGGCGCAGCGCATCCGTCTGGCCACCCAGATCGGTTCGGGCCTGGTGGGTGTCCTCTACGTCCTGGACGAGCCGTCGATTGGTTTGCACCAACGCGACAACCGCCGGCTGATTGAAACCCTGGCCCGGCTCCGCAACCTCGGGAACACGCTCATTGTGGTGGAGCATGACGAGGACACCATCCAGGAAGCCGACTGGATCGTCGACATCGGTCCCGGCGCCGGCGAGCACGGCGGCGAGGTGGTGCACTCCGGCCTCCTCGAAGACTTGCTCACCAACGAGCGCTCCATCACCGGCGATTACCTGTCGGGTCGCCGGAAGATCGAGATCCCGAAGAAGCGTCGGAAGATCGACAAGTCAAGGCAACTGAAGGTGATCGGCGCCCGCGAGCACAACCTGACCTCCTTCGATATTGCCTTCCCGCTGGGCGTCCTGACCGCCGTCACCGGGGTCAGCGGATCGGGAAAGTCGACCCTGGTCAACGAGATCCTGTACAAGGTCCTGGCCAACAAGCTCAACGGCGCCAAGCAGGTGGCCGGGCGGCACAAGCGAATCGACGGCCTCGAGCACCTCGATAAGGTGGTCCACGTCGATCAGAGCCCGATCGGCAGGACACCACGGTCCAATCCCGCGACCTACACCGGTGTGTTCGACAACATCAGGAAGCTTTTCGCCGAGACCACCGAGGCGAAGGTCCGCGGGTACCTCCCGGGCCGGTTCTCCTTCAACGTGAAGGGCGGGCGCTGCGAAGCGTGCTCCGGTGATGGCACCCTGAAGATCGAAATGAACTTCCTGCCGGACGTGTATGTACCGTGCGAGGTCTGCCACGGGCAGCGCTACAACCGCGAGACGCTCGAAGTTCACTACAAGGGCAAAACCATCGCCGATGTGCTGAACATGCCGATCGAGGAAGGCGCCGAGTTCTTTGCCGCGTTCAGCCCCATCGCCCGGCACCTCACCACCCTGGTGGATGTTGGTCTCGGGTATGTCCGGCTGGGACAGCCGGCCACCACCCTCTCCGGCGGCGAAGCGCAGCGCGTGAAGCTGGCCAGCGAGCTGCAGAAGCGGTCCAACGGTCGTAGCATCTACGTGCTCGACGAACCGACTACCGGCCTGCATTTCGAGGACATCCGCAAACTCCTGCTTGTCCTGCAAGGGCTGGTGGACAAAGGCAACACGGTGATCACCATCGAGCACAACCTCGACGTGATCAAAAGCGCGGACTGGGTTATCGACCTCGGGCCCGACGGCGGATCCGGCGGCGGGCAGATTATCGCCACCGGCACTCCGGAGCAGGTCGCTAAGTCGACCACCAGCTACACGGGGACCTTCCTCGCCGAGACTCTCGGACGATAGGCAGTCCCGATATATTCAGCAGAGGGAATGCAGTTATCGGGTGGGCACCGGCTGTGGGAAACTTGGCCGGTGATGGATTACCGCCTGCTCGTGCTCTTTGACCTTGATGGAACCCTCGTCGACCCCGCAGGCGCCATCACCGGGGGAATCGTCTCATCGTTGGAGGCCCACGGGCTGCCACGCCCCTCCGACACTGCCTTGCGGGCCATGGTCGGACCACCCCTGGTGACGTCGCTGCGCAGCATCGGGGGCGTTCCCCAGCATCAACTGGAGTCGGTCATCGCGCACTACCGTGAGGGCTACCGCAGCCACGGGATGGCCGGCAGCAAACCGTACCCGGGCGTCATCGGCGTCGTCGAGGCACTGCGGTCCGGCGGCCACCTGGTCGCCGTAGCCACGCAGAAGCCGCAGGGACTCGCCCGGGAGCTACTCCGGGTGCAGCGGATGGACACCCTGTTCGGCTCCATTCACGGGTCGCCCGACGAGGAGCATGCGCCCGGGATGGAAGGGAAAACACCCATCATCGCCGCCGCCTTGGCCGAGTATCGGGGTGGGTACGACGGCGCCATCATGGTTGGCGACCGGTCGCACGACATTACCGGGGCGGCAGCGAACGGGCTGGACTGCATCCCGGTGACCTGGGGGTTCGGGTCAGCCGAAGAATTCAGCGCCGCGGGCGCCACCCAGCCGGCGGACTCGGCCGAGCGGCTGTTGGAACTGATCCTCACCAGGGTGCAGCGTGGGGTGGACCATGGGAATCTATGACCTGACCCGGAGCGGCACCCGGGGCCTGATCGCCGGACTGTGCCGGCCGACCGTTGAAGGCCTCGCCAACGTTCCTGCCGACGGGCCGCTGATCGTTGCAGCGAACCATCTGTCGTTCCTGGACAGTGTGCTGATCCAGGCGCTCATGCCACGGCCCGTCGCCTTCTTCGCCAAAGCCGAGTACTTCACCGGCCGCGGTATCAAGGGCAAGGCCATGCGCTCGTTCTTCGAGGGCGTTGGCTCGATCCCGGTCGAACGGGGGCAGCAGGCGGCGAGTGTCCAGGCGCTGAAAACACTTCACGAACTCCTGGAAGGCGGCAACGGGATCGGGATCTACCCCGAGGGTACCCGGTCCCGGGACGGGCTGCTTTACCGGGGGCGGACCGGCGTCGGCTGGCTCGCCCTGACCACCGGTGCGCCGGTCCTCCCCGTAGGGCTGGTCGGCACCGAGGGCCTGCAGCCGGCCGGCCAGAAACGCATCAAACCCCAGCACTTCACCATGAGGATCGGCGTGCCCCTGTACTTCGAGAAGACCGGGCCGGGTCACTCCCTTCCGGCACGCCGGCACGCCACCGACACCATCATGGATTCCATCGCAGCGCTGAGCGGCCAACAACGTTCCACCAGCTACAACCAGAGTCCGGTGCTCGAGTAATGGCCGATCCCCGCAGCTACCGGCCCAAGACCGGCGAGATTCCGGTCGACCCTGGCGTTTACCGTTTCAGGGACGAACATTCCCGCGTGGTTTATGTGGGGAAGGCTAAGAATCTTCGGTCCCGGCTGAACTCCTACTTCGCGAACCCGCAGGGCCTGCTGCCCCGCACCCGGGCGATGGTGTTCACCGCAGCGAGTGTTGAGTGGACAGTGGTGGGCAGCGAGCTCGAAGCCTTGCAGCTCGAATACACCTGGATCAAAGAGTTCAACCCCCGGTTCAACGTCATGTTCCGCGACGACAAGTCCTACCCTTACCTTGCGGTCACGATGGGGGAGAAGTACCCCAGGGTTCAGGTGATGCGCGGGGACCGCCGGAAGGACACCCGCTATTTCGGGCCGTTCTACCCGGCCAAGGCGATCCGCGAGACCGTCGATACCCTGCTCCGGGTCTTCCCCGTACGGACGTGCAGCAGCGGAGTTTTCAAACGTGCCGAGCGCACTGGCCGTCCCTGCCTCCTGGGCTACATCGACAAGTGCTCGGCACCGTGCGTCGGACGGATCACCCCCGAGGACCATCGGGACCTCGCGGCCCAGTTCTGCGACTTCATGGGGGGCCAGGCGACCCGGTTCATCGTCGACCTGGAAAAAAGGATGACCGCCGCCGTCGCCGAGCTGGACTACGAGTCGGCGGCGAGGATCCGCGACGATATCGCCGCCTTGAAACGCGTGTTCGAACGCAACACCGTGGTGCTCTCCGAGGACACCGACGCCGACATCTTTGCCCTGAAGGAAGACGAGCTTGAGGCCGCGGTCCAGGTGTTCCACGTCCGCGGTGGCCGGATCCGCGGTCAGCGCGGTTGGATGGTGGAGAAGGTCGAGGACATGAGCACCGCCGACCTGGTGGAGCACCTCCTGCAGCAGGTGTACGGCGACGGCAGCAGCAGCAACAACCAGATCCCCCGCGAAGTGCTTGTACCGGAGCTGCCCAGTAACGCCGAGGAGATGTCAGTCTGGCTCGCCGGGCTCCGCGGCGCCCGGGTGGACCTGCGGGTTCCCCGCCGCGGCGACAAGGCGACCCTGCTGGGAACTGTCGAGCAGAACGCCGCCGACGCGCTAAGGCTCCACAAAAGCCGCCGCGCCGGCGACCTCACCACGCGGTCCGCAGCCCTCCAGGAGCTACAGGAGGCCCTCGACCTGCCGCAGCCCCTGATGCGCATCGAGTGCTTCGACATCTCGCATGTGCAGGGCACCAACGTGGTGGCCTCCATGGTGGTGGTCGAGGACGGGCTGCCCCGCAAGGCCGACTACCGCAGGTTCTCGATCACCGGTGACGCCGCCCGCGACGACACTGCATCGATGTACGACGTGATTCAGCGCCGGTTCCGCAACTACCTGGCCGAGAAGACCGGTCCGGTGCCCCGTGAATCCGGCGAGGTTAGTGTTGACGACGGCGTCGGCACGGCAGTCCCGCTAGCCGACACCACCACCACCGCGACCCGGCACAAGTTCGCCTACCCACCCAACCTGGTCGTGGTCGACGGCGGTCAGCCCCAGGTGCACGCCGCCGCCCGGGCGCTGAAGGACCTCGGCATCGACGACGTCTTCGTCATCGGCCTCGCCAAGCGGCTCGAGGAAGTGTGGCTGCCCGACAGTGATTTCCCGGTCATCCTGCCCCGCGCCTCGGAAGGACTCTTCCTCCTGCAGCGGATCCGGGACGAGGCGCACCGGTTCGCCATCGCCTTCCACCGGCAGAAACGCGGCAAATCGATGACGGCGTCAGCGCTCGACTCGGTTCCCGGCCTCGGTCCGGCCAAAAAGAAGGCGATCCTCAGCCACTTCGGGTCGGTCAAAAAAATCCGCGCCGCAACGATCGAGGAACTGCAGGACGTGCCCGGCGTCGGTCCCTCCCTCGCGGACACACTGCAGCGCACCCTCGCGACGGAGGGACCCGATGGGGCGTCGGACGCACCAGCACCAGCAGTGAATATGGCCACCGGCGAAATCCTCGAGACTTAGTTAGGGTAGAGAGTGGGGAAGACCAGTTCGAGCCACCACAAATCGCCGGGATGGAACACGCACATGACTGAGGGCGACGACAGCCTTACTCCGATCAAGCCTGCCGAATCGGAACTACTGGTGGTGACCGGCATGTCCGGCGCCGGCAGAAGTACGGCCGCCAACGCCCTGGAAGACCACGGCTGGTACGTGGTCGAAAACCTGCCACCCCAGATGCTGGGCACCCTCACCGAGTTGGTGGCCCGGATGCCGCAGTCCATCCCGAAGCTCGCTGTCGTCGTCGACGTCCGCAGCCAGGAACTGTTCCACGATATCCGGGGGTCCCTGCAGGCGCTCCGCACGTCGGGCGTCAATTACCGGGTCCTCTTCCTCGATGCCGCCGATGATACGCTCGTGCGGCGGTTCGAGCAGGGTCGCCGGCCCCACCCGCTCCAGGACGAGGGACGGATCCTCGACGGGATCGCCGCCGAACGGGAAGTGCTGAAGGAACTCAAAGAGGCGTCCGATCTGGTGGTTGACACGTCCCTGCTGAACGTCCATGCCCTCGCCACGACCATCACCGAACTGTTCTCCGAGTCCGGCCCGATCGTCCTGCGGATCAACGTCATGAGCTTCGGCTTCAAGTACGGGCTGCCAGTCGATTCCAACTACGTTGCCGACGTCCGCTTCATTCCCAACCCGCACTGGGTACCACTGCTGCGGCCCCAGACCGGACTCGACCAGCCGGTCCGCGACTATGTGCTGGGAGCCACCGGCGCAGCGGACTTCGTGAACCGGTACGTCCACGCCCTGGAACCCGTGCTGGAGGGGTACCGGCGTGAGAACAAGCATTACGCGACCATCGCGATCGGGTGCACCGGTGGCAAACACCGGTCAGTGGCAGTCACCGAGGAGATCGCCAAGCGGCTTGCACAGCAGCCGCGTCTGCAGGTCACCGCGCATCACCGTGATCTGGGCAGGGAATAGTGGCTATTCTCACGGGGTCCCTGCCGATGCTGCCGGCGGCGGCTGCGAATCGGCGCGGGTCCGGCCCGCAGGAAAACGCACCCTCGGTGGTCGCTCTGGGCGGCGGCCACGGATTGTCGTCGTCACTCTCCGCCCTGCGGCTGCTCACCTCCGAGCTGACTGCCGTGGTGACGGTGGCCGACGACGGCGGATCGTCCGGCAAGCTCCGTAAGGAACTCGGTGTGCTTCCCCCGGGCGACCTGCGGATGGCCCTCGCCGCCCTGTGTGATGACACGGACTGGGGACGTACCTGGCGTGACGTGATGCAGCACCGGTTTACCTCCCGGCACGGTGAGGAAGGGGCGCTGGACAACCACGCGCTGGGCAACCTGCTGATTGTCACCCTCTGGGAACTGCTCGGCGATCCCGTGGCCGGGCTGCAATGGGCCGGCGCGCTCCTGGGCGCGCGGGGCCGGGTCCTCCCGATGGCCAGCGTGCCGCTGACCATCGAGGGTGACGTGCTCGCGGAGGTCGATGGCGCGCTGCGCATGCGGACCGTCAGCGGACAATCGCAGCTTGCTGTCGCCGGAAGTGCCGGGAACGTCAACAACGTCCGGCTCCTCCCCGCCGGCGCCCCGGCCTGCGTGGACGCGCTCACCGCTGTTGAACTGGCTGATTGGGTGATCCTCGGGCCGGGTTCCTGGTACACGTCGGTGCTCCCGCATCTGCTCCTCCCGGAGCTTCGGGATGCACTCTGCAGCACCACTGCAAAGCGGTGCCTGACCATGAATCTTAGCAATGAAACCAAGGAAACCGTTGGCATGTCAGCGGTCGACCACCTTGCGGTGATCAGACGGTACGCCCCGGAATTCACAGTGGATGTGGTGATCGCCGATCCAGCGGTGATCGGCGACCGCGCCGAGTTCGTTGCCGCCGTCGCCGAGATGGGGGGCCGTGCCATGTTGGGTAAAGTAGGCTCTTCAACGGGCAAACCTGTTCATGATCCGCTGCGGCTCGCAACCGCGTTTCATGACATGTTTGGCGAAAACTAATCGATCTGAGGGTGTATTTGTGGCGCTGACTGCGGACGTAAAAGAGGAGCTGTCGCACCTCCCTGTCAAGAAGTCATCGGTTCGCAAAGCCGAGGTTTCCGCCCTGCTGCGATTCGCGGGCGGGCTGCACATCATCTCCGGCAGGATCGTCATCGAAGCCGAGGTTGACCTCGCCTCGACGGCCCGCCGGCTGCGCACCACCATCGCCGAGGTTTACGGGCACAACAGCGAGATTATCGTCGTCTCCGGCGGCGGTCTGCGCCGTGGTAACCGGTATGTGGTGCGGGTGGTGCGCGACGGCGAATCCCTCGCCCGCCAGACGGGTCTGCTCGACAACCGGGGCCGGCCGGTGCGCGGCCTGCCATCCGCCGTCGTCAACGGATCGACTGCCGACGCGGAGGCAGTGTGGCGCGGCGCCTTTCTGGCGCACGGCTCCCTGACCGAACCGGGCCGATCCTCCTCGCTGGAGGTCACCTGCCCCGGACCGGAGTCGGCGCTGGCCCTGGTCGGCGCGGCGCGGCGTCTGGGCATTGCCGCCAAGGCCCGCGAGGTCAGGGGAGTGGACCGGGTGGTGATCCGCGACGGTGACACCATCGCGGCCCTGCTCACCCGGATGGGCGCCCATGATGCGCTCATGGTGTGGGAGGAACGCCGGATGCGCAAAGAGGTGCGGGCCACGGCCAACCGGCTGGCCAACTTCGATGACGCTAACCTGCGGCGGTCGGCCCAGGCCGCGGTAGCCGCCGGTGCCCGGGTGGAACGCGCCCTGGAAATCCTGGGTGAGGGGGTTCCCGACCACCTCAAGTACGCCGGCGAGTTGCGGGTTGCGCACAAGCAGGCGAGCCTCGACGAGCTGGGTGGGCTGGCCGACCCCCCCATGACCAAAGACGCCATTGCCGGGCGCATTCGACGCCTGCTCGCCATGGCCGACAAGCGGGCCATCGAGATTGGCATCCCCGGAACTGAAGCCAATGTGACTGCCGACATGTTGGACGAGTGAATCTCTGCATAGGATGGAAGCGGCATGGCAACACCACCGACACCGGTGGTGTGCCATACGGTATTGAACCAACTACGGTGTCTGACCCGGTGCGGTGCCACATCACCCACGGCGGCAGACCAACCTGGAGGAATTCGTGAGCGAATACGTACTGCCCGAACTGAACTACGATTACGCTGCGCTGGAGCCGCACATCTCCGCACGCATCATGGAGCTCCACCACAGCAAACACCACGCTGCCTACGTCAAGGGCGCCAACGACGCGATGGCTCAGCTGGCAGAGGCGCGGGAAAAGGGCGACTTCGGTAACATTTCGAAGCTTTCCAAGGACCTCGCCTTCCACACCGGCGGCCACATCAACCACTCGGTCTTCTGGAACAACCTGTCACCGGACGGCGGCGACTCCCCTGACGGAGAGCTTGCGGCAGCCATCGACGACGCCTTCGGCTCGTTTGACAAGTTCCGTGCCCAGTTCAGCGCAGCTGCCCTCGCCCTGCAGGGATCCGGCTGGGCCTTCCTCGCCTACGAGCCCATCGGCGGGAACCTCGTCATTGAACAGCTCTACGATCAGCAGGGCAACGTCGCGGTGGGTACCACCCCGCTGCTCATGCTGGACATGTGGGAGCACGCCTTCTACCTGGACTATGTCAACGTCAAAGCCGACTACGTCAAGGCGTTCTGGAACATCGTGAACTGGGCCGACGTCGCCAAGCGTTTCACCGCGGCCCGCACCTCGGCGACGTCCCTGATCGTCGTCGGCTAGCACAGCAGGCCCAGCGCCCTCACGGGCGCATCCGGGACGCCGTCCCACGGCGGCGTCCCGGCCCACAACCTCAATACAGTTCAAGGAGATAGAACAAGTGACTACTCGTGTAGGTATCAACGGCTTCGGTCGAATCGGGCGTAACTTTTTTCGCGCCGCACTGGAACAGGGCGCTGACCTGGAAATCGTTGCGGTCAACGACCTCACCAGCCCTGAGGCGCTGGCCCACCTCCTGAAGTACGATTCCGTCACCGGACGGCTCGCCGCGACGGTAGAGGTCAAGGACGGAAACATCGTCGTGGACGGCAAGTCCATCCGGGTGCTCGCCGAGCGCGACCCCGCGAACCTGCCGTGGCAGGAACTGGAGGTGGACATCGTTGTTGAGTCCACGGGTTTCTTCACCAAGGCAGCCGACGCGCGCAAACACATCGACGCCGGTGCGAAGAAAGTTATCATTTCCGCGCCAGCCTCCGATGAGGACATCACCGTGGTGCTCGGCGTCAACGACGACCTGTACGACCCCGAGAACCACCACATCATCTCGAACGCGTCCTGCACCACCAACTGCCTCGGGCCGTTGGCGAAAGTGCTCAACGACAACTTCGGCATCGAGCGTGGCCTGATGACCACCATCCACGCCTACACCGCCGACCAGAACCTGCAGGACGGCCCGCACAACGACCTCCGCCGCGCGCGCGCCGCCGCCATCAACATGGTTCCCACCTCAACTGGGGCCGCGAAGGCCATCGGCTTGGTCCTCCCCGAGCTGAAGGGGAAGCTGGACGGCTACGCCATCCGCGTGCCGGTCCCGACCGGCTCGGCCACCGACCTGACCGTGACCGTGTCACGCGAAGTGACCGTCGAGGAAGTCAACGCCGCCTACCAGGCCGCCGCTGCCGAGGGCAAGCTGAAGGGCTACCTCTCCTACACCGACGCGCCGATCGTGTCCTCGGACATCGTGGGCGACCCCGCCTCATCGATCTTCGACTCGGGTCTGACCAAGGTCATCGGCAACCAGGTCAAGGTTGTCGGCTGGTACGACAACGAGTGGGGCTATTCGAGCCGCCTCGTCGACCTGACCAAAATCGTCGCCTCCAAGCTCTCCTAGTACCCAAGGATCGATAGTGGCCTCCTCCCTTGATGACCTGCTCAGCACCGGCGTCCGTGGACGCACAGTACTGGTGCGGTCAGACCTGAACGTCCCGCTCGACGCCTCGGGCACAGCCCCGCGGGTGACCGACGACGGCCGGCTTCGGGCCTCCCTGCCAGTCCTGCGCAAGCTGACGGGGGAGGGGGCTTCAGTGATTGTGATGGCTCACCTCGGACGCCCGAACGGCAGCCCTGACGGGCGGTATTCGCTGAAACCCGCCGTGGACCGGCTCGCGGAGCTGGCTGATTTCCCCGTCACGCTGGCGGCTGACACCACGGGGGAGGACGCCCGGGGGCATGCCGCCGCCCTGACCGGTGGCAGTGTGCTCGTACTTGAGAATGTGCGCTTCGATGCCCGGGAGACCAGCAAGGACGACGGCGAACGTCGGGCCTTCGCCACCGAGTTGGCCGCGCTGACCGGCGACAACGGCGCCTATGTGGACGATGCCTTCGGCGCCGTCCACCGGAAACATGCGAGCGTCTACGACATCGCGTCGCTTCTGCCGTCCTACCAGGGCGACCTGGTGCAGGCCGAGGTCGAGGTACTGCGCCGCCTCACCGGGGAACCAGTTGCCCCGTTCGTGGTGGTCCTCGGCGGTTCCAAGGTCTCCGACAAACTCGCTGTGATCGAGAACCTGATGGGGACGGCAGACCGGATCCTGGTCGGCGGCGGCATGGTCTTTACCTTCCTCGCGGCCCAAGGCCATGCGGTCGGTGCAAGTCTGCTGGAGGATGACCAGCTCGACGCCGTCAAGGGGTACCTGGCGCGTGCAAAGCAGGCCGGTACGGAGTTTGTCCTGCCGACCGACATCGTGGTGGCTGAACGGTTCGCCGCCGACGCCGCCCACGAGACTGTCGCGGCCGACGCTATCGAGGCAAGTTCCTTTGGCTCCGGGGGACTGGGCCTCGACATTGGGCCGGTCTCGGGTGCTGCCTTCGCAGAGTCGATCGCCACGGCCGGAACGGTCTTCTGGAACGGCCCGATGGGCGTGTTCGAGTTCGACGCGTTCTCCGGCGGCACCAAAGCCGTGGCGCAGGCGCTGACCGACGCCACAGCACGCGGAGCGCTGACCGTCGTGGGAGGCGGCGACTCCGCAGCAGCCGTGCGGTCGCTTGGCTTCACCGATGACCAGTTTGGCCACATCTCTACCGGCGGAGGTGCCAGCCTCGAGTACCTCGAAGGCAAGGAACTCCCCGGACTGACAGCCCTCGGGCAGTAGGAGCAGCACATGACTTCCTCAACCAACGGCACGTACGACCGCCGACCACTGATTGCTGGCAACTGGAAGATGAACCTGGACCACGTCCAGGGCATCACCTTGCTACAAAAGCTTGCCTGGACCCTCGACGACGCCGGTCACGATTACCAGCGCGTCGAGGTGGCGGTGTTCCCTCCGTTCACTGACCTGCGCGGAGTACAGACCCTGGTCCGTGGCGACGACCTGCAGACCGTGTACGGGGGCCAGGATCTTTCACCCCACGATTCCGGCGCCTACACCGGCGACATTTCGGGTCAGTTCCTCAAGAAGCTTGATTGCAGCTACGTCCTGGTCGGCCACTCCGAACGCCGGGCCATCCATCAGGAGAGCGACGAGCTCCTGAACAGTAAGGTGCAGGCCGCGTTCAGGCACGCCCTGACCCCCATCATCTGCGTCGGGGAAGGGCTCGACGTCCGTCAGGCCAACAACCATGTGCAGCACACCCTGAGCCAGCTGCGCGGCGGTATCGCCGGGTTGAGCGCCGAACAGGTCGCAGACCTGGTGGTCGCCTACGAACCGGTCTGGGCTATCGGCACCGGCGAAGTCGCCGGGCCGGAAGACGCGCAGGAGATGTGCGCAGCCCTGCGCGCCGAGCTCACCTCGCTGTACGACGCGGAGACGGCCGGAAAGGTCAGGATGCTCTACGGCGGATCAGTCAAGGCTGCCAATGCCGGCTCAATTCTGAAGGGCCGCGACGTCGACGGCCTGCTGGTCGGCGGGGCCAGCCTGGACGCCGCCGAGTTTGCTAGTATTGTCAGGTTCGAACATCTCCTGGTCACTGACTAAGCTCTGATCCGACTCCGGTCGATCACGCACGTCGGTTACCCCTGAAAGGCCACTGTGGACATTCTCCGAATCATCTTGCTGGTGCTCCTTGGCGTCACCAGCTTGCTGCTCACCCTTCTCATCCTGCTGCATAAGGGCCGCGGCGGTGGCATGTCTGACATGTTCGGTGGCGGCATGACCAGCAGTATGGGTTCGTCGGGCGTTGCCGAACGGAACCTGAACAGGTTCACCGTTGCCCTGGGCCTGTCCTGGGGTGTCGTGATCGTGTCGCTGGGCTTGATCCAGCGTTTCGCCGAGTGACCCTTCCCGCTTAATTTCCCGCGTTAGCCACCATGTGCTGGGTTCTGCATTGGGCGTAGACTGACCTTGTTGTCAGAGCCTAGTCCAGGAGCAATCCATGGTTAACGCGGGAAACGCATTTAAGGGCACACGGGTCGGAACTGATTCCTACGGGGGGATGGCCGGTTGGCAGGCCGAGTCCGGGCGAAGACCCGCTGTGGTGGACCGAACCGTCGTGAGCTACTGGTGTATCGAGAACCACGAAACCAAACCGACGTTCGCCAAACTTCACGACGACGAGATTCCCGAGGTGTGGGAGTGCGGTCGGTGCGGCCGTGCGGCGGGCAGGCTACCAGGGGTGGAACCCCTGGTGGACGGCGTCGAACCGTACAAAAGCCACCTCCAATACGTCAAGGAACGGCGTACCGAGGAAGAAGCAGCCAGCGTGCTGGAGCAGGCGCTCCGGAATCTGCGGGAGCGACGGTCCGGTCTCAGTGGCGGCCTAGCCTCCTAGACCGTTCCGATGTCACTGCTTTAACTGTCACTGCTGTCATTGTCACTGCTGAAGGTATCACTGCTGAAGTTATCACTGTCATCGCCGGCGATGAGGCGGCCAGGCAGTTGGGCCGCTGCCTCCTGATCGATCAGCCAGAGTGTCTTGCGGCGGCCGCGGGCTCCCGCCGCTGGCACCTGAATGGGCCCGGCGCCCGCCAGGGCCAGCCCCACGGCACCGGCTTTGTCCTGGCCACCGGCTGCAATCCAGATTTCCTCTGCCGAGTTCAGTGCTTCAAGGGTGAGGGAGATGCGAAGCGCTGGCGGTTTCGGGGCGTCTGATACGCCCACCACCGTCTGTTCCCTGGTCCGGATTCCTTGCATCTCGGGAAACAGGGAGGCGATGTGGGCATCGGGTCCAACGCCCAGCAGCAGCACGTCGAACCGGGGGAGACGGGAGTCCTGGCCGTCGTCGTCGCCCGGCTCCGCCCGGTCCCCTGAGTGTGCCCGGTCCGCGTCGGCAGCGTCCTGGAGCCGAGCTGCGTAGTCGGCGGCAGCCGCGTCCTGGTCCGGGAAATCGTCGCTGGAACCAAACTCGTGGACCTGGGATCCGGCCAGACCGAGCTTACCGAGGAGGGCTTCCTTCGCCTGGACGGCATTCCGTTCGGGGTCAGTTGAGCTGAGGAAGCGTTCGTCGCCCCACCAGAAATCAACCCTGCTCCAGTCCACCGCCGAGCAGGCCGGGGAATCGGCGACGGCGGCAAGGGCAGCAGTGCCGAGCGAGCCGCCGGTGAGCACCACGGTGGCTGACCCGCGTTCGTTCTGGATATCGACCAGCCGGGTGATCAACCGTGCAGCGACTGACGCTGCGAGCAGGGCAGAATCGGGGTGGATGCTTACTTTGGGGTCAGCGTTCACTGGGACGCACGCTCCTTAGATTGGTCCGGGCGAGCCCCTCCATGATGACTTCACCAAATACCTCATCCGGGTCAAGACGGCGGAGCTCTTCTGCGAGACAGTCTTGCAGGCTGCGCCGCGGCAGTGAAATCCGCTGCACCGGTTGCCCAGGCTGGTACAGTTCGGCGACGGCCAGGTGGGGCCGGTTCAGTTCAACGTCGCCGGCGGGACGGGACAGCCGCACCCGCCGTAGGCCGGTTCCGGCGGGTCCCGCGGCGATGGTGACCGGGGCGTCGAGAGCCAGGGTGAGCCAGGCGGCGAGCAATACGGTGCTGGGCGAATCGTCGGCACCCTCGACGGTGACCGACCTGATCGGGGAGTCATCGATCTGATCGAGGACCGCAGCCAACTGGATCCGCCAGTTCGTCAGGCGTGTCCAGGCCAAATCAGTGTCACCGGCGGCGTACGTATCCCTGATGGTGAAAAGCGCGGCCACCGGGTCGGGTTCGTTGGCCGTATCGGTGATCCGGCGGTGCGCGATGCTCCCGATCGAGGTCATGGCCGCGTTCGCCGGTGCACCGTGGGGCCACCAGGCCACGATGGGCGCGTCGGGGAGCAGCAGCGCCGACACAAGGGACTCATTCTCCTCGGAGAGCTGACCGTACCCCTTGAGGACAATCACTTCCGAGGCGCCTGCGTCCCCGCCGACGCGGATCTGCGCGTCCAACCGGGTATCCTCGTCCCCTGCGCCGAGGGCGAGGACGATGATGCGGCAGGGGTGTTCCCTGCTCGCCAGGTTCGCCGCGAGGATCGCTTCCTCCTCATTGCCTGAGCTGGTAACAACCACGAGGGTGAGGACCCGGCCGAGCGCGACGACGCCGCCCTTGTCCCGCAGGGTCATGATTTCCTTGGACACCTTCGACGTGGTGGTGTCGGGCAGTTCAACGATCATGGCCTGCGCCACGTCCTTCCATCACGGGCGAGGAGCTCATCCGCCGAGGCGGGCCCCCAGCTCCCCGGCACATACTTCTCGGGCTGGTCTCCGAGGCTGGCCCAGTACTCCTCGAACGGGTCGAGGATCTTCCAGGACAGCTCGACCTCCTCATGCCGGGGGAACAGGGGCGGCTCCCCGAGCAGTACATCGAGGATCAACCGCTCATAGGCCTCCGGGCTGGATTCGGTGAACGAATGTCCGTAGCCGAAGTCCATGGTCACGTCCCTGACCTCCATCTGCGTGCCGGGAACCTTGGACCCGAACCGGATGGTGGCACCCTCGTCGGGTTGCACCCTGATGACCACGGCGTTCTGGCCGAAGTCGTCCTCGCCGTGGTCCCGGAACAGCAGGTTGGGTGCGCGTTTGAAGACGACGGCGATCTCGGTCACCCGCCGTCCCAGCCGCTTGCCCGCCCTCAGATAGAACGGCACTCCGCTCCAGCGACGGGTATGGATGTCCAGGCGGAGGGCGGCGAAACTCTCCGAAGTGGAATGAGCGGGGATGCCCTCTTCCTCAAGGAAACCCTTCACCAGTTCGCCGCCCTGCCAGCCGGCGTCGTACTGACCCCGGGCAGACGAACCCGACAGATCCTCGGGCAGCTTGACAGCGGCAAGGACCTTCTCCTTTTCCGCCCGCAGGTCATTGGCGTTGAAGGAGATCGGCTCCTCCATGGCTGTCAGGGCCAGGAGTTGCAGGAGGTGGTTCTGGATCACGTCGCGGGCGGCGCCGACGCCGTCGTAATATCCTGCCCGGCTCCCGATGCCGATGTCCTCGGCCATGGTGATTTGGACGTGGTCAACGTAATTGGCGTTCCACAGCGGTTCGAACAGCTGGTTGGCGAAACGGAGGGCCAGGATGTTCTGGACCGTCTCCTTACCGAGGTAATGGTCAATCCTGAAGACTGCATCCGGCGGGAAGACCTGTTCAACGATGGCGTTCAGCTCACGGGCCGACTGCAGGTTGTGGCCGAACGGCTTTTCGATGACCACCCGGCGCCACTGGCCCTCGCCGGGCTGGGCCAGACCGTGCTCGGAGAGCTTCTGGCAGACCAGCTCGAAGTCCTTCGGCGGGATGGACAGGTAGAACGCGTGGTTCCCGCGGGTCCCGCGACATGAATCGAGTTCCTCAAGGGTGACTCCGAGCCGGGCGAAGGCGTCGTCGTCGTCGAAATTACCTTGGACAAAACGGATCCCGGCCGAGAACTGTTCCCACACCGTCTCGTCGAACGGGGTACGCGAGTACTGGGTGACGGCGTCGCGCACCTCTGTGACGAACCGTTCGTCATCCCATTCCCGGCGGCCGAACCCGATCAGCGCGAAGCTCGGAGGGAGCAGTCCCCGGTTGGCGAGGTCGTAGATTGCCGGCATAAGTTTCTTGCGGGCTAGGTCCCCGGTTACACCGAAGAGCACCAGCGAGGACGGCCCGGCTATCCGGCTGAGTCGCCGGTCGCGGGGGTCCCGTAGCGGGTTGGTGGACCGTCCCTCTGCAGAATCCTGCACTACGCTGTACCGCTTTCATTGGATGCCCGCTGGCCGGCGGCCCCGCCCAGCAGATGGGTGATCACCTGGGTGAGCTGGTCGATCCCGGCGGCGCGGTCGGCGAGGTGTAGGCGCAGGACTGGACGCCCCTTGCCGGCCAGTACTTGGGCGTCGCCCGCCGCCTGGGCGGTGATCAGCTCGCCGAAGGTGAACGGCCGGTCGGGGATGGCCAGATCGTCGGCTGCCGCGCCGGTGATCGACAGGTACACGCCCTGCGCGGGTCCACCCTTGTGGAACTGGCCGGTGGAGTGGAGGAAGCGCGGTCCCCAGCCAAAGGTGACGGGACGGCCGGTGAGTGAGGCGAGTGGCGACCTGATCTCCTCGAGCGACGCCTGCACTGAGCGGTCCAGATAGGCCTGGACCGAAAGGTAGCCGTTCGGGCTGAGTGTTGCGAAGAGGTTCCGGAGTGCATCCCCGAGCGTGCTGGCGTCGCCGAGGAGCTCGCTGTCGCCGCGGATCTCCACCGCGCCGTCCACGAAGTCCGCCGGGGCCGTCTCGGGCTGCGCGTCGAGTAGTCCGCGCGCCGCGATCTTGGCCGCCTCGACGTCGGGCTGGTCGAACGGGTTGATGCCCAGGAGACGCCCGGCTACTGTGGTGGCGAATTCCCACACCAGCAGCTGGCTGCCCAGGCTACCGCTGACCGTGACCTGGTGTCCGACGGGTTCGATGTCGGTGTCCGCTGCGGTGAGGCGGACGGCGAGGACGTCGTCGTCGGCGGTGAGGATCTCCGGCGCACCCTCTTCGGCGACCACGGGGAGGACCCCGGTGCCCAGCTTGCCGGTGGACTCGGCGATGAGCTGCTCGGCCCAGTCGGCGAGGCCGGGAATTCCCGACGCCTCGTCGGCGAACACGATCTTGTCCCGCAGGGGGGCGGTGGCGCCCAGCACAGCACCGAGCCGCAGCCCGATATTGGTGGGATCGTCCTCGCCCAGGAACTCTACCGTTTCCTCGGCGTCGTCGAGCAGGGCATCGAGGTCGACGCCCGCGAGACCCGAGGGGACCAGGCCGAAGGCGGTGAGCGCCGAGTACCGGCCGCCGACGTTGGGGTCAGCGTTGAACACCGCACGGTAGCCCGCTTCGCGCGCGGAGGCGTCCAGCGGCGACCCGGGATCGGTGACGATGACCACGCGGGTAAGCGGGTCGATGCCGGCAGCGGCGAAAGCTGCCTCGAATATCCGTCGCTGCGAGTCGGTCTCCACCGTCGACCCCGACTTCGAGGACACCACCACGGCCGTCTCTGCCAGCCGGTCCTCAACCGTCCGGCGCACCTGGTCGGGATCCGTTGAATCGAGCACTGTCAGTTCGACGCCGGCCGTCTGGGTGATCACTTCGGGTGCCAGCGAGGAGCCGCCCATCCCGCACAGGACGATCCGGCTGACGCCGTCGGCCTGCAGGGTGGCCCGCAACTCCATGATCCCCGGGACGAGGCTGCGGGAGGCACCGATGAGGTCTACCCAGCCCAGGCGGACCGCCGCTTCCGACTCAGCGTCGCCACCCCACAGGGTGGGATCCTTGGCCATCAGACGCGACGCCACCCGATCCTCGACGAGGGTGCCGGTCACGCGGTCGATGGCTTCCTGGGCGGCACCGGCCGCCGCGAGCGTCATGGAGCTCATAGACTAGCCCTTCGCCGTATCCAGTGCGGTTCGAACAGTCTCGAGGAGTTCTTCCCAGCTGGCCACGAATTTGTCCAGGCCTTCGACCTCCAACTGCTGCACGACCTCGACGTAGGAGACGCCGAGGTTCTCGAGGTTGTTGAGCACCGCGTTGGCGTCGTCGTAGGTCCCGGTGATTGTGTCACCGGTGATGACTCCGTGGTCGGCGGTGGCTTCGAGGGTCTTCTCCGGCATGGTGTTCACCACGCCGGGCGCGACCAGTTCCGTGACGTACAGGGTGTCCGGAAGGGCCGGATCCTTGACGCCGGTGGAGGCCCAGAGCGGGCGTTGACGCCGGGCACCGGCGGCGTCGAGGACTTCCCACCGTTCGGTGTCGAAGAGCTCCTCATACACCTGGTAGGCGAGCCGGGCATTCGCGAGCCCGGCCTTGCCCTTCAGCGCTGCCGCCTCGTCGGTGCCGATCGCGTCAAGGCGCTTGTCGATCTCGCTGTCCACGCGGGACACGAAGAAGGAAGCCACCGAGTGGATGGTGGAGAGGTCGTACCCGTTTTCTTTAGCCTGCTCAATGCCCAGCATGAAAGCGTTGATCACGGCGCGGTAGCGTTCCAGCGAGAAGATCAGGGTGACGTTGACGCTGATGCCCTCGGCAATGGTCGCGGCGATCGCCTCGAGGCCTTCAACGGTGGCGGGAATCTTGATCAGGACGTTGGACCGCTGCACCTTGGCGTGGAGGCGCTTCGCTTCAGCGATGGTCCCCTCGGTGTCCTTCGACAGACGCGGGTCAACCTCGATGGACACCCGGCCGTCGACGCCACCCGTGCTCTTCGCGGCGGCAGCGAAAATGTCGCAAGCCTGTGCCACATCGTGGGTGGTGATATCAAAGACTGCGTCGTTGACCGGGACATTGGCAGCCGCCAGTGCCTCGACCTGGGTGGCGTAGGACTCGCCCTGCTGCAGGGCGGCGGCGAAGATGCTCGGGTTGGTGGTGACACCCACCACGTTGCGCTCTTCAATCAGGTGCTTGAACGCCCCCGAGTTGATGCGCTCCCGTGAGAGGTCGTCGAGCCAGATGGATACGCCTGCGGCCGAGAGGTCTGCCGTGGGGGTGGAAGTCATAGGGGGTCTCCTTGAATTGTCGACGATTACTGCTGGTCGCCGGTTTCTGATGATGAGGGACCGGACCAGGCCGGTGTGCCATTCGGTGCGCGGTGCTTCCCGGCAACGGCGATCGAATCGCGGGCTGCCTGGACCACCGCGTCGGTGGTGATGCCGAACTCGGTGAACAGCCGCTTGTAGTCGGCTGAGGCCCCGAAGTGTTCCAGCGAGACTGACCTGCCGGCGTCGCCAATGAGCTCGCGCCAGCCCAACGCCACGCCGGCCTCCACGGAGACCCGCGCCTTGACGTCCCCGGGAAGGACCGATTCGCGGTACGACTCGTCCTGCCGGTTGAACCATTCGAGGCTGGGCATGGAGACAACGCGGGCGTTGATACCTTCGGCCTGCAGGGTGGCGCGCGCTTCAACGGCCAGCTGTACCTCGGACCCGGTGCCGATCAGGATGACGTCGGGTGTTCCGTTGGCGGCCTCGGCCAGCACATAGGCGCCCCTGGCGGTGCCCTCGGCCGAGCCGAAGGTGTCGCCGTCGGCGGCACCCGTTCCGCGCTGATAGGTAGGAATATTCTGCCGGGTGAGCACAATTCCGGCCGGGTTCCCGGTGTTCTCCAGGATGGTGCGCCACGCGACCGCAACCTCGTTCGCGTCACCGGGGCGAACGACGTCGAGCCCCGGGATAGCGCGCAGTGCAGCCAACTGCTCCACCGGCTGATGGGTGGGTCCGTCCTCGCCGAGACCAATTGAGTCGTGGGTCCAGACGTAGATGGAGGGAACGCCCATCAGGGCACCCAGCCGGATGGCTGGCCGCTGGTAGTCGCTGAAGATCAGGAAGGTACCGGAAAATGCCCGGGTGCTGCTATGCATGACAATGCCGTTGACGATCGCTGCCGCCGCGTGCTCGCGGATGCCGAAGTGCAGGACCCGGCCGTAGGGGTTGCCCTGCCAGGCGTCGGTCTGCTTGCCGGCCGGGATGAATGACGGCGAACCTTCGATCGTGGTGTTGTTGGATTCCGCCAGATCAGCGGAGCCGCCCCATAGTTCGGGAAGGACCGGACCGATGGCGGACAGCACCTTGCCCGACGCCGCCCGCGTGGAGACGTCCTTGCCTGCTTCGAACGTGGGCAGGGCGTCGTCCCAGTTGTCGGGGAGGGTCCGCGACGCGATCCGGTCCAGGAGGGTCGCGTTATCGGGGTTGGCCTGCTGCCAAGCACCGAAAGACTCCTCCCACTCGGCGCGGAGGGCCTGCCCGCGGTCGGTGACCTGGCGGGCGTGCTCAAGCACCTCGGGTGCGACGTCGAAATGCCTGGCCGGATCGAGCCCGAGGGCCTCCTTCAGGGCGGCCACCTCGTCGGCGCCCAGCGCTGAGCCGTGAATCTTTCCGGTGTTCTGCTTGGTCGGCGCTGGCCAACCAATGATGGTCCGCAGGGACACAATGGAGGGCTT
This sequence comes from Arthrobacter glycogeni, assembly GCF_054511155.1. Lineage (NCBI taxonomy): Bacteria > Bacillati > Actinomycetota > Actinomycetes > Micrococcales > Micrococcaceae > Arthrobacter > Arthrobacter glycogeni. The sequence goes on along the minus strand of NZ_JBTNDE010000004.1, from coordinate 90,904 downwards.
GCTGGTTTCATCCCGCGCGGCGGTCAGTGCCCGGTGGAGTTCCTCAATGTCTTCGACGTAGTCGCCGGTTTTGGTCCAGTCGACCCGCTGGACGTGCCAGCCGTAGGCCTCGTAGCGGCCCAGCACGTTCTCGGTGAACGCGATATCGGTGTCGTCTTCGATGGAAATGTGGTTCTCGTCGTAGAGCACCACCAGGCTGCCGAGTTCCTGATGCCCAGCTAGGGACGAAGCCTCGGCTGTAACGCCCTCCTGGAGATCGCCGTCGGACGCAATGGCCCAAATGGTGTGATCAAACGGGCTTTCGCCGGCCGCCGTGTCGGGGTCCATCATGCCGCGCAAGCGGCGCTGGGCGAAGGCGAAGCCGACCGCCGCGGCAAGGCCCTGGCCGAGGGGACCGGTGGTGATTTCGACGCCGGGGGTATGGCGGTATTCGGGGTGTCCGGGGGTTTTTGAGCCCCAGGTGCGCAGGGACTTCAGGTCCTCGAGTTCGAGCCCATACCCGGAGAGGAAAAGCTGGATGTAGAGGGTCAGCGAGGTGTGGCCCGGCGACAAGACGAAACGGTCGCGTCCCGTCCATTCGGGCTGGGAGGGGTCGTGCCTGATCAGTTTCTGGAACAGGAGGTAGGCTGCGGGGGCCAGGCTCATCGCCGTGCCGGGGTGACCGTTGCCCACCTTCTCCACAGCGTCTGCGGCCAGCACGCGGACTGTGTCCACCGCGCGGTCATCCAGGTCAGTCCAGGTCAGTTCTTGTGTGTTAAGCTGCGGCACGAAACCTTAGCCCCTCTCTGTGCTCCTCGGCCAGCGCCGCGGCGCCCTGTGGGACCGGCAATTGCCGTCTTTGCGCACCGAACCAACTGGCCGTTCACCGTTGTCAAATCTGCATTCTGGCTACCCTCGCCCCGAGACCGCTGGTGTGGACCGGCGGATACGGACTGGGCATAACTATCACCCTATCGCTTTGGGCTGTTTTTCAAATTCCAAAGCCACATCGTGACGCGTGGAGTCACCCGGCACACACGGTCACCGGAAGTTCTACACGACGTAAAATCTGAAGGGGAGGGGACGGTATGATGAGAGAGGACTTTCCCCCCAGCAGAAACGGCAGTGTTACCTCGTGAAGACCGAGCAGGATCCGCGCCTTGCCAGCACAACGGGCACCCGTACGGGTTTCAAACGGAAGGCAAAAGCCTACCTCGCTCTGACTAAGCCTCGAGTCATCGAGCTGCTGCTGGTGACCACCCTGCCCACCATGATCTTCGCCGAGGGCGGTTTGCCCGAGGTGTGGCTGATGATTTCGACAATGGTCGGCGGCGCCCTGGCCGCAGGAAGTGCCGGTTCGTTCAACTGCTACATCGACCGGGACATTGACAAGGTCATGCACCGGACCGAGAAGCGGCCACTGGTGACCGGAGAGGTCACACCGCGTGAAGCGTTGATCTTCTCCTGGGTCCTCGGCATCGCGGCCATCACCGTCCTCTGGTTTGGTGCAAATCCGTTGGCTGCAGGTCTTGGCGTTGCCGCGATTTTCTTCTACGTGGTGGTGTACACGCTGATCCTCAAGCGTCGCACCCCGCAGAACATCGTCTGGGGCGGCCTTGCAGGGTGCATGCCCGTGCTGATTGCCTGGGCAGCGGTGACCAACACCGTCGAGTGGCCCGCCGTCGTCCTCTTCCTGATCATCTTCCTGTGGACGCCCCCGCACTACTGGCCGCTGTCCATGAAATACAGCGATGACTACAACGCGGCGAAGGTCCCCATGCTGGGAGCGATCGCGGGGGCCCGCGTCGTCTCCGTCCAGGTGGTCCTCTACGCCTACGCTACGGTCGCCTGCTCGCTGCTCCTGATCCCCGTGGGTGGAGCCGGTTGGGTGTTCACTGTGGCAGCCGTCGCGGCCGGGATCTGGTTCCTGTCCGAAACGCACAAGCTCCACAACTCGGCGGTCCGTGGCACCGTCACTGACAAAGGTTCGATGAAGGTCTTCCACGGGTCGATCAGCTACCTCACCGTGATCTTCCTGGCGCTGGCCATCGACCCGTTCATCGGCGGCCCGGTCGTCTGACCGGCCGGTGCGGCACCTGTCATCGGTGGCGGCTCGACTTCCACTCCGGGTGCCCAAGTGTGGTGCTGCATCCCCTTTGAGACCGCGTAACGCGCAGGTTTGCTCAGGTTCTCGACCCCAACCCGGGTGTCGAACACCTACACGCCGCGCCCGGACGCCGTCGGGCAGCACAACCTGAGCAAACCTGCACAGCCCCACCGGGCGGCCCGGTCGTCTGACCGGCCGGTGCGGCTAGCATGATCACATGGTATTCAACGGTCTTATCGCGTACCCGGTCACTCCCTTCCACGAGAACGGTGACATCAACTTTCCCGAGCTGACCTCCCTGGTGTCCTCCCTGGCGTCGTCGGGGGTCGACACCATCGCTGTCCTGGGTTCGTCGGGGAGTTTCGCCTACCTGAGCGCCGCTGAACGCTCGAAGGTGGCTGCAACAGCCGTCGACGCCGCACGGCAGGCCGGCACCGGCGTCCCCGTGGTGGTGGGGATCAGCTCGGTCGGCACCCGGGAAGTGCTCGACGCCGCCCGCGACGCTGAGCGCGCCGGCGCTGCTGGCGTGGTGCTCTCCCCAGTCTCGTACGTGCCGTTGAACAACGATGAGGTCGCCGCGCAGACGGCTGCCGTGTGCGACGTGACGTCCCTGCCCATCTGCCTCTACAACAACCCCGGCACCACCCAGTTCCATTACGACCTCGAACTGGTCGCCGAGCTCCTCACCCTGCCCAACGTGCAGGCGTTCAAGGACACCACCGCGGACGTCACCGGTTTCCGGCAACGCTACGACCGGCTGCGGTCGCTGACCGACCAGCCCTTCAGCCACGGGCTGAGCGGTGACCTGCTGATCGCTTCGGGAGAACTGGCGGCCGACGCCTGGCACACCGGCCCCGCCGCGCTGCTCCCACTGGCGTACACCGAGTTTCGGGCGGCGGTGCTTGAAGGGGATGCGGCCCGGATCGACGAGTCACGGCGCCTCCTGCTGCCGGTGGTGCAGGCGGTCCTGCGGTTGCGGAAACTCAGCGGGCTCCACTCCCTGGCGAAGGCCTGCGGTGTGGATGCCGGCGAGCCACGGCTGCCGGTGCTGCCCGTTCCCGGCAGCGAACAACGTGATCTGGCCCGGCTGGTTGATGCGCTGGAGGTTACCGGCCGTCTCTGAGGGCCGCACGATCAGCGGTTGCCCCACCGTTGGCCTGCTCCGCTGACACCTGATCCTGACAGTTGACTGCCAGGTACAGGGCATTTGCCATCGCCGCAGTGAGAACCGACGCCCCGAGCATGTGCAGAGCCACCAACGCGACAGGCAGGTGCAGAAAGTGCTGGAGGTAGCCGATGGCGCCCTGCGTCAGGACCACCGCAGCGAGAACAAGAACCGACGTTTTCAGCCGGGGTGCGACCGGCCTGCGGTACACCAGCACCAGCGCGACGACGACGGTGAGGACCAGCAGGTAGACGGGCGCCGCATGGATCCGCGTCATCAAATCCGGGTCAAGGTTGTTTCGGGCGGCGCCGGCGTCCCCGGCATGCGGGCCCGACCCCGTCACGATGACGCCCAGCATAACGGCGATGGCCGTCAACACCGCAGCAGCGGTCAGGATCTGGCGCACCAGCCGTGACCCTGACGGCGCAGCGGTACCCGCCGCTTGCACGGTGGTGAGCCTGACCCGGTTGACGAGTACGGTCGCCAGCACAATCAGAACCATCGACACGATGAAGTGCCAGCCCACCACCCACGGGTTGAGCTGCGTCAGGACCGTAATTCCCCCGAGGATGGCCTGGGCCGGAATACCAGCGGCGAGGGCGAGGGCGAGCCGGAACAGATCCTTGCGTTCCTTCCGCGAATTCCAGAGGGACACCACCATGGCGATGGCAATGGCGGTCAGCACGAAGGTCAACAACCGGTTCCCGAACTCGATGACCCCGTGGATGCCCATCTCCGGCGTATTGACGATCGACGTGGATGTGCACCGCGGCCATTCCGGGCAGCCCAACCCTGAAGCGGTCAGCCGGACGGCTCCGCCGGTTACCACAATCATGATCTGGGAAACCAGGGATGCGACCGCCAACCCGCGGACCAGCCGGGAGGTGGTGTGCGGTAGTTTCGCCGTGATGCGGCCCCTGCCGTCAGGTGCAGTTTGTGTCATGTGTGCTAACTCCATTTGAACCAGCGAATAGCGGCCAGGCTGGACAGGGTAGCCCATCCCACCAGAATGAGGAATGCCGGAAGATTGAAGACCCCATCGATCAGCGCCGACCGCAATCCGTCACCCAAGGCCGACGACGGCAGGACGTCGACGACCGGCTGAATCGACTCGGGCAGCAGGCTCCCCGGAAGGACAATCCCGCCGGCAACCGCCAGCAGAATCCATACCAGGTTGGTCACCGCGAGAGTGGCCTCGGGTCGCAGCGTCCCAGCCACGAAAAGGCCCAGAGCAGTGAACGCGGCCGCACCGATGATGAGCTGGGCAAGCCCGAACAGCATTCCGGTGGGATCGGGACGCCACCCCAACAGGGCGGCCGTGGAACCGATCACCGCCAACTGCACCGCCAGGACGACAACGACGCCGAGCGCCTTGCCGAAGATCAGGCCGGGTTTGCCTAGGGGAGTGGTGGACAGGAAGCGCAAAACCCCGTAGCGGCGGTCGAATCCGGTGGCGATGCCCTGGCCGGTAAACGCAGTGGACATGGCGCAGAGCGCGATGATCCCTGGGGTGGCCGCGTCGATGCGGCTTCCAGCCATCCCGTCGAGGAACGGCGTGAGGGTCAGCACCACCAGGCCCAGCAGCGGCAGGGCGATGGCGAGGACCAGCTGCTCCCCATTGCGCAACATGGACAGCGCCTCGTAGCGGCCCTGCAGCAGGATCCGCCGGGTCAATGGAGCGGCAGCACTCATCGGATCTCCCGACCGGAAATGTCGAGGAACACGTCTTCCAGTGACCGCGGCTCCATGGTGATTGAGGCAGGGATGATTCCTGCTTCTTCCCACCATCGTGCCAGTCCTGTCAGGTCCGCTGGGGTGAAGCAGCCGGCCACCGAGTAGCGGCCCGGCTCGGTCTCGCGGAAGGTCAGGCCGGGAAACGCGTCGGCCAGCAGGGTGAGGCCGGGGATGGCCTGGAAACGCAGGTCGCGGTAAGTATCGCCGGCGTCGTCGGCTGTCAGGTCGGCAACGGTGCCGTGCGTCACCGTGCGTCCGGCATCGAGAATGTAGACGTAGTCGGCAAGTTTTTGGGCGTCGTCGAGCAGGTGGGTGGTCAGAATAATCGCCAGGCCCTCGGCGCGCAGCTCACGGATCAGCTCGAAGACGATGGTGCGTGACTGGGGATCCAGGCCGGCGCTGGGTTCGTCGAGGAAGAGCACTTCGGGGTTGCCGATGAGCGCGCAGGCCAACGCGAGCCGCTGCTTCTGACCACCGGATAGCCGCCGGATGCCGGTCGTGGCGTAAGAGTTGATGCCCAGCCGGTCGGCAAGTTCGGCAACCGGACGCGGTGAACCGTACATTGCTGCAACGTGGTTGAGCAGGGCCAACGGCCGGGCCGACGGCGGCAGCCCACCTTCCTGCAACATCACGCCCACCCTGCTCCGCAGCGCAGCGCCAGCGTTGAACGGGTTCTCCCCGAGGAGTCTGACCGTCCCGCTGTTTGGACGCTGCAGACCCTGGGCGCACTCAAGGGTGGTGGTCTTGCCGGCACCGTTGGCTCCGAGGAGTGCCGTGACCTGCCCGGGGTAGGCTTGGAGGTGGACGCCGTCGAGCACCCTGACCATTTTGCCGTCAAGCGAAGAAACGGGTCCAAAGTCCTTGATGAGCGCGTTGACTTCCAGCGCGGGAGAGGGATTTGGCACCCCATGATTCTACGGCATGTAGTAGCTTCGTCATTCCCTCTGCCACGCCTCTGGGTAGCCTCACCTTACTGGAACTGGGGAACAGATTAGGACATGATTATGTTGTCTATTGTGTGAGGACAGGATTGCTGTGGACTCACCACGACCACGAATAGCTGCAGCGCAGAATCCGGAGGAGGCGACATGACCCAGGCATACCCATCCAGCGCGGTTCCGGCTGCTGTGCTTTCGGTTGATGCGTACCCGGCCGACGCCGTCCGCCCCCATGAGGTTGAAGACCGGACCCGCAGCAAGGTGCTTGCGGCGGTCCTTGAGCACGGTCCCGTCAGCGCAGCCGAACTCGGCGAGCGGCTGGGATTCACCCCCGCAGCAGTGCGGCGCCATCTCGACGCCCTCTCCCGCAAACAGCTGATTGAAGTCAAGCTCGTCGGCAACCCGTCATCGGGTGCCGGCCGGCCCGCACGCCGTTATGTTCTCAGCCAGCGCGGGCAGGCTGAGCTGGGGACCGACTACCTGTCAATCGCCAAAGCCGCTTTGACCCAACTCCAAGACGTGGCGGGGCCCGACGCTGTCGAACAGTTTGCCCGTACCAGGTTCGCTGAGATGGAATCCCGGTACCGCCCTCTGGTGGAGGCCGCTGGCCCGGATCTTGAAGACCGCGCCAAGGCGTTGGCCGCTGCATTGACTACCGACGGATTCGTCGGGTCCACCACAGTGCTGGGCCGGAACGCGCCCAACGCTGCGATGCTGGCCGTCCAACTCTGCCAGGGCCATTGCCCCGTTCAGGAGCTGGCGGCCGAATTCCCTTCGTTCTGCGACCAGGAGACCGAAGTGTTTTCCCGACTGCTCGGCGTCGATGTGCGGCGGCTGTCCACGCTCGCCCGCGGTGGCCACGTCTGCACCACCCATATTCCTGTGGGCCGGGTTACGCCGGCCCACGCCGGGGCAGACACCCCCGGAACCGAACCGATCGTATCCATCCATCAGCAAGAAAGGCCGTGATGACGGATCAAGTAGACCAAAAGAGAATGGCTGAGCCAGCCGTTCCCGAGGCAGTTATCAGCGACATCCTGGAGCGAAACCCCGAGCTCGAAGGCATCGGCAACTATGCGTTCGGTTGGTCCGACAAGAACGACGCCGGCGCCAACGCCAAGCGGGGTCTCAGCGAAGAGGTGGTTCGTGACATCTCGTCGAAGAAAGACGAGCCCGAATGGATGCTTGATCTGCGCCTGAAAGGTCTCAAATACTTCGACCGGAAGCCCATGCCCGCGTGGGGTGCCGACCTTTCCGGCATCGACTTCGACAACATCAAATACTTCGTCCGGTCCACCGAGAAGCAGGCCGGCAGCTGGGAAGAACTCCCCGAGGACATCAAGAACACGTACGAGAAGCTGGGGATCCCCGAGGCCGAGCGTAACCGCCTGGTTTCCGGCGTCGCAGCCCAGTACGAGTCCGAGGTGGTCTACCACCAGATCAACGAGGAGCTCGAACGCCAGGGTGTGATCTTCATGGACACCGACACCGCGCTGAAGGAACACCCCGAGTTCTTCGAGGAATACTTCGGCTCCATCATCCCGGTGGGCGACAACAAGTTCGCCTCACTGAACACGGCCGTCTGGTCCGGTGGTTCGTTTGTGTACGTGCCGCCCGGCGTCCACGTCGAGATCCCGCTGCAGGCCTACTTCCGCATCAACACGGAGAACATGGGCCAGTTCGAGCGGACCCTCATCATCGCCGATGAGGGCTCCTACGTGCACTACATCGAGGGCTGCACCGCCCCGATCTACACGTCCGACTCGCTGCACTCAGCCGTCGTCGAGATTGTGGTGAAGAAGGACGCCCGGGTCCGGTACACCACCATCCAGAACTGGTCGAACAACGTGTACAACCTGGTCACCAAGCGGGCCATCGCCCACGAGGGCGCCACCATGGAATGGGTTGATGGCAACATCGGCTCGAAGGTCACCATGAAGTACCCGGCCGTCTACCTGGTGGGGGAGCACGCCAAGGGCGAGACCCTGTCCATCGCCTTCGCCGGCGAGGGGCAGCACCAGGACACCGGCTCGAAAATGGTGCACATCGCGCCGAACACGAAGTCGTCGATCATCTCGAAGTCGGTGGCCCGTGGCGGTGGACGTGCCGCCTACCGCGGCCTGGTCCAGGTCCGTGAGGGCGCCACCCACTCGGCTAACACGGTGCGGTGCGACGCGCTGCTGGTCGATACAATCTCCCGGTCCGACACATACCCGTACGTCGACATCCGTGAGGACGACGTCACCATGGGCCACGAGGCAACTGTCTCGCGGGTCAGCGAAGAGCAGCTGTTCTACCTGATGTCCCGCGGCATGCCCGAGGACGAGGCCATGGCGATGATCGTGCGTGGGTTTATCGAGCCCATCGCGCGGGAGCTCCCCATGGAGTACGCGCTGGAACTGAACCGCCTGATCGAACTCCAGATGGAAGGGGCAGTAGGCTGACAATGGCTGAAGCTACCCAATTGGACGCGCCAGCGTCCGAAGAGAAGATTGCCATCGACGGTTTCACCGAGGAGGGGGAGAACCTTTCCCCGTTCAACGAGGGCACCAGCCAGCACGGCGCGAAGAAGCACAGCCACGGCGACGCCCCGGTCATCCCCGAAGCGTCCCGCGGTGAGCGGCTCAAGTCCTACAGGCTGGCCGACTTCGCGCCGCTGAACGGCCGCGAAGAGGACTGGCGGTTCACGCCGCTCAAGCGCCTCCGCGGGCTGCATGATCAGCCGCTGACCGGGCAGGGCCCCGCAGTCGAGGTCACCGGCGCCAGTAATGTCACTGTCGAGACGGTAGGCCGAGACGATGCGCGCATCGGGTCCGCCTCGATTCCCGATGACCGGGTGTCGGCAGCCGCCTGGGAAGCGTTCACCGAGGCGACAGTGGTGACCATCCCGGCGGAGATCGTTGCCGACGGCGACATCCAGATCACCGTCACCGGTGTTGACGAGGCCCCCGCCGCGCAGCACCTGATCATCACCGCCGAACGGTTCTCGAAGGCTGTTGTGGTGCTCGATCACCGCGGGAAGACCACCCTTGCGCAGAATGTCGAGATCGTCGTCGGCGACGGTGCTGAATTGACCGTCGTCAGTGTTCAGGAATGGGACGACGACGCCGTCCACACCTCAACGCAGCAGGCGAAGATTGGCCGGAACGCGAGATTCAAGCACGTTGTGGTGAGCCTTGGTGGCGACCTGGTGCGGATGACGCCGTCGTCGCTGTTCACCGGACCCGGGTCCGAGGTGGAGATGTACGGACTGTACTTCGCTGACGCCGGCCAGCACCTTGAGCAGCGGCTCCTGGTGGATCACGCGGTCCCCAACTGCAAGTCCCGCGTCACGTACAAGGGCGCGCTGCAGGGCCAGGACGCGCACACCGTGTGGGTGGGTGACGTGCTGATCCGCAAGGAAGCCGAGGGGACCGACACGTACGAGACCAACCGGAACCTGCTCCTCACCGACGGCACCCGCTCCGATTCGGTGCCGAATCTCGAAATCGAGACCGGTCTGATCGAAGGCGCCGGCCACGCCAGTGCGACCGGCCGGTTCGACGACGAGCACCTGTTCTACCTGATGGCCCGCGGCATCGACGAAAAGACTGCCCGCCGGTTGGTGGTCCGCGGTTTCCTCAACGAGGTCATCCAGCAAATCAAGGTGCCGGCGCTCGAGGAGCGGCTGACCGCCGCCGTCGAGCGCGAACTCGCGGCAGGAAACATCTGATGACCGACGCACCGAAGGGCGAGTTGGTCTGCAATGTCAACGACATCGAGGTCCGGCAGGCCCTGCGCATCCTGATCGACGACTACCCGGTAGCCGTGGTGAAGGACTCCGAAGGTGCCATCCACGCACTGGGGGACACCTGCTCCCACGCTGACATCTCCCTCTCCGAGGGTGACGTCGAGGGCTGCGTCATCGAGTGCTGGGGCCACGGCTCACAATTCGACCTGCGTAGCGGCGCCCCGCTGCAGCTGCCAGCCTACGAACCGGTCCCGGTGTTCGCCCTGGAAATTCACGGCGACGAGGTTTACGTGGACATCTCCACTGTCACCAACGGCGCGGCCGTCCCGGACCTTGGCTAGCCCTACACAACTTTCGACAACCCGGCTCGACCACAGACTGCACACCCTGCCTCGGGCAGGGCGCGAAGGAGAACCACAGATGTCCACCCTCATAATCACTGACCTCCACGTCAGCATTGAAACGGAGCAGGGGGTCAGGAAGCAGATCCTCAAAGGGGTCAGCCTGACCATCAACACCGGCGAGTCACACGCCATCATGGGACCCAACGGTTCCGGCAAGTCGACCCTCGCCTCCACGATCGCCGGTCACCCCCGGTACCTCGTGGACAGCGGAACCATCACCCTCGACGGCGAGAACGTCCTGGACATGAGCGTCGACGAGCGCGCCCGCGCTGGCTTGTTTCTAGCCATGCAGTACCCGGTCGAAATACCCGGTGTCACTATGACGAACTTCCTCCGCACCGCCAAGACAGCTCTCGACGGCAAGGCTCCGAGCCTGCGTCACTGGACCAAGGACGTCAAGGAAGCCATGACGCAGCTGCGTATTGACGCCGACTTCGCCCAGCGTAACGTCAACGAAGGCTTCTCCGGCGGCGAGAAGAAGCGCGTCGAAATTCTCCAGCTCGAGCTCTTCAAGCCCCGCTTCGCCATTCTGGATGAGACCGACTCGGGCCTCGACGTCGATGCGCTGAAGGTGGTGTCGGAGGGCGTCAACCGCGAGCACTCAAAGGGCGGCATGGGCACCCTGTTGATCACCCACTACACCCGGATCCTGCGCTACATCAAGCCGGACTTCGTGCACGTGTTCGTCGACGGCAGGATCGCCGAGCAGGGGGGCCCGGAGTTGGCAGACCGTCTCGAGGCCGAGGGTTACGATCGCTTCGGGGCTTCCGCTCCGGCTCCAGTCGACGCTCCCGCCGGCGCCTAGGAGCGTTGGCATTCGAGCTCGGTACCACTTCGAGAAGGTAGAGAACAATGAGTGAAGTGAACGCGGGACAGACCGCAATCGACGACGTCGAGGAAGCCCTCAAGGACGTAATTGACCCCGAGCTGGGGGTCAATATCGTCGACCTGGGCCTGCTGTACGGCCTGAAGTACGCCGACGACGGCGCTCTGCTGATCGACATGACGCTGACCACTGCGGCGTGCCCGCTGACCGACGTCATTGAGGAGCAGGTCGGTCAGTCGCTGGACGGCGTCGTCGACGACTGGCGCCTGAACTGGGTGTGGATGCCACCATGGGGTCCCGAGAAGATCACCGAAGATGGTCGCGACCAGATGCGGGCCCTCGGGTTCAACATCTAGGCCGGTGCACTAGCCAGGACGCCGCACTAGAGAGCGGCATCCGCAGCAGAAAACAGCAGCCGCCCCAGATATATCTGGGGCGGCTGCCGGTTTCTGCAGCGCTAGCCGATTCGCGGTGCGCCGGGTGCTTCTCCGGAGCCGGACTAATCACCCAGACCGCGGGCCGCCAAGGCTTCGCCGGTCTGGTGGGCGTAGGCGACGGCCCCTATCACCACGGGAATGACGAGAGCACGCGGGTTGCGTTCGAGCCCCCGCGCCTTCGCTGCGTCCCGCACGTCGGCCACCGAACCGACCAGGTAGGGCAGGCTCCTGACCATCAGGGCCAGTGTCAGGCCGAACCGTTCGGGGTCGGCCCCCAATCGCCGAAACGGAACAGCCAGGGCGACCAGGCCGTCCAGCAGTCGCTGGCCCTCAGTGGTCAGGGTGAGCAGGCGTGCCGCCAGTAGACAGGTGGTGATGTTCCCGATCAGTTGCAGTGCTGGCTGCGGCCCGTTCACGATCACCTGGTAGCCGCCGAGGATGACCAGCATGGGCCAGACCGGGGCCAGCGGCCGCCACAGGTGGATCGGCGGCAGCCGGGCGCCGAGGAGATAGCCGGCCACCACCACGAGCAGCGCTGCACCGGTGAGCGCTGGGGTGTTCACGAGCAGCACGCTGGTCGACAGGAGCAGGACGGCGAGGCCCTTCGTCCATAGGGGGAGCCGGTGGAGCACGGAGTCGCCGTCAACATAGGTGCCCAACAGGCTGGCATGCCCCCTCATGGACTGGTGTTCGGCAGTGGTGCGTCACGGTGGAGGCTACGGTACCTGTCGATGGCGTCCCGGGGGTCGCCGTCGAACACCAGCCGCCCGGCGTCGATCACCAGCACCCTGTCGCTGTCGCCGGCGAAGTCGAGGTCGTGGGTGGTGAAGACGACCTGCTGGTCCAGCGAGCGGAACAGGCTGCGGACCCGCCGCTCGTTCCGCAGGTCGAGGAGGGTGGTCGGCTCATCGGCCACGAGGATGTCAGGGTCGACGGCGAGCACGGTGGCCAGCGCCATCAGCTGACGTTCCCCGCCCGAGAGGTCATAGATGCTTTGATCGGCCAGCGGGACAAGCCCGAAGCGATCGAGCACCGCCAGGGCAGCCGTCCGCCGTTCGGCCGGGTGGCGGATTTTCGCGCGGAGGGACAGCTCAACATCTTCGCGACCCGTGGGCATCACCAGTTGCGACAGGGGATCGGTGAAGACAAACCCGACGCGCTGCCTGACCGCCCGGCCGGCCTTCACCGTGTCGAGCCCTCCGACAAGGACCCGTCCGGCGGACGGCGTGATCAGCCCGTTGAGGAGCTTGAGTAGCGTCGACTTCCCTGACCCGTTGGCACCGATCACCGCAATCCTGCGCTCGGAAAGGGTGAGGGTGAGCGGCTCAAGGATCTGGCGGGGGTCTACCGGGCCCTCGACGCTGACGGCTGCACCCTCGAAAGCGATCATGGTTGGGGCCCCGTTCCCGGGCTCAGCGAGTGGATTCGGGTGCCGGTGTGGCTGGCCGCCAGCGGCCGCCGAGCAGCCGCGGGAACGCACGATGCACGCTGAGCCCGATCGCTGCCGCCGCAAGATTCTTCAGGGCGTCGCCCGGCAGGTAGATCGCGTCGGCCAGCACGGCCGTCACGAAATCCAGCTTGCCGTTGATGATCAGGCCGGCGATACCCAGGGGATGGATCACCAGCAGGCTGGTGACCATGCAGGCCGCAAACAGGGCGGCGTACCGGAACCGTCGTACCCGGGTCAGGGCCAGCCGGGCCAGGAACCCGGCGACGACGGCAGCGAGGGGGAAGGCGAGCAGGTACCCGGCGGACGGCCCAGCGAGAACCCCAACCCCGCCGGTGAACCCGCTGAAGATCGGTAGACCGGCCAAACCGACCAGAACATACAGCGCGACGGCGGCACCGCCTCGGGCGGGACCGAGCACAATGCCGGTCACCATCACGGCAAGGGTCTGGAGGGTGATGGGTACGCCGAGCGGCCCGGCGGGGATAGCAGGTAGGATTGCTAGAGCGGCCACCATGGCCGCGAAGACCGCGATCAGCGAAAGATCCGTGGCATTCCAGCGGTGCCTGGCGTGGGTGGCATCATCCCCGGCGGCCGTCGCGGGAACCTGATTCTTCAGACGCATGGTGACTCTTCCTGTTGGTTATCGACAATAGTGTGCCGTCACTTACTGAGATTAGTGCCCCCGGTATCTATTTCTCTTGTAGGTTTCCTACAAATTTAGGTACCCAGCGACCACCCGATGATGCGGATCCGTTCCATTGAAAGGCCACGTAATTGATTACCGTTTCGAACTTAGAGCTGCGCGCGGGAGCGCGCCTGCTTATGGATGCGGTGTCATTCCGTGTTGACCGCGGGGACAAGATTGGGCTGGTGGGACGCAACGGCGCCGGTAAGACCACGCTGACCCGTGTCCTGGCTGGCGAGGGGCTCCCCGCCGGCGGCTCCGTCACCCGGAAGGGCGAGATCGGGTACCTTCCGCAGGACCCGCGGACGCCGAACATGGAGCAGCTTGCCCGGGACCGGATCCTGTCCGCCCGGAACCTCGACGTCGTCGTCACCAAGCTCCGCGCCGCCCAGGAGGACATGGCGAGCGAGAACAACTCGGTGCGGGATAAGGCCATGGCGCGCTACGACCGGATCGAGGCCGAGTTCCTCGCCCACGGCGGGTATGCTGCGGAAGCCGAGGCAGCCGCCATTTCCTCGAACCTGGCCCTGCCAGACCGCATCCTCAACCAGCCGCTGTCCACCCTCTCCGGTGGCCAGCGGCGACGCGTCGAGCTCGCACGCATCCTGTACTCCGGCGCTGAGACGATGCTCCTCGACGAGCCGACCAACCACCTCGACGCCGACTCCATCACCTGGTTGCGCGAATTCCTGAAGAATCACCAGGGCGGTCTGATCGTGATCAGTCACGATGTGGACCTGCTCGAGGCTACGGTGAACAAGGTGTTCCACCTGGACGCCAACCGCGCCACCATCGACATTTACAACATCGGCTGGAAACGGTACCTGCAGCAGCGGGAAACCGATGAGCGTGCGCGGAAGCGGGAGCGCGCGAACACCGAGAAGAAGGCCCAGGTCCTGATGGACCAGGCCAACAAGATGCGCGCCAAGGCCACCAAGGCAGTGGCCGCGCAGAACATGGCGAAGCGCGCTGAGCGGCTGCTCGGTGGTCTCGAGGCGGTCCGTGCGCAGGACCGCGTCGCCGCCCTGCGGTTCCCCGAGCCCTCACCGTGCGGCAAGACTCCGATGACCGCCGAGGGGCTCAGCAAGTCCTACGGGTCACTGGAAATCTTCACCGACGTTGACCTTGCCATCGACCGTGGATCGAAGGTAGTGATCCTTGGACTGAACGGTGCGGGGAAGACCACCCTGCTGCGGATGCTCGCCGGCGTCGACAAGCCTGACACGGGCGAAGTCATCCCCGGGCATGGCCTGAAGGTGGGCTACTACGCCCAGGAGCACGAAACCCTCGACACCGAGCGGACCGTCCTTGAGAACATGCGCTCCTCCGCGCCGGACATGAAGGACGCCGAAGTGCGCGGCGTCCTCGGGTCCTTCCTGTTCACCGGCGACGACGTCGACAAGCCCGCCGGGGTGCTCTCCGGTGGCGAGAAGACCCGTCTGGCCCTAGCAACGATCGTCGCGTCCTCAGCCAATGTGCTGCTGCTCGACGAACCAACCAACAACCTCGACCCTGCCAGCCGGGCCGAGATCCTCGGGGCGCTGCGCAACTACAGTGGCGCCGTCGTCCTCGTGAGCCACGATGAGGGGGCCGTCGAGGCGCTTAACCCTGAACGGGTGGTGCTCCTGCCGGACGGCGTCGAGGACCTGTGGAGCGACGACTACCTCGACCTAGTCACGATGGCCTAGAAGCCCCGCGCGTCGAGGTAGGCGTCTTCCTCTTCCTCGGCGGTGGGCCGCCGCCGCCTGCGGGCGGGCGCCGTCGGGACGATTCCATTGGCTTCTGCGGCTTCTTCCTCGTCGGCGCGCTGCTGCTGCCGGGCGGCGTAGCCGAAGCCGACGAACAGCAAACCGCCGAAAGCGAACCATTGCATCGAGTAGGACAGGTGCGGTCCGGCGTCCAGCGACGGCCGGGGGAAGATCCGCGGCGAGGTGGCGGGTGCTGGGCTTTCGGCTGACATCAGGCCGTAGGCGCCGGTCTGCACCTCATAGTCGACAACTTCCGCGTACCGGTCGAGATTGATGGATGCGATCTGCCCCTCCGGTGCGCCGCGGTCCAGTTGCGGCTCGCCGGGCTTGATCCGGGCGGTCACCGTAACTTCGCCGGTCGGCGGCTGGGGGAACGCGTCAGGGCGCCCCGCCTCGTTGTTGCCGATGGGAAGCCACCCGCGGTTGATGATCACCGCGGACCCGTCCGCCAGCTGGAGCGGCACCAGCACCTCATAGCCGGGCCGTCCGCTGAAGGGGCGGTTGCGGACCACCAGTTGATTGGCCGTGTCATACGTGCCGGTCAGCTCGACGGGCTGCCATTCCTTGGCGGGGTCAAACGATCTGAAGTCTGCTGAGCCGGGGTCGTACGGTGGTGCTGGCTGGTCGTAGTTGGCTTCGATCCGTTCGATCGTTTCGGCGAGCTGGTCGCGGCGGTCCAGCTGCCACAGGCCCAAGGCGCTGCACGCCGCTGCCAGAAGGACGACCAGCGCCAGCCAACCCAACCAGCGGGGCGAGAAGAGAAAGCGGTACATCTAGACGGTATTCCCTGCTGCCTCAGCCGGGAGGGGAAGGGTTTCCTTCCACAGGCCTCGGGTCTGGAGATAGTCTTCCAGCCAGTCGCGGTGCTCCCCGCAGGCGACCCACACCTTCCGGCGGTCGGGGGTGTGGATTTTGGGGTTGTTCCAGAGCAGCTGCCAGCTGGCGGGCACCCTGCAGGCCTTGCGGGAGCAGACGGCGTCGGCCGGTCGGCCGGTCGGCTCAGGAGAGGCAGGGTTGAGCTGCTGCAACTGGTCGAGGAGGTTCATGCGGTGGGTAGCCCTCTGTCTTGGTTGACGCTGTCGTGATTGACGCTGTCGTGGTTGACGCTCAGATGAATGTCGTGATCTATGTCGCTACCGTGGACGACGACGTCGTCGTCGTCGTTAATAATTTCGCCCTGCAGCACATCGTCGACGGGCTCCGGTGATTCCGCCGGTTTCGGCGACTCCAGCGCGGGGACCGGCACGTTATCGATCAGGGATTGGCTGTGCGGCAGATCGCTGGTGTCGGACCCGCCATTGGCGAAGATGACCGCGAAATAGGGGAGCACCACGGCGCCGGCAATCATGACCCACTGCAGCCAGCCCTCGACGAAAAACACCAGGATGATGCACACCAGCCTGATGCCCATCGAAATCGAATACTTGATCATCCGCCCGCGGATTTCATCGCTGTGCGGATTTCGTGCATCGGTAATGCTGTGTACGTCTGCGTTGTGCCGGATCTGCTTGCTCATCACACTCCAAGGGACCTCTCCATTGTGTCACTCAGTGACCTAGTTGTTAAAAGCCTGGGAGACCCCGAAGGTTCCCTGCGGCATTGGTGCAGTTCAGCGGGTGCCAGCTAGGATCGGCAGGGATAGTTGAAGCAATGATTCTGGAGGAATCCGTGGCAGAGGCCCAGCAGGGACGCAGTGTTTTGGTAACCGGAGGCAACCGCGGCATCGGCCTTGCCATTGCGCGTGCGTTTGTGGACAACGGTGATCGGGTGGCCATCACCTACCGCGGCGGAGAGGTCCCCGAGGGCCTCCTTGGGGTGAAAGCCGACGTGACGAGCGAAGAGCAGGTCGACGCCGCGTTCACTGCCGTGGAGGAAGCCCACGGTCCGGTCGAGGTACTGGTCGCCAATGCCGGCATGACCCGCGACACCCTTCTGCTCAGGATGAGCGAATCCGACTTCACCGACGTCATCGACACGAACCTTACCGGCGCGTTCCGCGTGATCAAGCGGGCATCGAAGGGAATGATCCGGCTCCGCAAGGGCCGCGTCGTGCTGATTTCATCGGTCACCGGGCTGTACGGGGCGCCAGGCCAGATCAACTACTCGGCGTCCAAGGCGGGCCTGATCGGCATCGCCAGGTCGCTCACCCGCGAGCTCGGCTCCCGGGGAATCACCGCCAACGTGGTGGCGCCGGGCTTCATCAACACGGACATGACTGCCGAACTGCCCGAGGACACCCGCAAAAACTACCTTGCCACCATCCCCGCCCGCCGGTTCGCCGAACCCACCGAGGTGGCCAACGTGGTGCGGTGGATTGCGAGCGACGACGCCGCCTACATCTCCGGGGCGATCATCCCCATCGATGGCGGCCTCGGAATGGGCCACTAAGCGCACACCGACCGGTATCACTAGCTTTCACCACCAAGAGTTCACCGACTTAGAGGAGTACCCCCATGGCTGCGCTGGATGGCACAACCGCAATCGTCACCGGATCATCACGCGGAATCGGGGCCGACGTCGCGAAACTGCTCGCCGACCAGGGTGCCGCCGTCGTGGTCAACTACCGTCAGAAGGCTCCCCGCGCCGCGAAGGTGGTGGCGGGGATTGAGGCTGCAGGAGGGAAGGCCGTCGCCGTCGGCGCCGACCTGACCACCGCGGAAGGGGCAGCCGCACTGATCCAGGCCGCGGTGGATACGTTCGGTGGTCTGGGCCTGTTGGTCCTGAACGCGTCGGGAGGCATGGAGTCGGGCGTCGAGGAGGATTACGCGCTGAAGCTGAACCGCGATGCGCAGGTCACCATGCTGAATGCGGCGGTGGAGGTGATGCCTGCGGGGTCCCGCGTGGTCTTCATCACCAGCCACCAGGCACACTTCATCAACACCGTTCCCACCATGGAAGCCTACGAGGCGGTGGCCCGCAGCAAGCGGGCCGGCGAGGACGCCCTCCGCGAGCTCCTCCCGGAACTGGAGGCCAAGGGCATCACGCTCGTCGTGGTGTCGGGTGACATGATCGAGGGAACCGTGACCGCGACGCTGCTGGACCGGGCTACCCCCGGCGCCATCGAAGCGCGTCGCGAGCAGGCGGGGCGCCTGTACTCGGTCGCCGAGTTCGCCGCCGAGATCGCGAAGATGGCCACTGCGGACGTTCCGAGCGGGCACACCGAGTATGTCGGCGGTTACGAGTACTTCACGAAGTAGCCTGCCCGGGCACCCCCGGATCTCATGATCGGTTTTGGGGCTAGTGGCGGATGAAGTGCTTCACGACGTCCAGGAAGGGTAGGTCGACGGCGACGTCGGCTGCCTCACGCACCGCCGGCTTCGCGTTGAACGCCACCCCGAGCCCAGCTGCCCCGAGCATGTCGAGGTCATTGGCGCCGTCGCCGACGGCGATCGTCCGCTCCATCGGGACTCCCGCCGCCGCGGCCCAGCGGCGGAGCGAGCGTTCCTTCGCCGCGCGGTCCACGACCGGACCGACCACCTCCCCGGTAAGGTGCCCGCTGCTGACTCCCAGCAGGTTCGCCTCGGCATAGGTTAGGCCGAGTTGTGCGGCGAGCGGATCCAGCAGTTGGGCGAAGCCGCCCGAAACCGCTGCGACCGCGTGACCGGCAGCCAGGTAGGCACTCACCAGGTCCTCGGCGCCGTCGCTGAGCTCAATCGTTGCCCCCACCTCGGCCAGGACGCCAACAGGCAGCCCTTTGAGTACTGCCACCCGGGACCTGAGGCTCTGCGCGAAGTCAATTTCACCCCGCATCGCCGCGCCGGTGACCGCCGCCACCTCAGCCTCCTTGCCGGCGTGGGCGGCCAGCAACTCGATGACTTCCTGGCGGATCAGCGTGGAATCCACGTCCATGATCAGCAACTTCCGTCCCCTGCCCACCAGCGGGGGAGGGACGACGGCGCAGCTCAGGTCCCGCGTCAGGTGGGGCTGCACCGCGTTCCGCAGGTCGTCGGCACTGCCGTCGAAGGAGACGAACACTGTGGACGCCTGAAACCGCGGGGCGCCAGAGTTTTCCAGTTCGATGATCTCGGCACCGGTGTTCTGGACGGCGCCCTGGACAGCGATCAGGAAATCATCGGGGAGCTGCACACCGTAACTGACGACACCGAATTCCCTGGGCATATTCCTCCACTTTCACCATTCGTCGCAGACCGCAGCGGTCAGCGCCTCTCAGCCATTATTGCCGGGCAACGGCCGGGCCCCGAAATTGTTCCCCGGGTAGCGCAGGACGCCGGCCCGCCTGCTGTCCCGGCCCGCCGCCGCCCGCCCGCGCGCCGGACCACCACCGTTTCGCGTTTGCCACCGCAATTGGCCTAATGTCTAGTGCTATGAGTGATGTTCTTGAGTTAGCTGGGGTAAGCCTCGTCCGGGGCGGCAAGACGCTGCTGGACAGTGTGGACTGGCAGGTCAAGGACGGCGAACGCTGGGTGATCATGGGCCCCAACGGTGCAGGAAAAACCACTCTGCTGCAGGTCGCCGGAGCCCGCATTCACCCCACCCAAGGTGTCGCCGGGATCCTTGACGAAGTGCTCGGCGCTGTTGACGTCTTCGAGCTGCGGCCCCGCATCGGGCTCGCCTCAGCCGCCCTCGCCGCCCAGATCCCCGAGCAGGAAACTGTGCTGAACGTGGTCATTACCGCTTCCTATGGTGTGACCGGCCGGTGGCGTGAACAGTATGAGAAGCAGGACGCCCGGCGGGCGCTGGCTTTGCTTGACGCCTGGGGCATGTCGACTTTCATGAACCGTCCGTTCTCCTCTCTGAGTGAGGGCGAACGCAAGCGGGTCCAGATCGCCCGCGCCCTGATGACCGATCCCGAGCTGCTGCTTCTCGACGAGCCCGGCGCCGGGCTCGACCTGGCCGGCCGGGAAGACCTGATTACCCGGCTCGCTGCCCTGGCCCAGGACGAGGAATCACCGGTCATGATTCTGGTGACCCACCACCTCGAAGAAGTGCCGCCGGGATTCACCCACGCCATGCTGCTGCGCGACGGCGGGGTGGTAGCGTCCGGCCCGATCGAGACGGTCTTCACGGAGGAACACCTCAGCGCAGCCTTTGACGTCCCCCTCGACGTTCGCCAGCAGGGCGGCCGCTACACCGCGGTCGCCCGCTCCCGCGCGTAACGGCCGGGGAACCTGCCCGTGGATCTGCTCCAGGGCGCCCTGATTTTCGTGGCCGGCCTGTGGGCCGGTGCCATCAACACGATTGTCGGCTCGGGGACCCTCGTCACCTTTCCGGTCCTCCTGGCGCTGGGGTTCGCCCCGGTCACCGCGACGATCAGCAACGCGATGGGCCTGATCGCTGGCGGCGTCTCGGGAACCTGGGGGTACCGGCGCGAACTCACTGGTCTCCGCTCAACCATCCTCAAGTTGCTGCCCGCATCGGTTCTGGGCGGCATCACTGGAGCCGCCCTGCTGCTGAATTTACCCGAGCAGGTCTTCGAACTTGCGGCGCCAATCCTGATCATCATTGCCTTGGGCTTTGTGATCTTCCAGCCGACACTGCAACGCAGGGTCCTCCTGCGCGCGAAGCTGAGAGGATCCAGCGGATCCCACCCGGTGGGGCTCACCATCCTGGTGTATCTGGCAGGCGTGTACGGCGGCTACTTCGTGGCGGCGCAGGGCATCCTGCTGGTAGGTATCCTCGGCATCTTCCTGCACGGCACCATCCAGAACGCCACCGCCGTCAAGAATCTGTTGGTACTCGCGGTGAACGTGGTGGCCGGCATCTCCTACATGCTTTTCGCCTTTGACCGGATCAACTGGTGGGTGGTCTTGCTCATCGCCGTCAGCTCGCTCATCGGAGGCTTCCTGGGCGCCCTGATCGGGCGCCGGCTACGACCAGTGATTCTGCGCTCCATCATCGTTGCGCTGGGCCTGGTGGCCCTCTACATTATGGTTGCACGGCTGGTCACCGGATGAGCATCAACCGCCTGACCGACCCGGCCGATCCACGGGTGTCGGATTACACGTCCCTCACCGACACTCAGTTGCGACGGCGGAAAGAGCCCGCGGAGGGGCTCTACATCGCCGAAAGCACCAAAGTGCTCCGCCGGGCGATCGACGCCGGTCACACACCTCGGTCCTTCTTCCTGACCGACAAGTGGCTACCGGACCTGCAGGACCTCGTGGACCGGTTCCCCGACGTTCCGGCGTTCATCGGAACGGAGCAGATCCTCGAGCACATCACCGGTTTCCATCTGCACCGCGGAGCATTGGCCGCGATGGACCGTCCACAGCCCCTGGCCCTCGACGACGTACTGTCCGGCGCCCACCGTATCGCCGTCCTCGAGGACATCGTCGACCACACCAACCTGGGCGCCATCTTCCGGTCCGCCGCGGCACTGGGAGTCGACGCCGTAGTGATCAGCCCCCGCTGCGCCGACCCGCTCTATCGCCGGGCCATCCGCGTGAGCATGGGAGCCGTCTTTCAGGTGCCCTGGGTCAGGTTGACCGAATGGCCTGCCCCGTTGGGCGACCTGCAGCGGGCCGGGTTTGTGGTGGCGGGCCTGGCACTCGGGGAGCAGACCATCAACCTTGACAAGCTCAGCGCGGCACGCCACGACCGGCTCGCGCTGGTCCTCGGGACCGAGGGGGACGGCCTCTCCCAGGCGAGCCTCGACGTCGCCGACCACAGCGTGCAGATCCCCATGCGGGCGGGCGTCGACTCGCTCAATGTGGCGGCCGCCAGCGCCGTCGCGTTCTGGGAATGCCGCCCGCGCTAGGCGAGCCACGCACGCCTGTAGTGCTTTGGCCCCGGCGGCCTCACGTGCGGTAGAGTAGGTAGCTGGTCCCAGGGCCAGCCAACGTATTCAACCCCCTTGTGCCTGGCCAAATCCAGGCAACTAACGAAGGTAACACTGTGAAGTCTGATACCCACCCCAAGTACTCAGCGGTCGTTTTCCGTGACCTCGCGTCCGAGAAGTCATTCCTGACCAGGTCCACCGTGACCTCCAAGAAGACCATTGAATGGGAAGACGGCAACACCTACCCACTGGTCGAGGTCGAAATCTCCTCCGAGTCGCACCCTTTCTACACCGGCAAGCAGCGGATCATGGACTCCGCTGGCCGCGTGGAGCGCTTCAACGCCCGCTTCAAGGGCTTCGGCAAGAAGTAACTGCCGACAGCAGACTGGTCTGCCGGATGGGTCCGGACCGCTTCGGTGGTCCGGGCCATTTTTCGTTCACCCCACTTTCCAGCCGTTCAAGGAGTGCTCCCCATGACCAGCCAGCCACCTGTCGGACCCCTACACGGTGAGTACAAGGTGCCCGGCGGCAAGCTGGTCGCGGCGGACTTCGAGGTCATTGACGGCGCACTGACCGGCGTGTCCATCAACGGCGATTTTTTCCTTGAACCCGACGAGGCGCTCGATGACATTGACGCGGCTTTGGAGGGGCTCCCCGCTGGTGCCTCGCACGGCGAGCTGACTGCCGCCGTCGCGCAGGGCCTGGATCCGGCAGCACAGCTGTTTGGTTTCTCGCCGGAGGCGGTGGCTACGGCCCTCCGCCGGGCCCTCGGGCTGGCCACCGGGTGGGCCGACCACGAATGGGACATCATTGGGCCTACCCCGCTGTCCACCGAGATGCATGTGGCGATGGATGAGGTGCTGACCCGGGATGTGGGTGATGGGCGCCGCAATCCCACGCTGCGGTTCTGGGAGTGGGAATCGCCGTCGGTGGTGATTGGGAGTTTCCAGTCGATGCGTAACGAGGTCGACCCCGGCGGCGTGGCACGGCATGGGGTGACAGTGGTCCGGCGGATCAGCGGCGGCGGAGCCATGTTCATGGAGCACGGCAACGCCATCACCTACTCCCTATACCTGCCGCAGACGCTGGTGGACTCCTTGAGCTTCGCCGAGTCATATCCATTCCTTGACGCCTGGGTGATGGACGCGTTGCGAACCCTTGGGATCGAGGCCTGGTATCAGCCGCTCAACGACATCGCGACCGACGTCGGCAAGATTGGCGGTGCCGCCCAGAAGCGGCTGAGCAACGGCGGCATGTTGCACCACGTCACCATGTCCTACGACATCGACGCCGACAAGATGCTCCAGGTGCTGCGCATCGGCAAGGAAAAACTATCCGACAAGGGCACCCGGAGCGCGAAAAAACGGGTTGACCCGCTCCGCCGCCAGACCGGCCGGTCCCGGGAGGACATCATCAAGGTCATGATTGACACCTTCCGGGCGAAGTACGGAGCACGCGATTCGACGTTCACCGACGACGAGCTGGCACGTGCCGAGCGGCTGGTCGAGGAGAAGTTCGGCACCTCTGAGTGGCTGTACCGGGTGACCTAGAAACCGTCTGCCGGGTTTTCAGGAGTGCTTTTCCTGGGCATTCAAGGACCGCAGCAGGTGGTCGCGTTCCTCGACGACAATCCGGCGCAGGGCCGACGGAGAAGAACTGTGGGTTGCGAGCCAGGCGTCGGCGGCCAACACCACCCGGTGCTTACGGGCCGGTAGGCCGGGCGTCAGATCCTGCGAGCCGGGAAACAGGCCACGCACAATCCGGCTGGCCATTTCGATGCCCAGCGTGTCCCAGACCCGTCCGATTTCAGCGAAGTAGGGGTCCACATAGGGGTCCCGCAGGTCGCTGGGGCCCTCCACGAAACCGGCGATCGTCGCTGAGAGCAGCTCGTTGGACAACCGGGTGTCGAACACTGCCTCCCGCCACGCTTTCTCCTTGATGGCCGGGTCCGGCACCGAGGTGGACGCCCTGGTGAAACCCGTTTTGCCTGCGGCGGTGCGGTCGCGGCCCAGTTCCGCTTCAAGTTCGGGCCCCGCCGCCTTGCCCTGCGCGGCCAGGGCCTGCCACAGGAGCCAGCGCAGCTCGGCATCCACGGCAAGCCCGGGGACCGTCGCCTCCTGACCGTCGAGCAGGTCTCGGAACAGCCCGACATAGGTGTCGCTGTGCAGGCCCAGGGCCGCTGCCGCCCGAGCCCAGACCAGCTGCAGGTCGGAGGCGGGTTCGGCGGCGTGCAGTCCGTCCACCACGAAACCGAACAGGTGCTCCCGCAGCCCGGCACGCGCTCCCGCAGCCGCGTAGTGTTCGACCGCATAGTGGGCGTTCCGGAGCATCACCTGCAGGGCTCCGACACCGGCTTCCAGTGGCGCTGCGAGTTGCACCGCACCCATATAGTCCACAGCGGATAAGGCCGCGTCGCGGGTATTCGACCACAGTGCGGCCTGGCAGACAGCGCGCGCCAGCGGCTCGTCGAGGCGGCCCACGCTGGCCAGCAGGGTGGTCAGGGACCGGTCGTCGAAGCTGATCTTCGCGTAGGTCAGGTCGTCGTCGTTGATGAGGAGCAGATCGGGCTGGGCGGTGCCGACCAGCTCCGGGACGGCCGTCAGGTCTCCGTCCACCCGGACCTCGACCATCCCGGTGCGCACCAGTGCGCCGTCGCTGAGGCTAAATAGTCCCAGCCGCAGCTGGTGTGGGCGGAGTGCCGACTCGCCGGTGACTGGGTCGATGGCGTTCTGGCGGATGAGCACCGAGCGGTAGGCGCCGTCGCCGTCGACCTCCACCTCGGCGCCCAACAAGGGCACGCCCGAGGTCTGTAGCCATTGCCGGGCCCAGCCGGCCATGTCCTGGCCGGTCGCAGCGGTGAGCGCCGAGAGGAGGTCGGACAGCCGGGTATTGCCGAAGGCATGGGTGGCGAAGTAGGCCCGGGCCGCGGCGAAGAACGCCTCGCTGCCGGCGTAAGCCACCAGCTGCTTCAGGACCGAGGCACCCTTGGCGTAGGTGATGCCGTCGAAGTTCTGTTTGGCGGCCTCAAGGTCGACGATGTCAGCGGTGATTGGGTGGGTGGACGGCAGTTGGTCCTGCAGATAAGCCCAGGCCTTCCGCCGGTTGGCGAAGCTCACCCAGGAGATGGCCGAACCGGTGGCCTCGGCGACGGCCAGCGCGCCCATGTAGTCGGCGAAGGATTCCTTGAGCCACAGGTCGTCCCACCAGAACATCGTGACCAGATCGCCGAACCACATGTGGGCCATCTCGTGGAGGATGGTGTTGGCGCGGGCCTCGTACTGGTCGTGGGTGGCCTTGGACCGGAAAATGTAGGCTTCGGTGAAGGTCACCAGGCCCGGGTTTT
Organism: Arthrobacter glycogeni; assembly: GCF_054511155.1. NCBI lineage: Bacteria > Bacillati > Actinomycetota > Actinomycetes > Micrococcales > Micrococcaceae > Arthrobacter > Arthrobacter glycogeni. Next base: position 65,619 of record NZ_JBTNDE010000004.1, on the reverse strand, counting down.
CCATCGCGCCGAGGTTGTATTCGGGGACGAACGCCTGCTCATATTTGCCGAACGGGTACGGGTAGTCGAACCGAGAGTGAAAGTAGTCGAGGCCTTGTTTCGTGACGTCGAAGATGGTGTCCGTGTCGAACGAGCCGGCCAGGGACGCCCTGCAATACAGTCCGAGTGGCACCTCAAGGGTTGAGCCGTCCGACATGGTCCCAGTCCAGTGGTCGGCTGCAGTGAAGTACGGGCCGGCGAGGATCGTGGTGATGTAGGTGGAGATCCGCTCGGTCGGGGCGAAGTGCCACACCGCGATGCCGTCCCCGGCGGTGTCCCGTGCGGTTTCGGCGCCGTTAGAGGCGACTGTCCATTCGCCGGGCGCGCTGACGGAGAAGGTGAAGGCCGCCTTGAGATCGGGCTGCTCAAAGTTGGCGAATACCCGGCGGGCGTCGGCCGGTTCGTACTGCGTGTAGAGATAGGTCTCGCCGTCGGCGGGATCTGTGAAGCGGTGCATGCCCTCGCCGCTCCGGCTATAAAGTGCCGTACCCGTGACGGTGACGGTGTTGTCCGCGGCCAGCCCCGGGAGGGTGATCCGTGCGCCGTCGACGACGACGGCCGGGTCCAGGTCGCTGCCGTTGAGGTTAACCGCGTGGACTGTCCCGGCGATGAAGTCCATGAAGGTTTCGCTACCCGGCTCGGCGCAGGCGAACCTGACCGTCGATCGGGACCGGAACCCGGCGGTGTCGGGGTCAGCGGCGGTGCTCAGGTCCAGGTGGACCTCGTAGCTGTCGACGCTCAGGAGAGTGGACCGGTGGGCCGCTTCATCGCGGCGGAGATTTTCGTTCATCACCCGGTCATTCAATCACGGCTGACCGACGGTGCCCCTGCTGGGGTCGATCGACTCCTACCCCTGATCGCAAGCGATGGTCCGGGCAGTCCGCCGCGACACAAGCTCGCCCAGCGACTCTCTCCGCGCTGCCGGATCGCAATGCCTTGCCGGGTCGCAGAATCGGGCCCGTCATGTGACCTACTGCACAATATGTAATAGAGGAAATCCGTGGCAATGTTGAGGCCATGTCCGACCTCTTCGAAGATTATGCAGCAGCAGCCAGCCGAACCCCCGCGTTCGACGAAATGTTCGCTCCCGGCCAACTGGCCCGCAGCGAGTATAGCCAGGTGGCCGCCGCCCTCGACGAACTGAACCTCGCCGATGTCACTGCCCGCGCCGATTCAATGGCCCGCACCTTCCTCGATCGCGGAGTCACGTTCGACTATGCGGGGGAGGAGCGGCCGTTCCCGTTGGACATTGTGCCGCGCGTCATCTCCGGCACCGACTGGCAGGTTCTCGAGCAGGGGGTCACGCAGCGGGTTCGCGCGCTTGAAGCCTTCCTCAACGACGTCTACGACAAGATGTCAGTGGTGGCCGACGGAGTCATTCCCCGCCGCCTCATCACCTCCAGTGCCCACTTCCACCGGCAGGTGTCGGGCTTCGACCCCGCAGGCGGGGTACGGGTCCACATCTCAGGGATCGACGTCGTCCGAGACCAGGAGGGCACGTTCCGGGTCCTCGAAGACAACGTCCGCGTCCCGAGCGGGGTGAGCTACGTGCTGGAGAACCGGCGAGCCATGGCCAAGGGGCTGCCCGAGGCCTTCGGGCAGCAGCACATCCGGCCGGTCGAGGAGTACCCGCGGCGGCTCCTTGCAGCGCTCCGCAAGACGGCGCCGTCGTCGGCTGAAGACCCAACCGTGGTGGTCCTTACCCCCGGCGTGTTCAACTCCGCCTACTTCGAACACACGCTGCTTGCGGGCTTGATGGGCGTTGAGTTGGTGGAGGGCCGCGACCTGATTTGCCGCGGCAACCGCGTCTACATGCGCACCACCGCTGGCGAACAGCGCGTCGACGTCATCTACAAGCGGATCGACGACGAATTCCTCGATCCCCTGCACTTCCGCGCTGATTCAATGCTCGGCTGTCCCGGGCTGGTCAACGCGGCCCGCGCCGGCACAGTCACCATCGCCAATGCGCTGGGCAACGGGGTGGCCGACGACAAACTGGTCTACACCTACGTCCCCGACCTGATTCGGTACTACCTCGCCGAAGAACCCATCATCGCCAATGTTGACACCTACCGGCTGGAGGATCCGGCTGCCCGCGAAGAGGTACTGGACCGGCTGGATGAGCTGGTAGTCAAACCGGTGGACGGCTCCGGCGGCAAGGGTCTGGTCATCGGCCCCGACGCGTCGAAGGACGAGTTGGACGCGCTGCGGGAGCGGATTATCACTGATCCCCGCGGCTGGATTGCCCAGCCCGTCCTGCAGTTGTCAACGGTTCCCACCATGTCCGTCGGGCAGTTCAGCCCTCGCCATGTGGACCTGCGCCCGTTCGCCGTGAACGACGGCGACGATGTCTGGGTGCTCCCCGGCGGTCTGACCCGGGTGGCCATGAAGGAGGGGTCGCTGATTGTCAATTCGAGCCAAGGCGGCGGATCCAAGGACACCTGGGTGGTCGACGAACAGAACCAGGCGCCGGTGCGTCCGGTGATCGACACCGTTCGACGGCCGGTTCAGGAGCGGGTCTGGCCGATTGAGTCCGGGTGGCAGGACCGGCAACCTGAACAGCAACAGCAACAACTGGGGTCTGCCGATTGTCTAGCCGGGGCTGGCCGCCCGAATCATGGAGAGGAGACAGTCGATGCTTAGCCGGATCGCCGAATCGCTGTTCTGGATTGGTCGCTACGTGGAGCGGGCTGATGGGACCGCCCGTATTCTCGACGTCCACCTGGAGCGTCTGAACCAGATGCCGCGGGCCGAACAGCGGGACGTGTCCCGTCAGTTGCTGGGCGTCATGGGCAGCCGGGCAGACGGCGAAGAGCTTGAATTGTCTGACCTGTTGCAGTCGCTGGCCTACGACAGGACCAGTACCACCTCGATCGCCGGCGCTTTGGGCGCGGCACGGGAGAACGCCCGACGGGCACGGGAGACTGTGTCCGGCAGCGTCTGGGAGAGCCTCAATACGACGTGGTACGGCCTGACCCAGCACCGGAAGGATGTGGTGGGCACCTACCGGTTCTGCCACTGGGTGGTTGAACGCACGGCAATGATCCGTGGGTTGTCGGACACCACGATGAGCCATGACGAGAGCTGGCAGTTCCTGGTGCTGGGCCGCAGCCTCGAGCGGGCCGACATGACTGCGCGCATGCTCTCCACCCACGACGTGCACGCTGCTGGCATGTCCTGGGTCAACATGCTGCGTTGCGCCGGCGCGTACGAGTCCTTTTTGCGCACCCGCAGGGCATCGTTCGGGGACCAGCAGGCGGCAGAGTTCCTGCTGCTGGACCGGTTGTTCCCCCGCTCGATTGTGTACGCTCTCAGCGACGCCGAGAAGTGCCTGATTAACCTCAACCCTGCGTATCGCAGGGTCGGGTTCATCAACGATGCGAGCCGCATTGTGGGGCAGGCCAGGACGTTCCTTGAGTTCCACCAGACCGACGATCTGATGGCCGAGTTGCCCGAGCACATGGAACGCGTCCAGAAGGCCTGTGCGCAGGCTTCCGACGCGATCTCACGCACCTACTTTTCCCAGGCTGACGAACTGGCCTGGGTGGGAGAACTTTCATGACCCGCCTGCTCATAACCCATCGCACTGGCTACAACTACGTGCGCAAGGTCGCCCTGTCCTACAACGAAGCACGTATGACCCCACTGACCGATCCTCAGCAGGTGGTGTTGGAATCGACGCTGAAGGTGTCGCCGTCGAGCGCTGCCGTCTCGACGTACCGCGACTATTGGGGGACCCGGGTCACGGCTTTCGATATGCAAAGCGCCCACGAGGCACTCGAGGTCACTGCGGTCACCACGGTTGAGGTGAGCCGGATCGAGCGCATCACGGCAGAGGAAGAAGTGGTGACCTGGGAACGGCTGGGGTCCGACGACGTCATCAACGAGTTTGGGGACTGGCTCCCACAGACCAGCTTGACCGACCCCGACCCGGAGGTCAGCGCCAGAGCGCTGCAGCTGGCGACCGACTGCAATCCTCATCAGGCAGTGCACGCGATCTTCGACTGGATTAAGGAAGAGATGTCCTATGTGCAGGGTGTCACCGGGGTGCAAACCAATGCGCGGGAGGCCTGGGACACGCGTAAGGGGGTCTGCCAGGACCTCGCACATCTCGCTATCGGCGCGTTCCGTAGCATCGGCATCCCGGCCCGCTACATCTCCGGGTACCTGCATCCACGCAGCAGCGCTGGCATCGGGGAGACCGTCGCCGGACAGTCGCACGCCTGGGTGGAGTGGTGGGACGGCGAGTGGCGCGGCTGGGACCCGACCAACAGCGGACCGGTCAGCGATTTCCACGTGTCGGTGGCCCGCGGACGAGATTACAAGGACGTTTCGCCGCTGAAGGGCATTTTGTCCGGCGGCGGCGGGTCGACGCTCAACGTCAAGGTCGAGATCACCCGCGTCGCCTAGGACGCTGCTGATCTATTCGGGTGGTTTAAGGCGCGCCTCCGCGGATATCCGCGGATGTCGTTAAGGCTTGGGTCATGCAGGGTCGTGATGATGGTCAGCGTCAGCTTCTGGATGTCGATGGGCTGGCGGGGCATATGCTCCCGGCGGGGTCGGTGTTCGCGTTCCTCGCCGGGCACCGGCACACGTTGTTCCCGGATGACGCGTTCGAGGACCTGTTTCCCTCGGGGCGCGGCAGGCCGTCAATCCCGGCGGATGTGATCGCCTCGATCATGGTGTTGCAGACCCTGCACAACCTCTCGGACCGGGAAGCCGCTGACGCGGTCACCTTTGATCTGCGCTGGAAAGCTGCGTGCGGGTTCGCGCTGACGGAGACCTCGTTCCGCCCGACGGTGTTGACATATTGGCGGCGCCAACTCGCGGCTAGTAAGAGCCCGCACCGGATTTTCGTGGCAGTGACCGAGGTCATCGCGCAATCCGGGGCGTTGTCGGGGCGCAAGCGCCGGGCACTGGACTCGACGATCCTTGAGGACGCTGTCGCCCGTCAGGACACTGTCACCCAGCTCATCGCGCAGATCCGCCGGGTTGCCCGGGAAGTCCCGGACGCCGACGTGGTCGTGGCGGGTTTGACCGGACATGACGACTCGAAGCCGGGGAAACCTGACATCGCCGGGGATGACCGGGTTGCCCGGGACGACCTCGTCTCCAGGCTCGTCACGGACGCCCTGGCCCTGCTGGCGGCCATCGAGGTGGAGACGCTCACGGATGCGCAGCAGGAGATTGTGGCCTTGTTGGCGCTGGTCGCCGGGCAGGACGTGGAACCGGCGGAGGGCTCCGATGGCACCGACGGGCGGTGGAAAATCGCCCGCCGGGTCGCCCCGGACCGGGTCATCTCCACCGTCGATCCCGATGCCCGCCATGTGCATAAGAGCCGGCAGAAAAAGATCGACGGATTCAAGAGCCACATCGTGATCGAGCCCGACACGGGCCTGGTCACCGCGGCCGCCCTGACAAAGGCGGCCGGGCCGGAGAACAGCGACGCGGCCCGCGGCGCGGAACTCGTCGCCGCGGACACGAGCATCGGCAGCCAAAAGATCGATGTGCTCGGTGATTCCGCCTACGGCAGCGGGGAGCTCCTCGCCGACATCACGAAAGCCGGTCACACCCCGATCATCAAGCCCATGCCGCTGGGCCGGGCCATCCCGGGCGGGTTCAACGTCGATGACTTCACCATCGACGAGGATGCGAAGACCGCGACCTGCCCCGCGAAGATCACCCGCCCCATCAGCGCGAAAGGGCGGGTGAGTTTTGGCAGTTCCTGCAAGTCCTGCTCGCTCATGCAGCAGTGCACGACTGCACGCAACGGCAAAAAAATGACGATTCACCCGCACGACCGGCTCCGCCGCGAACACCGGGCCAGGGCTTCCGATCCGGAATTCCAAACCGTTTACCAGGCCGCCGCTGGCCACTGGCGGCCCCACGCGGACCTACGCGACCCCCACGCAGCCCAGCTCGACGGCACCACAACCGAATTTCGGCCACGCATCGGCGCGCGCTACGCCCAAAAACGGTGCAAAAAATGCCCCTCCGTGACTCGCAAAACCTCTCAAACCCACCTAAATCAGCACGCTCCTAGTACCGGGTCCTGACCACAGCCTGAGCGCAGTATCCCGTGCTCGCTGTGGGCGTAATTTGGCCTGGGTTGCAGCCTGTCTTTCCGGCCTTGAAATGTCGGAGGCGGGAGATGTGGTAGAGGTATGAAGCAGAAGGTCCGCACCGGAACTCATCGGTTTGCAGGCAACAGCCCAGCCACGTTGGTGGAGGTGGCTGGCCCAGAATCATTGGTGGGCATGTTGACGCCGCAAGGCTCCCGGGCACACGAGGCCGGGGGAGGACCTGATACTGCTGCGTTGTTGGTGGCGGTGGAGCGGTTGGCGTCGTGAGTCGCTGCCCGGCAGACGGAACTGGTTGCTGCCCTCCATGTTGAGGTGCAGGCCCAGGCCGCCGCCCTGGCTGCCTCGCGTAGCGGATCGGGTTCGCAGATTGGTAACGGGCTCGGCTTCACCCTTTCTGCCGAGGAATTGGCGCCGTTGCTGAATATTTCCGGCCGGGCAGCGCACCGGTTGCTGGGTCAGAGCCTGAACCTGGTCCTGGACCTCCCGAAAACCCTGCACTGCCTGGGCCGGGGAATGATTTCGGTCCGGCAAGCCCAGCTGATCGCCGACGAAGCGTTGTTCTTACCGGCCGAGGTGTTGCCTGGGTTCGAGGATCAGGTCCTGGCCCGCGGCGCGCATCTGACCCCGCCACGGTTGAGAGCGACCTGTCACCGGGTCCGGGAAAGACTGCATCCCGAATCGAGCACCACCCGCAAGGCCGCCGCAGCCTTGGACCGGCACGTGGAAGTGACCCCAGCCCACGACGGGATGGCCTGGCTCTCCGCGTATCTGCCCGCCGAGCAGGCCTGCGTCATCGAACACCGCCTGACCTTCACCGCACGGGCCCTGCAAAACCCGTCCGAATCCCGGACCCTCACCCAACTCAAGGCCGACGTCTTCAGCGACCTCCTCACCCACCACTGCCCACCCACCGAGAGCACTCACCACGACGACGCCGACGCTGATGGTGCTGGCGGTGCCGCTGACGGCCGCGCCGGCACTGGTGATACCGGTGGGGCTGGTGGTGGTGGTGGGTTGGTTGATCTGGCGTCGGTGAAGGGTGTGCAGCCGGTGGTGTTCGTGACCGTTCCGGTGCTGACCCTGCTCGGCGGCGATGGGCCGGCCGACCTCGAAGGGTACGGTCCGATCGACCCGGACACGGCACGCCAACTCGCCGCCCACGCCCCCGGATTCATCAGGATCCTCACCCACCCCGAAACCGGGACCGTGCTCAGCGTCGGCCGGGACCGCTACAAAGTCCCCCAAGGCCTGCGCACCACAATCCTGGTCAGGGATAAAACCTGCCTCCACCCGGGCTGCAACCGGCCCGCGCCGGCCTGCGATATCGACCACACGATCCCCTGGCACCAGGGCGGGACCACCAGCTACGACAACCTGGCAGCGCTCTGCCGACGCCACCATATGCTCAAAACCGAGGGCTACTGGCACTACGAACAACCCGAACCAGGGACCATCGCCGCCACCTCACTAACCGGCAAAAACTACACCACCCTGCCCCAACCACCACCCTTCTAACCTGGGGCAACGTGGGGCACCACCCGGTCAGATTCCGGCACAGAGTGCGCACGGGAAGCAGTAGCGCGGACGAAGCAAAAACTGGGAGGACTTTGAGCGGTGCGGACGCGGGTGCCAGGAGAGTAAAGCCGGTGAGGCCTACACGAACTCTCTAGCCCGGGAGGACTAGCTGTCCCTTGCTGAGGATGGTGAGGCCCGACTCGGTCACCGTGTATCCACGGCTGAGGTCCTGTTCCCGGTCAACACCGATCCGCGCACCGGCTGGCACCCTAACGTTCTTGTCGATAATCGCCCGCCGCACAATAGCTCCCGAACCGATTGAAACCTTGTCCATCAGGACCGACCCGGACACCGATGCGCCCTCGTCCACAAACACATCGGTGGCAACGATAGATCCCTGTACCTCGCCGCCGGAGACCACCGCGCCGTTCGAGACGATCGAGTCGTGGGCTACACCTGAGCCACCCGATGCACTACGGACGAATTTGGCCGGGGGAGAGACACTCTGCCGCGTATAGATAGGCCACTCCAGGTTGTACAGATTGAACAGCGGCAGGGGCGAGATCAGGTCCATGTTCGCGTCGTAGTACGAGTCAAGGGTTCCGACGTCGCGCCAATACTGCCGATCCCGGTCCGTCGACCCGGCGATGTCATTGGAAGTGAAGTCGTAAACCGCCGCATCCCCCCGCTCAACGAAAGAGGGGATGATGTCACCGCCCATGTCATGTTTGGTGTTCAGCCGGGCCGCATCTTCTTCGAGGGCGGCGACCAGCGCGTCGGCAGTGAATACATAATTGCCCATCGAGGCCAGGAAGCTGTTCGGGTCATCGGGAAGCCCCGGGGTGCTTTCAGGCTTCTCAACAAATCCGGAAATCCTGCCTTCACCGTCGGTCTGAATGACACCGAACTGGTCCACCAGGTTCATCGGCTGCCGCACCGCGGCAACACTTGCCGACGCACCGCTGGCAATGTGGGCAGTAACCATCTGCTCAAAGTCCATCCGGTAGACGTGGTCGGCGCCAATCACCACCACAATGTCGGGATTAGCGTCGTGGATCAGGTTCAACGACTGGTAGATGGCGTTGGCGCTGCCCAGGAACCAGCTCTTCCCGCGCCGCTGCTGCGCCGGGACCGACGCCACATACTGCTGCAGCTGGGTCGACATACGCCAGGTCTCGGAAATATGGCGGTCCAGGCTGTGGGACTTGTACTGCGTGAGCACCACAATTTCCAGATACCCGGAGTTGACGAGGTTCGACAAGGCAAAATCGATCAGCCGGTAGATGCCGCCGAACGGCACCGCAGGCTTCGCACGATCGGCCGTGAGCGGCATGAGTCGCTTTCCCTCGCCCCCAGCTAGGACAATCGCCAGTACCTTCTTCAATGCCACGAGTGGCCCCCTGCCATGGTGTTGCTCTTCATTGAGTTATTACCTCTTGATTGACTCACACTAGATGAGATGGCCGCGCTGCACTACGTTTGGAAACGTGCGTATAGACATTGTGACAAAAGAGTTCCCACCCGAGATCTACGGCGGCGCCGGCGTGCACGTCGCCGAGCTAAGCCGAGTGCTGGCCGGCCAGGTCGATTTGCGGGTTCACTGCTTCGGCGCGGAACGGGATCCTGATTATCACGGGGCAACCGTGAGCACCTACCGGCCACCCGTGGAATTGGAACGCTCCAACGCCGCTGTGCAGACCTTCGGCACTGATCTGGCGATCCTCGACGGGCTCGCTGGGTCGGATGTGGTCCACTCCCACACCTGGTATGCGAACATGGCCGGACATCTCGCGTCGCTTCTGCACGGGATGCCGCACGTGCTCAGCGCCCACAGCCTCGAACCGCTACGCCCGTGGAAGGCCGAGCAGCTCGGCGGCGGATACGCGCTGTCCTCGTGGGCCGAGCGGACCTCCTACGAGGCGGCCGCAGCGGTTATCGCCGTCTCGCATGGGATGCGCGCGGATATTCTGCGCAGCTACCCACAGGTTGACCCCGACAGGGTGCAGGTGGTGCACAACGGCATTGACGTGAGCCTCTGGGAGCGGGACGCCGACGACGACGCCGTCAGGAAGCTCGGCATCGACCCGGACCGCCCCAGCGTGGTGTTTGTGGGACGGAACACGCGCCAAAAAGGCGTTCCCTATTTACTGCGTGCCGCAGCGCTGCTGGAGCCTGGAGTGCAGCTGGTGCTGTGCCTTGGGGCGGCTGACACTCCCGAGTTGGCAGCCGAAACCGCCGGGCTGATCGCAGAACTGGAGGCCAGACGCGGGTCGGTGGTGCTGATCGAACGGATGCTGCCCCGCAACGAACTCATCCAGGTCCTCAGCACCGCAACGGTCTTCGCCTGCCCCTCCATCTACGAGCCGCTGGGCATTGTGAACCTGGAGGCAATGGCCTGCGGGGCGGCAGTAGTAGCCAGCGCCACCGGCGGCATCCCCGAGGTAGTGGACGACGGCGTGACCGGCACCCTCGTCCCGCTGGAACAGGTCACCGACGGGACCGGCATCCCGCTGGACCCTGAACGGTTCGTCAAGGACTTCGCCGCCGCCGTCAACGTCCTCGTCGCCGACCCGGCCCGGGCGCGCACCATGGGTGAGGCGGGACGCCGGCGGGCTGAAGAGCACTTCTCATGGGACTCAATCGCCGAGTCCACCCTTGAGGTCTACCGCTCGGTGATCCAGAAGGCCTGAGTTCACCGGCGCAGCAGTTCAGCTATAGACAACGACCACGGAGGACCGATCAGTGACCGAACACCCCAGCCCAGCTTCAGCCGACTCACCCAGCTCCCCGGACTCTCCCGATTCGGCGGCTAGCTCAGATTCTCCTGACGAGCCCGGCGTTCCCGAGTTGAACGAAACAGAGGTTGACGAGGCAGTGATGGACGAGTCAGCCGAGAACCCGGCGCTCGACGTCGGGCGGGTCATCACCCCCGTCGATGAGGAGAACGAGGAGGACGACCCGCGCCAGGGCTAGCTGCGCCCCTGGCCGCCGGCCTTGGCTTTACGGGCCAGTACTGTCTTCTCGTCGATCGGGAAGGTACCGCTGGCTCGCTGCTGCCGCGCGTACGCCATGGCCTCGTCCTGGCGTTCCTTTTCCGCTCCTGTAGCGATTGCCGCTTGCAAATGTTCAGGTCCGTAGCCGAACGAATCGACCAGGTCCACGGCGTGCGGCCGGATCTTCACGAGGAGACGGTTGATGTAGGGAGAGAGGGTTCTCGCACGCTGAGTGGAGAGCCGCCCATGCATGAGGTACCAGGCGAGGTTGCGTTCGATCAGGCACAGCCCAAACAGGTCCCGCACCCACGTGAGTACCTGCCTGGTCCCGGCGTCATCCACCCGGTGCAGCGCTGCGGTGAAGGCTTCCCACTGCAGCAGCTCCGCATGGGCCTTGGCCGTCTCAATCAGCTCGTGCTGATGTTCGTTGAACTTCCGGGCTGCCGCCTCCTGCGACAGTTTCCTGACCCCGCGGAGCTCGCCGGCCAGGTCAGCGACCATCGCTTCGACCCGGTCGGACAGCAGCTCGTGCTGGGTGTGTTCATCCCGCAGCGCGATAGCCGACTTACGTTCGGAGCCGCCGTCGACGACGGTCTGCACCGCCCGGCGCAGGCCCGACCGGTGCAGCGTCTTTTCGGCCCGCTGGGTGACCACGTAGCGGGCCAGCACTCCGAAGTCGACCCCACTGAATTCCTTGGCATAGTCGGCGAGAAGGCGTTTCGCCACCAGCTGCAGCAGAACGTTGTTGTCCCCTTCGAAGGTCGCGTAGACGTCCATGTCCGCGCGGAGGGACGTAAACCGGTTCTCGGTCAGGAACCCTGCACCGCCACACGCTTCCCTGCACTCCTGCAACGTGTCGAGCGCATGCCAGGTGGACAATGGCTTGAACGCGGCGGCGAGCGTTTCGAGATCCTGGCGGTCCTCGTCGGTATCGTGTGCACCGGAGAACACGTCGTCGAACTTCGCCAACAACTCTTCGTGGGCGAAGGACGCAGCGTAGGTGGCGGCAATGCGGGGGAGGAGCCTGCGCTGATGCTGCTGGTAGTCGAGCAGCACCTCCTCCTTGAGATCGGACCCGGCGTTAAACTGCCGGCGTTCCACCGAGTACTGCACAGCAGTTTTCAGGGCCAGCTTGGTGACAGCAACCGCGGCACCGTCAAGGGACACGCGGCCCTGCACCAGGGTGCCGAGCATGGTGAAAAAGCGGCGGCCGGGGGAAGCGATCGGCGAGGTGTAGACACCGTCGCTGTCGACGTCGCCGTATCGGTTGAGCAGGTTGGTGCGGGGGATCCGCACGTTGCTGAAGTGGAGCCGTCCATTGTCGATACCGTTGAGTCCACCCTTCAACCCGTCGTCCTCACCGCCGATGCCCGGCAGGAAGACACCATCAGCGTCACGCAGGTCAATGTAGAAGGCGTGCACCCCGTGGTTGACGCCGCCGGTGATGAGCTGGGCAAACAACACCGCCGCGCGGCCGTCGATGGCGGCGTTGCCGATGTAGTCCTTCCAGGCAGCACGGAAGGGGGTGTGGATCTCGAACTCATCGGTGTCCGGCTGGTAGACAGCAGTGGTGGCGATGCTCGCGACGTCGGAGCCGTGGCCCGTCTCGGTCATCGCGAAGCAGCCCGGGATCTCCATGTTCATGATGCCGGGAATCCAGGCCCGGTGATGTTCGGCGGTGCCCAGGTGAAGCACTGCGCTGCCGAAGAGACCCCACTGCACGCCGGCCTTGATCTGCAGCGACGGATCGGCGACGACCAGTTCCTCGAAGCCGGCGATGTTGGCTCCATGATCGTCGTTCCCGCCGAACTCCGCCGGAAAGGCGCGGTGTACCGCCTTGTTGTCGACCAGGTAGTGCAGCTGATCGAAGCACCGGTTCCGGTGCTCGGCGTTGGACTGGCCTTCGATCCGGTGTACTTCGGGGCGCCCTGCCAGCTCGCGGGCAACTCTCCGGGTGGCGGCCCACCGGCCGAGGAGGAGCTCGCCCAGCGCTTCGACGTCGACGACGGCGCGATCGTCATCCTTGATGGCGGCGGTCGCCGGTACCTTAAGTTCGGATCGCGTGGCGGTCTGTGTCATGGGGTGTCCTCCAGAGCGGATGTGGTGCTGTCGGGTGATGGAACGTGGTTGGCGATGCCCTCGAAAAGCCAGGTGGTGAGTTGTTCGCTGAGTTGGGCTTCAGTCGGTTTAGTGGGGCCGTCCGGTGTGGCGAGCCATAGCTCGCCGGCGGCCCGGATCATGCCGATCGCTGCCCGCGGCCACAGAAAGAGCGCCGGACCGCCGAACTGCCTGGCCTGCGGGTCGGAGGCAAGGAAGGACTTCATGGGGCTGGCGAGCATGGCGGTGACCGCCTCGATGAAGTGGCTGAGAAGCTCCGACGACTGGGGATCGGCAGGATTAGTGAGCGCGTCGGCAGCACCCAGCCGGGTGACAAAGGCGTAGACGTTGGGGGAGGTCTGGGCCATCTGCAGGTAAGCCGAAACCATGGCGTGAAGCCCCTCGCGGGGCGAGGCCGCCTGCCGTGCGGCGTCGAGCACCTTGTCTTGCATCTGGGCGATAACCACCTCGCCCATCGCCTGCTGCAACCCGGCCTTGTCACCAAAGTAGCGGTAGTACACCGATTTGGAGGTTCCGGCGGCTGTGGCAATCTCTTCCATCGATGCGCCGTAACCCAGCGAATGCACAGCGCGGCGGGCGGTTTTCACCAGCGCACGACGCCGTTTGTCGCGGTGCGCCTGCCAGCGACTGGAGCGCCCATCGCCTGCTGCCGCGCCGGGTAAGGCTGCGGGTCTGGGCACGGTGGCCTGCTTGTTCACGATACTCAGCGTATCAGGTACGCTGAGTATCGGTAACTCACCGTTTCGTGAAGGAGAATCACAGCATGGTCGACCAGGCAGCAGGCCAGCGCAGCGCGCAGCCTTCCACATCAGTCCGCAACGCGGTGGTCATTGGCGGGAACCGGATACCGTTCGCCCGATCCGGCGGTGCCTACGCGTACTCCTCCAACAAGGACATGCTGACGGCAGCCCTGGACGGCCTCGTGGCACGGTTTGGTCTTCAGGGTGAGCGGATCGGCGAGGTTGCTGCGGGCGCAGTGCTGAAGCACTCCCGCGATTTCAACCTGACCCGGGAAGCAGTGCTTGGTTCGGCGCTGGCGGCCGATACTCCCGCCTACGATGTGCAGCAGGCCTGTGCCACTGGCCTGGAGACCGTGATCGGCTTGGCCAACAAGATCAAGCTGGGCCAGATCGAATCGGGCATTGCTGGCGGCGTCGACTCCGCCTCGGACGCGCCCATCGCCGTGAGCGAGGGATTGCGCCGCGTCCTCCTTGACCTCTCGCGGGCGAAAACCGTCCCGCAAAAGCTCTCGATCCTTAGTCGCCTCCGCCCCAACGATTTGGCCCCCAATGCCCCGACTACCGGAGAGCCCCGCACCGGGCTGTCCATGGGCGAGCACCAGGCCATCACCACCGCCCACTGGGAAATCACCCGCGAAGCGCAGGATCAGCTCGCACTGAACAGCCACCACAAACTCGCCGCAGCGTACGAGCGGGGATTCTTCTCCGACCTGGTCACGCCGTACCGCGGAGTCACCCGGGACGCCAACGTCCGGGCTGATACCTCCCTGGAGAAACTGGCCAAGCTGAAACCCGTCTTCGGGAAGGGTCTCGCTGCCACAGCGACCATGACCGCCGGCAATTCGACGCCGCTGACCGACGGCGCCGCCACCGTGCTGCTTGGCTCGGAAGACTACGCACGACGGAACAACCTGCCCATGCTCGCTAACGTGGTGGACGCCGAGGCAGCTGCCGTGGATTTCGTCCACGGAGCCGAGGGCCTTTTGATGGCACCGGTCTACGCCATGCCCAGGATGCTGCAGCGCAACGGGCTGACCTTCGACGACTTCGACTTCGTTGAAATCCACGAAGCCTTCGCCGGCACCGTACTCAGTTCGCTGGCGGCCTGGGAGAACGAGGACTTCTGCCGGAACACCCTGGGACTCGACGGCGCCCTCGGAACCGTCGACCGCAGCAAGCTCAACGTCAATGGGTCCTCCCTTGCGGCGGGGCACCCGTTCGCGGCTACCGGCGGCCGGATCGTCGCGTCGCTGGCGAAGGCTCTCGCGGAGAAAGGCTCCGGCAGGGGACTCATCTCCGTTTGCGCCGCCGGCGGCATGGGCGTTGTCGCCATCCTGGAGGCACGCGAACAGTGACCGACACGTATCTCACCCTCGTAAACTCTGGTCCGGTCGGCCAGTTCGCCAAGAAGCTGGGCCTCCCACGTCCGGCGGTACTCCGTCGATACAGGCCCGGTGCGCCACTCGTTCCCGGTCCACTGTTGGTCCTCGGAACCGGCCCTGGAGCTGACAAGCTGGCCAGCCTGCTGCTGGACTGGAACCAGGACGTCCGCCGCCACGCCCGGCCAGGTGAGAAGCTCGGCGCCGTCGTGGTTGTGCTGGACACGGTCTCCCATCCGGGCGACCTCGCCGCTCCGGTCCTGGAACTCGGTCAGGCGCTCCGGCAACTGGCCCGCGGCGGACGGATCGTCACAGTTTCCCGCCCGGCCCGGGGATCCACCGCCCCCGCCGAAGCGGCGGCACGGCAGGCGATCGACGGAATCGTCAGATCAATTGGCCGTGAACTGCGAGCCGGGGCCACTGTCAACGGGATTTTGCTCCGCGACGATGGACCGGTTCAGTCCGTTGGCGGCGCCCTGCGGTTCCTGCTCTCAGGCAAAAGCGCCTTCGTCAACGGGCAGTTCATCACCGTCGGCGACAGCGCACAGGCCACCCCTCAGGACGAGGACCACCCGCTGGCCGGTCGGACCGCCGTCGTCACCGGCGCCGCCCGCGGGATTGGCGCTGAGATCGCCGCGGTCCTGAGCCGCGACGGTGCCCGGGTGGTGGTAGTCGACGTGCCGGCGGCCGGGGAACAGCTCGCCGCGGTGGCGAACCGGGTGGGAGCCACCGCCCTGCAACTGGATATCACCGCCGATGATGCTGCCGCGAGGATTCTCGAGCACGTGCAGCAGTATGGATCGCTTGACCTGCTGATCCACAATGCCGGGATCACCCGCGACAAGTTACTGGCCAACATGGACACCGCCCGGTGGGAATCGGTGCTGGCAGTCAATCTTGCCTCGCAGCTGCGGGTCAACGAGTCGGTGCTCGCTTCCGACGTCTTTTCGGCGTCGGGCCGGATCGTCTGTCTCGCCTCGACCAGCGGCATTGCCGGGAACCGGGGCCAATCCAACTATGCAGCTTCCAAGGCCGGAGTCATCGGCATGGTACGCAGCACCGGCGCAGCAGTCGAAGGCTCCGGGCGGACCATCAACGCGGTCGCTCCCGGGTTCATCGAAACGGAGATGACCGCGAGGATGCCATTCGCCACCCGGGAGGTGGCCCGGCGGCTGAGCAGCCTGCAGCAGGGCGGGAAGCCGATCGACGTCGCCGAGACCATAGCGTTCCTCTCGTCGCCCGCAGCGGCTGGCATCAACGGCGAGGTGCTCCGCGTCTGCGGGCAGTCTCTGGTGGGCGCGTGAGCGAGGTTGTCCTGGACACCGTTCCGGGACTGCCCGCACTGTACCGCAGCGCCCTGGTCGGCAGCGTCCCGCTGCCGTGGGCCAGCAGTCAGTCGCGCAAAAGCTCTGACACCCCTGGGCTGCCGTCCGTGCGCCACCGTGTTGCGGGAGTCCAACCGTCGGTGCCTGATTTGGCCCGCTTCCAGCGGCTCATCGGCGCTCCGGCGCATGATCTGCTCCCGTCAGGCTTCGTCCACTCCGTTGCCTTTCCGGTGGCGATGAGCATCATGGCGCGCCGCGACTTCCCGTTGCCGTTGCTCGGGATGATTCACTTGCGCAACTCTGTGGAACACCGGCGGGCGATTCATTTCAGCGAGACCCTCGACGTCTCCGCCTGGGCCGACCATCTTCGTCCACACCAGGCCGGGACACAGGTCGATCTCGTCACGGAGGTGACTGTCGACGGTGAGGCTGTGTGGACGGGACGCTCTACCTACCTGGCCAAAGGATCGTCTCTCGCTGGGGGAGCCAGTGTTCCAACGACGGACAGGGCTCACAAGGGGGAACGCGGCGTGTTCGTGGCGCCCTGCCTCACTGCCCGGTGGGACCTTCCCGCCAGTACTGGACGCAGCTACGCGGCGGTGTCGGGTGACTACAACCCGATTCATCTCACTGCCCTGACGGCCAAGGCCCTCGGTATGAAACGGGCCATCGCCCACGGCATGTACCTTGCCTCGCGCATGGTGCAGGAGAGCAAACCGGTGGGGGTAGAGTCCTTCGCGTGGAGCATCGACTTCCGGTCGCCGGTGCTGCTGCCCGCCCGGGTAACCCTCGCCGTCGAGCCTCAGCACCAGGCCGGGTCATGGCAGGGGGCGCAGATCACCGCCTGGAATGCCCGCCGCGGTCGCGAGCACTTCAGCGGCCGGCTCACCCGGCTGCCCAGCCAGAACTGACCATCGCACCACAGACTGCTCTCCTCACTCGACCGTGGGGAGGGCAGCAGGCGTCCTGAGCCGATGGTCCGGGCCTAAACTGTCATCATGAGCGAGAACGTACCCCTGCTGAACCGCGCCCGCACCCTTGACGCCGAGGATCCCCTGGCCGGGTACCGGTCACGGTTCGAGGGCCACGACGACCCCGACATCGTCGCCTACCTGGACGGCAACTCTCTGGGCCGACCCCTCACCGACACTCTCGGCCGGCTTGAGTCGTTTGTGCGGGAGCAGTGGGCCGGCCGGCTGATCCGTGGGTGGGACGAGGGCTGGCTTGAACTTCCGGAGCAGGTGGGTGACCTGATCGGGCGGGTGGCGCTCGGCGCCGCGTCAGGCCAATGCACGGTGGCTGACTCGACGAGCGTGCTGCTATACAAGCTGGCCCGGGCAGCGGTGGCTAGCCAGCCGGGCCGCACCGAAATAGTGGTCGACCGGGACAATTTCCCCACCGACCGGTTCATCATGGAGGGCATCGCCGCGGAGCGGGGTCTTCGGCTGCGCTGGGTTGAATTGCAGTACGACGGCGGTGCCACAGTTGCCGACGTCGCGGCAGCCGTTGGGCCGCAGACCGCCCTGGTGGTGCTCAGCCATGTGGCGTACCGGTCCGGGCATCTTGCCGATGTCCCGGCCATTACCGAGGTGGTGCACGACGCCGGTGCCCTGGTGCTGTGGGATCTGAGCCACTCGGTCGGATCGGTACCCGCCGAACTCGACGCGTGGAACGTTGACTACGCCACCGGCTGCAGCTACAAATATCTCAATGGCGGCCCGGGGGCGCCCGCCTGGGCCTACGTGGCGCAGCGCCATCTGAAGGATTTCCAGCAGCCCATCCAGGGGTGGCTTGGTAGTGCCGATCCGTTTGGAATGGGCTCGGACTTCGAGCCGGCTACCGGCATCCGTCGGATCGTTTCCGGTACCCCACCCATCATCGGAATGGTGGCGATGCAGGACATGCTGGGCCTGATCGGCGAGGTAGGCATGCCCGCCATCCGGAAGAAGTCCATCGCGCTGACCTCATTCGCGATCGAAGCGGTGGAGGAGCTGATGGCCGGGTGCGGCGTCGTCGTCGCCTCCCCCCGGGACCTCCGGCAGCGCGGCAGTCACCTGACGATTGACCATCCGGCGTTCCGTGATCTGGTTCCAGAGCTGTGGGCGAAGGGCGTCATCCCCGACTACCGCAACCCGGGGGGCATCCGGCTGGGGCTCTCCCCGCTGTCGACGTCGTTCGAGGAAACCTACCTCGGCATCGAGCGGATCGCCGAGCGTCTGCCCCGTCCCTGATCGCATCCGGTCATTCCCCCGAGTCGGAGTCTGCTATTCATCCCCAGAATCCGGGAACTCGGGCGCGCCTAATCGGCTTACGAGCACTCCCAGACAGAGGACCCCGATAAGAGAGTGGCGGTGCGGAGTACGACATTCCCCCGTGGATGCAATACCCGCCCCGGTTGGCCGGTGGAGGCAGGCTACCACCGAACATTCTCTCCTGCTACAGGACCTGCATTTCTGCTACCGGAACTGCAATAAGCCCTGGACTAGCCTTCGCATTCTGCGCAGTACTTAGCGCCATTTTTCTCGCGGGCGAGCTGGGTGCGATGCTTCACCAGGAAACAGGACATGCAGGTAAATTCGTCCTCCCGCTCCGGAATGACGGAGATCAGGAGTTCTTCCTCAAGAACCGCGCCGGGGAGATCGAAGCCCTCAGCGGTGTCACTTTCATCGGTATCGATGGTGGAGGACTGGGTGGTGGCGCTGCGCTGAGCCTGGATCGCCTCAAGCGATTCATTGACAGGCTGGTCTTCAGGCCTGACGCGGGGTTCGTCGTAGTCAGTTGCCATGCGGGGGTAGCTTCTCCTTCAGTTGTGTGATCAACCAGAGTACAGGGAGCGCCGGCTGTTATTAGCCGGCTTACGCTAATAGCGTCTAGCCGAGGCATTAAGTTCCGTCACTGGCTGCCGGATTTGCCCGGCTGGCTTGTTTCGCAAGGGTGGGTGCCGGGTACCGCGCCGGACGCTGCCAGCCGTCGAAGGCCGCCGTTTGACGCGAGGTGCTGGCCAGGACCCGGGCGTCAGGCCAAGGGAGGATCGTTCATCTGAATGTTCGTGGACTGCGGCTTCCCAGCTGAACTGACACGCCAGGTGATGCCTGCCCTCGGTGGTGGGATGGACGTCTGCGCTGCGCCGGGAAACAGGGAGGGCGCGACGACGGCGACCGGTGGCTCGTCCCGGTGCGGCCACCCCCGCCGTGGTCCTGCAGCCCGCCGACTGCACCGACCAGTTTCGCCGCCGTCGGGCAGATGATTAGGCTGGGCGGATGGCTACAGTTATTCTCGTGCGGCACGGCCGCACCACAGCGAATGCCTCCGGACTGTTGGCGGGACGGGCCGCAGGCGTCGGCCTGGACCAGGTCGGGCGGGACCAGGCGACCATCACCGGTGACCGGCTCGCGGCCGTCCCGGTAGTCGGAGTGGTGTCGAGTCCCCTGGAGCGCTGCCAGCAGACCGCCCAACTCATCCTCGACCGCCGATCCGGGGGGCCGCTCGCACCGGTGGATCTCGACCTTAATCTCACCGAGTGTGACTACGGCCAGTGGCAGGGCCGCACGCTCAGTGACCTCGCAACCGAGGATCTGTGGTCGGTGGTGCAATCACAGCCGTCTGCGGTCACCTTTCCGGGCGGCGAGTCCATGGCCGCGATGCAGGCGCGGTCGGTCGCAGCCATTCGACGTCACGATGCTGCCTTTGAGGCCGAACATGGGCCAGGGTCCGTGTGGGTGGCCGTAAGTCACGGCGACATCATCAAGTCGATCCTCGCCGACGCGCTCGGCATGCACCTTGACCTGTTCCAACGCATCAATGTGGGCCCCGCCTCGGTATCGATTGTGAGGTACGGCGCGAATCGACCGAGCGTCTACGCCACCAACACCGACGCCGGGGATCTGTCGTGGTTGGCCAGCAGTTCTCTCACGGGCGACGCGCCGGTGGGTGGCGGTGCAGGGCAACAGGCGCCACGAACCTGATACGCCTAAAATAGTTGTATGCCTACTAAAGTTCACGAATTTACCTGGCCCGATCGGGTCGTCGTCGGCACCATTGGCCTTCCAGGGGCACGCACGTTCTACCTGCAGGTGCGTGCGGGGACCCAGATCGTCAGTATCGCCCTGGAGAAGCAGCAGTCGGCCCAGCTCGCGGAGAAGATCGACGAGATCCTCGACCAGCTCATCACCCTCGAAGGCAACCCCTTCAGCATTCCCACCAGCACTCCCATTGAACTTGTCGACAATGAACAGCTCGAACCCGTCGAGGAGCAGTTTCGAACCGGCGCCATGAGCCTGGGGTGGGACCCGGCAACGGTGCAGCTTGTCATCGAGGCGTACCCGATCGCCGAGGTCGAGGCCAATGAGGACGGCAGCCTCGACGACGAGTCACTTCTTCAAATCGAGGAAGCCCCCGAAATGCTGCTGGTGCGCATGCCGGTCGGAACGGCACGCGCATTCGCCAAACGGACTCGCGAGATTGTTGGCGCGGGCCGGCCGACGTGCCCGCTCTGCGGCGAGCCAGTCGACCCCGGCGGGCACATGTGCGTGCCGCCCGAGGCCTGATGTCGGCGCTTGACCTTATGACCGCCGAGCTGACGCTCACCGGTCGCATCACGACCGCGTCAAACGCCACCTTCCTGGGCAGCATCGACGGCGCACTGGTCGTCTATAAGCCGATAGCGGGGGAGCACCCGTTGTGGGACTTCCCCGACGGCACCCTGGCCCACCGCGAGGTGGCCGCCTACCTGGTGTCGCAGGCTCTTGGCTGGGACGTTGTGCCGCAGACCTGGCTGCGTGACGGTCCGATGGGTGAGGGAATGGTGCAGCTGTGGCAGGAGCAGGACCCTGACCAGAACCCCGTGGACCTGATCGCGTCCGACGATGTGCCCGAGAAAGGCTGGAAGCACGTCCTTGAGGGGCGGGATGAGAACGAACGGCCGGTCACCCTCATTCACGAGGACTCACTGGCCCTTCGACGCATGGCCGTGTTCGACGTCGTCGTCAACAACGCCGACCGTAAGGGTGACCACATTCTCGCGATGGGTAACGGACGACGGCACGGCGTCGACCACGGTCTCACCTTTCACAGTGAGCCCAAGCTGCGCACGATCCTGTGGGGGTGGCTGGGTGACGAGCTGACCGCCGACGAGCTCGACGGCGTCGACCGGGTCAGCGCGGGCCTGCAAGGCGAGCTGGGCCGCGGCCTGGCGGACCTGCTGACCGCCGAGGAAATCACGTCGCTCGCCGCACGGTGCGCCCGGCTGCGCAGCGCCGGGCGGTTTCCGGGCCCAAGCGGTGGGATGCCTGCAGTGCCCTGGCCACTGTTCTAGGGGCCTGGTTTAGCCTAATCGTCGCCCCAGGCGCCACAGGATGTGTCAGGCTGGTCGCATGGATCTTGAGGTGTCGCCGGCGCTCATCATTCCCGAGCGCGAACTGGGCTGGCGATTTTCCAGGTCATCCGGCCCTGGCGGGCAACATGTGAACACCTCAGACAGCCGGGTCGAGTTGTCCTGGAGCGTCGTCGACTCGGCGGTGCTCACCGACGATCAACGGACGTTACTGCTCGCGCGCCTGGGTCAGCGTTTCGTGGCCGGAACGGTCACCGTCGCGGCCTCCGAACAACGGTCCCAGCTGCGCAATCGGGAAACGGCGTTACGCAAGCTAGCCGAGCTGGTGACCGTGGGGCTGGCTCCCGATGCCCCTCAACGTCGTGCGACCAGACCCACCCGCGGCTCCGTGCGGCGTCATGTCGCCGCCAAGCAGAGTCGCTCCGCCACAAAGCGTGACCGGCGGCGTCCACCGGCCGAGTAGGACGATCGGGGAAACAAGGTATCCAGGTGGCTTCCGGGTAGGTTGCCCAGCGCGGTGCCTCCGGCTCAGTTAGCTTCAGGACTGTGCGCCCGACCTCACGATAGCTCCGAGCAGGGCACGGCGCTCCTGCAGCAGCCTGCCGGCCCGGGTGTTGACCGTCGGACGTTCGTCCAGTTGGACGGCCGGTGCTCCGTCCCATCGAACACCCGGTATTCCTCAGGCTCACCGCTCCAACGAATTGGTACCCGTCCGTCTGCCCTGTCCTGGGGTTAGCGGGTGGGCGTCGCCTGGCATCTGGGCGGCCGAGACCCAGGGGTTGAGCCTACTGAGGGCTGAACGCAGGTCCAGGCGAAGTATTTGCGAAGCCTTTCCGCAGGTCCCCCCGGAATATTGCGATTGAGTGGGACGCTTATCGCGGCGTCCGCTGGGGGCGCTTCGACTTGGGGGACCACCATGAGCAAGAAATCGGCGCTTGTTAGCGCGCTTACTATCGCCCTGCTCTTCACAGGCATCCCGGCGCCGGCCAGCGCAGCCACCACCTACACCACCGATCTGCGCAGCGCGGCACGCGCGCTGCCGGTGGCTGCGGAGAGCAACGCCGGGTATGACCGAGACCGCTACTTCGGTCAATGGATGGATCAGAACAAGGACTGCCAGAACACCCGCGCTGAGGTTCTCATTTCCGAAAGTAAAGTGGCACCGAAGTACACCACCACCAAGTACTGCGCGGTAGCAACCGGTAAATGGGTGACCACATTCGACAACAAGGCGCACACTTCGGCCAGCACAGTCCAGATCGATCACATGGTGCCCGTGCATGAAGCGTGGGGGTCGGGTGCCCGGAATTGGACGCAGGCCCGCCGCGTCGCGTTCTATAACGACCTGGGGTACGCCGGATCGCTTAACGCCCAAACGAGCCGCCTGAACTCTTCCAAGCAGGCGTCCGGACCTGAACAGTGGATGCCGCCGGCGAACCATTGCAGCTACATCATCCAATGGACGGTTGTGAAGGCGCGCTGGGGCATGACAGTCGACAAGGCCGAGAAAGCCGCGCTCATCCAGTGGGCCGACAAATGTGCTGGCGTGAAGCTCACTATCACGAAGGTCTGATCATAGAGGCAGGCCAGGCGTTCGCCGATGCCAGCGGTCTTTCCCTGACATCCGACGCGATGAACTTTTGATCACGTTTCGAAGAGTCCTCCCTGCGGGATGCCCGGCTTTCTGTGAGCCCACCAAATGCCCGCAGGTTCCAGGTCGCTATCAACAGGTTCGAAGCAGCCTCGCCTGGAATGTTCGCCTCCAGTGCAACCATGTTTGCCATAAGGGTCGAAGTGCTCCGCGGGTGGGCGCCCGAAGAAGTGCGTCGGGCAGTTGAACGGCTGTGGGCACCTTAAGTTCGTGAGGACACGTCACCTCGGAGTGGGTAGCACCTAGCTATACAGAGATGCCAACGCATCGGCTAGCTGTGGAAGGAATTGAGACGGACGACGAGCTTCGGGAGCCCTATCCGCGATTGCCTGGTTGAGGATCGACCAAAATTCTCGTTCGCTATTCACCCCGGGAGGTAGATGGATGTACCAAATGAATCCGCGGGGCCGCGGAGGTATGCCTGCCTCCGAGAGGTAGGTATCTACGTCCTCATCTGACTCTTGAAAATCCTTCACCGTCAGAGGTATTTCATGCGTTGTTGTAACGCCATTCGCGGTTACTGTTTGAACCACCTGCCCCTGATCCGATTGGCCCGGTTGTCTGATGAGGTTGCGGGGTTCGGAAACCCAGAGAACAAGCGCTCCCCAGCCGTTATTTGTGGCTTCTATCCAAGCTTCACGATTCGCGGTAGCAGCTAGCGGGACTGCAGCCCATGTCTTGAGAGTCATCTAGTCCTTCAAGAGGCGCAGCCCTTGCCGAAAGTAAGGGCTGCACCTGTATGTAAAGGTCGGTTTAGGGGAAGTAGCAGTTATCGGCCCCGTAGCAGTTGAACTGAAGGGTGTTGAGTGCCCTGATGCTCTGCCGAGGGTAGCCTGTTGGCGTGAAGTAGGACGTGAACTGGTTGTAATACTCGTTGCTGTTATTCAGACGATTTCCATAAATCAGCCCGCTCGTGTGGCGTTTGCTACTCGAGGACACTGTGACGTTGCCAGCATCGTGTGAACCACAGGTCGACGGCCGAAATGTGGCCGTTTCCCAGCACCGAATGCGTGAACTGGTGAACGCCAGGGCCGGTCCTGAATCCCAGATTCGAGTCACTCGGCTGTTCGCTTGACGTCCGTTGAGGTTGGTTCGGATGACGATGTCAAAGCTGCCAGTTACTCCGCTGGTATTTCCGTAGGCAGCGTTTCCTTTAGTCTCTGCGATGTAAGAGGTGATCTTGCGACGGCAGACATCTCCACACTCGCACCAGGTGTCGTAGTCGTCTGCAAGGATGGAAAACGACGGAGGCGATTCTCCCTCCAACTGCGCTTCAGCTTGCAACGCCGTGAACTGCTGTACTGGTTTACCCTTTGCGTCCGTACTTACGCTTAGCCCCTCTCCTGTGCAGACCCATTCTTGGGCCTTTTGCTTGAGTGCCATGTCAACGCACGGCACCAGCGACCTCCGGTGTGGGCAGGTCGGCTTGCCATTCGGGCAACTTGTCGGCCCGGGTGTGCTGCAGCGCGAAGGTGCCGTTGATGTCGACGGTGTGAGCAGGAGCCGGGGGAGAGGTAGCGAGGGTGATGCCTGGTTCGGAATGACGGAGGAGCTACACGCTTCGCAGCATATTGCCAATCCAGTATCCCAATATCGACCCGAACGCCACGCCATTGCCCGGTCTCGAACCTAACAACGACTAAATCTGAAACAGAGGAAACAAATGAATAAGACTCTCGCGCCGTTAGCTATGGCTGCCCTCCTCCCCACAGGATGTGCCGCACCCGCAGCTGACAGTTCGCCGCTGCCCGAACCTACAGAAGAGATCGACGAGGCTTACCAGCTCGTCGAGGCAGGCGAAGCGCCTACCGAGACTGCAGCGCCGGCGCCGGTTACGACGGCAGCGCCCTGGACTTCGAATACATGGGCGCAACCGGCACAGTGACCTTCCCCGCTGAACCGGCAGAAGATGTGGAGGCCCTCCGCACCACCATCGGCGAGGGACCCACCACCTATGCCAGCGTCTCGGTCGACAACCGGGCCGGCGAAAGCCCGATCAACTCGTACCAGATTTTCGCCTACACCCAAACGGGGGAGGAGATTCCATGCCCGGATGACGTGGACGATGGCAGCGGTCGCCGTCTTTGCGGAGGTCCCGGCGGCGCAGCGCAGTGACCTCGCTGAAGCGGAGTCCCGATCCAGCGAAGAACCTGATCATCGTTTCGAATCGCGGGTCGATCGTCTTCGCGATGAGGTCGAGTTCGTGCTTGCTCAGGAACAAGCCTCCCGGGTCCTCAGCCCGGTCTTGGGTGCCCCCGGATGCCTTTGGCCACGTTCTCGGGCACGAGGCGGCTCACGGCCGTCTCCAGCGAGGCCGAGAGTAGGGCATGGACGTTCTTGCGGGTCTTGTCCGCTACGGCGACCACGTCGAACCAGTTGAGGACCTGAGAGCGGGTGAGGCGGTCGACGGGGATGCCGCCGAGCGATTCGTCGATGTGATTCTAGAGGATCCGCCGGTATCGGTAGCGCGAACCGGATTCGATGCCCGTGAGGCTGTCGATATGTTCGCTGACTACTACGGACAGCCTGGGGGAGGCGGACCGCATCACGGAGGCGGCTTTGGCGGCGAGCCTGAAGGACTGTCCGTTGTCGTTGAGGAATCGCAGGAGCCTGTCGGCTGACTGTGCGTCGTCGAAGGATCGAGATGTCTGCTTGCCGGTGTCCTGATCGCGCCAGACGATTTGGTGTCGGGTGATGCCGTCGGAGCGGATCTGAGTCCGTATGGATGCCATAACCCGGAAGCCTGGGTAGCGATCAACAGAAATGTAGGTTTCATCAACAAAGCCCTAGCCAGATTGCTCTGGCTAGGGCTCTCATAGTGCGCGGAGGGGGACTTGAACCCCCACCCTCGTTAAAGGACTAGCACCTCAAGCTAGCGCGTCTGCCATTCCGCCACCCGCGCAGGTGATGTTTTCCGTAGCTCTAAACCTCGGAAGCAGCGAAAAAAACTCTAACACGAGGGGGGCCCAAGAGTTTAATCCGCCCCCTGACGGGGGCTCAGACAAAGTGGTTAGGCTGGTGGAACAGACCATTTGGCTCAGGAGGCCCACACGATGACCATCAAGCCCGAAGACGAAGTTGTCCGCATCTGCCAGGAACTGATCCGCATTGACACGTCCAACTATGGAGACAATGTGGGCCCGGGCGAACGAGCGGCGGCCGAGTACACGGCCGGCCTGATGGACGAAGTGGGTCTGGGGTCGCAGATCTTCGAGTCGGAGCCGGGACGCGCCTCGGTGATCGCCAGGATGCCGGGCTCGGATCCATCGCTACCGGCCTTGGTGGTTCACGGCCATCTGGATGTCGTCCCCGCCCAGAAGGAGGACTGGACGGTCGACCCGTTCAGCGGCGAGGAAAAGGACGGCCTGATCTGGGGTCGCGGCGCAGTCGACATGAAGGACATGGACGCCATGATCCTCTCGGTCCTCCGCAGCATGCAACGCGAGAAGATCCAGCCCAAACGGGACCTGATCTTCGGTTTCTTCGCCGATGAGGAGGCCGGCGGCACGTACGGTGCGTCTTGGCTGGTCGATACCCAGCCCGGACTGTTCGAGGGGGCAACCGAGGCGATCTCCGAGGTCGGCGGCTTCTCCGCCACCATCGGGGGCCAGCGCACCTACCTATTGCAGACCGCCGAGAAGGGCATCTCCTGGCTGCGCCTAGTAGCCCGCGGCCGTGCCGGGCACGGGTCGCAGATCAACACCGACAACGCCGTCACCCGCCTCGCACGCGCCGTCACCAGGGTGGGGGAGTACCGGTGGCCGATCGAGCTCACCCCCACCACCCGTCAGTTCCTCGACGGCGTGACCGAACTCACCGGCGTCGAGTTCGACGCCGACAACCCCGACACCCTCCTCGCAGAACTCGGCACGGTAGCCCGTTTTGTGGGTGCCACCCTGCAGAACACGTCCAATCCAACAGTGCTCAAGAGCGGCTACAAGCACAACGTCATCCCCGGCACCGCCGAAGCCCTGATCGATGTGCGGACTCTCCCCGGCCAGGAGGAGCAGGTCCTCGCCACCATCAGGGAGCTCGCGGGCGACGGCGTCGACGTCACCTACGACCACAAGGACGTCTCCCTTGAGGTGCCCTTCGCCGGCAATCTGGTGGATTCCATGATCGACGCCCTCCACAGCCAGGACCCCGGCGCGAAGGTGCTGCCGTACACGCTCTCGGGGGGCACCGACAACAAGTCGCTGAGCCGCCTCGGCATCACCGGGTACGGCTTCGCCCCGCTCCAGCTGCCCGACGAACTGGACTTCACCGGCATGTTCCACGGCGTCGACGAGCGGGTCCCCACCGAATCGCTCAAGTTCGGCTCACGCGTTCTCCACCGCCTGCTCACCACCTACTAGGCGACCTCACCATGGAGACCCCCGAGGGCATCCTTCCCGACAGTCTGCTCGATACGCTCCGCGAACGCGCCGCCGGGTACGACGCCAGGAACGAGTTCTTCCACGCGGATCTGGCTGATCTCCGGGCCAGGGGTTATCTGGCGCTGATGACTCCGGTGCCCGACGGCGGTCGGGGGCTGGGCATCGAGGCAACGGCAGCGTGCCAGCGGCGCCTGGCCTCGGCCGCACCCGCCACCGCGCTGGCTATCAACATGCACCTGGTGTGGACCGGTGTCGCCCTGTTGCTGCAGCGCCAGGGGGACCACTCGCTGGCGCGGGTGCTGCGGGAGGCCGCCGAGGGGGAGCTCTACGCGTTTGGGCTGTCCGAACCGGGCAACGATGCGGTCCTCTTCGATTCCCTCACCACCGCTGCGCCACAACCCGATGGCGGGTATGCCTTTACCGGCACCAAGATTTTTACCAGCCTGGCACCCGCCTGGACCCGCCTCGGCGTGTTCGGCAAAGCCACTGCAGCAGACGGCTCAAAGGAACTGGTGCATGGCTTCGTCACCCGGGGGACGGCCGGGGTGCACACAGTCGAGGACTGGGACACCCTTGGTATGCGGGCCAGCCAGTCGCACACCACCCGGCTCGACGACGTCGTGGTGCCGCCGGAGCGGATTTTCAGGCACCTGCCGGTGGGTCCACATGTCGACCCGCTGGTCTTCGCGATCTTCGGGGTGTTCGAGACGCTGCTGTCGGCTGTGTACGCGGGGATCGGGGACAGGTCGCTGCAGCTCGCCGTCGGATCGGCGGGGGAGCGAACCACCGGTCTTGACCCGGTGAG
The DNA here is from genome assembly GCF_054511155.1 of Arthrobacter glycogeni. NCBI lineage: Bacteria > Bacillati > Actinomycetota > Actinomycetes > Micrococcales > Micrococcaceae > Arthrobacter > Arthrobacter glycogeni. Next base: position 37,263 of record NZ_JBTNDE010000004.1, on the reverse strand, counting down.
GCTCTCACAGACACCTGAAGCCCGCTGGCAGGTCGCAGACGCCGCGATGGCCATGGACACCCTCGACGCGCAGTTGCGGTCGGTAGCCCGCGACCTCGACGATGGCGTCGACCACGGGAGCCGGTGGTTTGCCAAACTGGTCGGTCTGAAACTACGGGCCACGACGGTGGCCCGAGAAGTCAACGACGCCGCCCTGCACCTGGCGGGAGGGCGTGGCTACCATGCCGCCAGCGAGATTGGCCGGCTGCACCGGGACGTCCTGGCCGGGCAGTACCATCCGTCATCGAGCGAATCGGCGCACCGGACCGTGGCGGCGGCGTGGTTGGGTCCGCTGACTGAGGATTAGGGGGCCAGCCGGTTCAGGCAGTCCGCTCCACCCGGAGCACCTTGCGGCGCATCCAGTACCGCCGGCCGCCGCCCAGGTAGATACAGCTGCGCTCCAGTTCCCACTTGCCGTATTCGGCGTGCTCAGTCAGCGCCTGGCGCGCTGCACTGACCGGTTCCCCGGCGTTGACGGTCAGCACCAGGTACTCGTACCGGCGTTCGACGTCGCGCTTCGGCGCGGTCGTCGCGTTCAGAAATTGTTCTCGCATTTCCCTCCAATTTTGATCACTTTACCGATAACGTCTACCCATGAGTATTGATCCGCGTGTCGCGCTCCAAACCCTGGTTTCGGCGCTTGAGGAGCATCTGAACGTGGCCGCCTCCCGGCGTGGCGACGAGGACCCAGCGGTCGAGGCCGCCTACCTGGCCATCGCAGATGCCTTCGATACCTATGAGGAAGTCCTCTACGACGCCCACGGCGAAGTGACACCGCTGGTCATCTATGAAGACGGCGACGACGAGGACGAGTCCTAGGGCTGAGCTGACACCTCGTCAAGCACTTCGGAAATTTGGGCGGGCAACGGATCCTGTGCAGCAGACAGCACATCCTTGAGCTGGTGACTCGTCCTGGCACCGGTCATCGCCGACGCGACCGTCGGACGATGCAGGACCCAGCGCAGGGCTACCTCCAGCGGGGCGAGATCCAGGCCTTTGGCCGCGGTGATCAGGGCCTCGGTAATCCGGTGCGGGCGGCCGCTCAGGTACGGCTCGACGTATGGCGCCCACACATCGGAGGCGGCCCGGGAATCCGACGGGGTCTGCCCCCGGTACTTGCCGGTCAGGACGCCGCGGCCGAGCGGGGCCCAGGCCACCAATCCCACACCGAGGGCCACGGCAGCGGGGGTCGCCTCACGCTCAACAGTGCGGTTCAGCAACGAGTATTCGGCCTCGTGAGCAATGATGGGAAAGCCTGCCGTGGCACACGCAAGTGCCAGTTCCCAGCCCGCATGGTTCGACACGCCCACATAGCGGGCCCGGCCGGTCCGATAGGCGATTTCCAGCGCCCCGAGGGTCTCGTCCAGGGGCACAGCGGCGTGTCGGGCCGGTGCCAGCCACAGGTCAACGTGGTCGGTGCCGAGGCGGGCGAGCGACGCATCGAGCGAGTCGAGTAAGCCCTTCCGGGACCCGTCACCACGGCGCACACCGGCGTGCTGCCGGGCTGACCCACCCTGAACGGCGAGAACCAGCTCGGAACGGGCAACGGTGTCGCCGATGAGGTCGCCCAGCATCGCCTCCGCCCGTCCGTCCGAGTAGCGCGCGGCAGTACCCACCAGGGTGCCTCCCGCCTCGGTGAACAGGCGAAGCTGTTCCCGCGCGGTTTCCTCATCCACGTCCTGACCCCAGGTCATAGTGCCCAATCCCACACGGGATACTGTCAGACCGCTGCTGCCCACGTTGTGCCACTGCATACGGTAAGCCTAAAGCCTGCGGCAGGGCCGCTGCGTCCCGGTCCCCGGCAGGTATGTGCTCTAAGGTCTTAGATGTGAATTGGATCGAAGCTGCCATCCTGGGCCTGGTGCAGGGCCTGACGGAATTCCTGCCCATCTCCTCCAGCGCGCACCTGAGGATTGTTGGCGAGTTCCTGCCCGACGCCCAGGACCCGGGCGCCGCGTTTACTGCCATCACCCAGCTCGGCACTGAAACCGCGGTGGTGGTTTATTTCTGGCGGGACATCGTCCGGATTATCCGGGCTTGGGTCAAGTCGCTGGGCGGAAAGGTACCGACCAGCGACCCGGACGTGAAGATGGGCTGGCTCGTCATCCTTGGCAGCCTCCCCATCGGTATCCTCGGCCTGCTCTTCCAGGACCAGATCGAGAGCACGTTGCGGAGCATGTGGCTGACAGCAACGATGCTGGTGGTCTTCGGCCTGATCCTCGCGGTGGCCGACGCCGTCGGCAAGCAGGACCGATCACTGGACCAGTTGACGTACCGCCACGGCATCCTTTACGGCTTCGCCCAGGCCCTGGCACTCATTCCCGGCGTCTCCCGGTCGGGCGGCACCATCACCGCCGGCCTGTTCATGGGCTACAACCGGGAGGCCGCGGCACGCTATTCCTTCCTGCTCGCCATCCCGGCGGTCTTTGCCAGTGGCTTCTTCCAACTGGTCAAAAGCTTCGACGAGCCTGGCCCCTATGGTCTGGCCGAAACGGCGCTGGCAACCGGGATTGCCTTCGTGGTGGGCTTCGTCATCATCGGCTGGTTCCTGAAGTTCGTCTCGACCCGCAGTTACGGCCTGTTCGTCTGGTACCGGATCCTGCTCGGGCTCGCCCTGTTCCTGCTGCTCGGATTCGGCGTGATCAACCCCTGATCGTCGCTGCCACCAGTGGGGCGGGACCCCCGCTGGTCTGGGCTGCCCAGTGAAGAACGTATTGTAGAAGACGTGATTGCGTGGAACTCTCGTCCTATTCCTGTCCTGCCTGGCGAAAGCGCCGACATTGGGCTGTACGACACCAAACAGCAGCAGCAGGTTGCCCTGCCAACCGACCCCCGGCACGGCCTCTACGTGTGCGGCATCACACCCTACGACGCCACCCATATGGGCCACGCCGCCACCTATGTTGCGTTCGATCTCCTGAACCGGCTCTGGCGCGACTCTGGCGCCGTCGTGAACTATGTCCAGAATGTCACCGACATCGACGACCCCCTCCTTGAACGGGCGGCCGCGACCGGGGTGGAGTGGACCGACCTCGCCACCCAGCAGACGGATTTATTCCGCGAAGACATGTACGAACTGAACGTCATCCCGCCTGACCACTACGTTGGCGCCGTCGAATCGATTGAGTGGATCGTCCCGGTGATCGAATCCCTGCTGGAGCGGGGCATCGCGTACCCGGTGCCGGTTGACGGATCGGAGCCCGACGGCGACATCTACTTCTCGGTGGACGCCGCGTCAGCGTCCCTGTCCGGGCCCGATGCCTGGTTCCTCGGCGCCGTGTCCCACCTCGGCCAGGACGAGATGACCGGATTGTTCGCCGAACGCGGCGGCGACCCCACCCGACCCGGGAAAAAGCATCCCATGGACCCGCTGCTGTGGCGCGTGGCCCGGGCCGGTGAGCCGGACTGGGACGGGAACACTCTGGGACGGGGTCGTCCCGGCTGGCACATCGAGTGCGCCGTCATCGCCCAACGTTTCCTCGACCTGCCGTTCACCGTGCAGGCGGGCGGTTCGGATCTGGTGTTCCCGCACCACGAAATGAGTGCAGCCCACGCCGAAGCGGCCACCGGGACTCCGCTGGCACGGCATTATTCCCACGCCGGCATGGTCGGTCTGGACGGGGAAAAGATGAGCAAATCCCGCGGCAACCTGATCCTGGTGTCCACCTTGCGCCGGGACGGCGTCGATCCGGCAGCGATCCGGTTGGCCATCCTGAACCACCACTATCGCTCCGACTGGTCCTGGACCGACAAGGTGATCCCCCGGGCCCAGGACCAGCTCTCCAGCTGGCGGCTTGCCCTGGGCTCCGCCACCAAGGAGTCAGCTGCCGCGCTCACCGCTGAACTGCGGGCAGCCCTCGTCAACGATCTCGACGCTCCGGCCGCCGTGGCCGCCGTCGACCGTTGGGCGGCCGCTGCACCCACCTCCGGGGGCAGCAACGACGGCGCCGCCGACATAGTGGACGCCCTGGACGCCCTCCTCGGCATCAGGCTAACCCGGTAGTCAGTCCTGGCGGCGCGTCAGTCCTTGCGGCGCTTCTTCAGGTACCGCTCGAACTCCCTGGCAATCGATTCGCCGCTCGCTTCGGGCAGCTCGGCGGTGTCCTTGGCCTCCTCCAATTGCCGCACGTAGGCGGCCACCTCAGGATCCTCGATAGCCAGTTCGTCGACGCCGCGCTCCCACGCCTCGGACTCTTCGACCAGGATGTGGGTGTCCACCGAGAGGTGGAGCATTTCCTCAAGCCGGTTCAGCAGGGCAAGCTGCGCCTTCGGCGACGGGGACTGGCCCACATAGTGCGGTACGGCCGCCCACAGGGACAACGTCGGAATGTCGGCCAGCAGACCCACCTCGCTGAGCACCCCGACAATGCCGATCGGACCCTCGTAGGTGGACGGCTCGATGTCGAGCTTTTCCCGCACCAGCTCATCGTCGGAGGTGACGGTAACCGGGATGGGCCGGGTATGCGGCACGTCGGCAAGCAGCGCCCCGACCAGGATGATGCAGTCGACGTTGAGCTCTTTGGCCGAGGCGATCAGCTCGGCAGTGTAGGCCCGCCACTTATAGGACGGTTCAACGCCGTGCACCAGAATGATGTCCACGTTGGTGTCCGGCACCGACGCCTTGCTGATCCGCGTGGTGGGCCATTTGATCTTGCGCTGGCCCGTGGCGTCCCGCGTGACCACGGGACGGGTGAACTGGAAGTCGTAGAACTCGTCGGCGTCGATCGTCGCCACCTTTTCGGTGCCCCAGTACCTCCCCATAAACTTCAGGGCATCACTAGCCGCCTCGCCGGCGTCGTTCCAGCCTTCGAAGGCGGCCAGCATGATCGTCACCCTGCGCCCGGGCGCATCACTGTGTTCAAAAAGGCCACGGATTCCGGGCGGGACGCTCTCATCAAAGGTACTCACCACTTCACCCTAAACCTCCCCGGCAGCCGTTGGCGGCTATTGGTCACCGCTTCGCGTAGAGCCTAAGCAGCCTCGGGCGCAGCTGCCCTCCCCGTAGACTGGGCCCATGGCTATTTCCGATCCCAATACAGCTGCGCTCCGTTCCGGACAGGCACCCAATGTCGACGTCGGGGGACTGCAGGCGGTTCTCTGGGACATGGACGGCACGATTGTTGATACTGAGCCGTACTGGATCCAAGCCGAGAAAGATCTGGTGGCGCAGCACGGCGGCAGCTGGTCAACCGCCGACGCCGAAGCCCTGGTGGGCCAGGCCCTCTCCTTCTCGGCCGGTGTTCTCCAACGGGCCGGCGTCGACCTGCCCATCCGCGACATCATCGATCACCTGACCACCGAGGTACAGTCCCGGGTCGCCGAAACCGCCCCCTGGCGGCCCGGTGCCCGCGAACTGCTGGCCGACCTGAATGCACAAGGCATCCCCTGCGCGATGGTCACCATGTCCGAGCAGTCCCTCGCCGCCGAAGTGGTCAGCCAATTGCCCCAAGGCACCTTTGAGCTTGTGGTGACGGGGGACATGGTCCAGCGGGGGAAGCCCGACCCGGAGGCCTACCAGCTGGCGTTCGACGGGCTGGTAGGGGGATCCGGGAGCCTGACCAAAGACCGGGTCGTGGCGATCGAAGATTCGCTTCCCGGTGCGACGTCGGCCGAATCCGCCGGACTGGTCACCCTGGCGGTGCCCCACATGACGGCCTTGCCCACCGATCGTGGCTGGTACGAATGGTCCACCCTCGAACACCGGTCGGTGGCGGACCTGAACCGGCTCGTCCTCGACCACTGCCCGGTCCCGGCGGAGCAGGCAACCCGGTGACCACCCCCGAAACCCAGGGCCTGCGTCGGCGGGAGGGGATCTCGCTGGGACGACTCGCGGGAATCCCGATAGTCCTGGCCTGGTCCTGGTTTCTCATTGCCGCGTTCGTTGTTGTGGTGTTCGGTCCGCAGGTGGCCCGCGCTTTTCCTGGGATCGGGGCCGGCGCCTATGGGGTCGCCCTCGGCTATGCCCTTCTGCTCGCGGCATCGGTGCTGATCCACGAACTGGCTCACGCCCTGTCGGCCCGCCGGTTTGGGTGGCCGACGGCCCGCATCGTCCTGAACCTCTGGGGCGGGCACACCCAGTTCGAAAACTTCAGCGCCACCCCGGGCCGCTCCCTGGTTGTGGCGCTGGCCGGCCCCGCAGCGAACTTCCTGCTGGCCCTGGGCGGCTGGCTGGCCATCCCCCTCTTCGAACCCCAGTCGGTGGGACGTCTCCTCGCCGACATATTCGTGTGGGCAAACCTCCTGGTCGCCGTATTCAACGTGCTGCCGGGCCTACCGCTCGACGGCGGGCGGATCGTCGAATCCGCTGTGTGGAAAGCCACCGGCAACCAGGACAAAGGCACCGTCGCTGCGGGCTGGGCCGGGCGCATCATCGTGATCCTGCTCGTCGTCGCTGTGGTCGGGCTGCCCCTGCTGCTCGGCGGAAGCCCGGACCTGACCGTGGTCATTCTCGCCGCGGTGATGGGCGCGTTCCTGTGGACGGGAGCGACAGCGGCCATCCAGAGCGCCCAAATGCGCTTGAGGCTTCCGGCAGTGAGCGCCGGGCGGCTGCAACAGCCGGCGCTGAGCATCGCGGCAGGGACCACAGTGCAGGCAGTCAGAAGGCTCGCCCGGGACCACCCGGGGGCGGCAATCGTCCTGACCGGTCCGGGGGGGCTGCCCGAAGCTGTCGTGGACACCGGAGCCCTGCTCAGCGTTCCCGACGACGCCGCCGAGCAGACCCTGATCAACGCAGTCGCCCGCGCACTCTCGCCCGGCGCCTACGTCCTGGAATCCGCCGAAGGCCAGGAACTGGTCCAGTTCCTGGCGAAACTGCCCGGCAGCGAATACGCGGTGATCGACCGGCTCGGCCGCGTTACCGGGCTGCTGCACCAGTCGACAGTCATCTCAGCCATCACCGGAAAACCCACCCCCGGCACCACCCCGTAGACCCCACCAACCCATCCTGTAGACCCCGCCTCCTCACCCGCTGCGCCCCCCACTAGCTAAGGACTTCCCTGATGAACACCCCCGGAACCACCCCCGCGGCACACCCTCCCCACGGTGCCGCCGTCCGCCGGGGTCCGTTCCGTGCCGGTGAACGCGTGCAACTGACCGACGAGAAGGGGCGCATGAACACCATCACGCTCACCCCCGGCGGGGCCTTCCATACGCACAAAGGATTCCTGTTGCACGACGGGTTGATCGGGTCCCTGGAAGGCTCTGTCCTCACCAATACCAGTGGCCAGCTGTATCAGGCGCTGCGCCCGCTGCTGTCCGATTTCGTGCTGTCCATGCCCCGCGGCGCGGCAGTGGTCTATCCCAAAGACGCCGGGCAGATCATCACCATGGCCGACATCTACCCCGGCGCCCGGGTCGTGGAAGCGGGCGTGGGCTCCGGCGCCCTGTCGATCTCCCTGCTGCGGGCCGTGGGGGATGCAGGCTACCTGCACTCGTTCGAGCGCCGCGCCGAATTCGCCGACATTGCCCAGGGAAACGTCGAAACCATTTTTGGTGGAGCCCATCCGGCATGGAAGATCACCCTGGGAGACTTCCAGGAACAGGTAGTCCAGCAGGAAGAGCCGGGCAGCGTTGACCGGGTGGTCCTGGACATGTTGGCGCCCTGGGAATGCCTCGATGCCGTCGCGACGGTGCTCGCACCGGGCGGCGTCTGGATCAACTATGTGGCCACGGTCACCCAACTGTCCCGGACCGCTGAAGCCATCCGCGCTGATGGCCGGTTCACCGAACCGGATGCCTGGGAGTCGATGGTGCGCGGCTGGCATCTCGAAGGCCTCGCCGTGCGCCCGGATCACCGCATGGTGGCCCACACCGGCTTCCTCCTCATCACTCGACGGTTGGCGCATGGCGTCACGGGACTGTCGCCGAAGCGGCGCCCGTCCAAGACCGATTTCAGCGAAGAGGACCTCAACGCGTGGACCCCCCAGGCGGTGGGCGAGCGTGAAGTATCGGATAAGCGACTGCGCCGGGTGGCACGCGATGCCAGCTCCACCATCCAGCGGGGTGCCCTCCCCGCCGAGGAGGCGCAGGCCCGCCGCGCCCAGATCGCTGACGCCGCCCAGGACGCTACCCGGCACGACGACGAGCGCTGAGCCGGGGCGGGTCCGGGGCGGGTTCACCTCCGGTGGCTGGGGTGACTTTCAGGAATTACGCGGCCTACTGCGCTATGGTCGAATGAGAGCAACAATCGAGCACTGAAGGTGGGCGATACGCATGGCTGACTTCGAGAACGTAGACCCTCCAGAATTGTCCGCGGCCGTCCCGCACGAGGCCGCACCTGGCGCGGGCCAGCTGGCCGCAACGCAACGCCAGCTGAATATCCTGCGGGACCGAATGCGCGCCATTGACCGGCAGCTGTCCTCGGCCGCGCAGAACAACACCAAACTGGTCGCCGCGCTCGAAACCGCGCGAACCGAGATCGTCCGTCTCAAGGGCGCCCTGGAAAACGAGGGCGCCACCCCCTTCAGCTTCGGCACCATCATCGCCATCAACGTGCAGGGCCCCGCGGGCCGGGGCCCGACAGCGTCGGGCGCTGGCCAGGACAGCGCCGACATCCTGCAATCCGGCAGGAAACTGCGGGTGGCGATCAGCCCCCTGGTCAACGTTGAAGAGTTGATGCCCGGGCAGGAGGTCCTCCTTAACGAGTCGCTGACCATTGTGGCGGGGCTGGCCTTCGAGCGTGCCGGGGAACTGGTGACCGTCAAGGAGCTGCTCGGCACCGACCGTGCCCTGGTGATCGGGCGGGCCGACGAGGAGCGCGTGGTCCGGCTCAACGGACCCCTCCAGTCGGAGCGGATCAGGGTCGGCGATGCGCTGTCGGTTGACAACCGGTCCGGCTACGCACTGGAAAAGATCCCCCGCAGCGAAGTGGAGAATCTGGTGCTTGAAGAAGTACCGGACATCGCCTATGAGGACATCGGCGGCCTCGGTCCGCAGATCGAGCAGATCCGCGACGCCGTCGAGCTGCCCTTCCTCCACCCCGACCTATACCGGGAGCACGGGCTCAAAGCACCCAAAGGCATTCTCCTGTACGGTCCACCGGGCTGCGGCAAGACCCTGATCGCCAAGGCAGTAGCCAACTCGCTTGCCGCCCGCGCCATCGAACGCACCGGGTCCACCGGAACCCGCAGCTACTTCCTGAACATCAAGGGACCCGAACTGCTGGATAAATACGTCGGCGAGACCGAACGCCACATCCGGCTGATTTTCGCCCGGGCCCGCGAAAAAGCCTCGGACGGCAGCCCCGTGGTGGTCTTCTTCGACGAGATGGATTCTTTGTTCAGGACCCGCGGTACCGGGGTTTCCTCCGACGTCGAGACCACGATTGTGCCGCAGCTCCTCAGCGAGATCGATGGCGTCGAGAAGCTTGAAAACGTGATTGTGATCGGCGCCTCCAACCGGGAAGACATGATTGATCCCGCCATCCTCCGGCCGGGCCGCCTGGACGTCAAGATCAAGATCAACCGGCCCGACGCTGAGGGCGCCGCCGAGATCTTCGCCAAGTACATCACCGAGAACCTGCCCCTTCATGACGACGATCTGGGGGAGCACAACGGCAACCGGTCGGCCACCGTGCAGGGGATCATCCGGCGCACCGTGGAGAAAATGTATTCAACCGAAAAGTCCAACGAGTATCTCGAGGTAACCTACGCCAACGGCGACACGGAGATGCTTTACTTCAAGGATTTCAACTCCGGCGCCGTGATCCAGAACGTGGTGGACCGGGCCAAAAAGTACGCGATCAAGGACCTGCTGCTGGATGGGCAGAAGGGCCTGAGGATAGAGCATTTCCTCCGCGCCGTCGTCGACGAGTTCCGCGAGCACGAGGACCTGCCCAACACCACCAACCCCGATGATTGGGCCCGCATCTCCGGCAAGAAGGGTGAGCGGATTACCTACATCCGGACCATCGTGCAAGGCAAGGCCGGCCAGGAACCCGGGAAGACCATCGAAACCACAGCGAATACCGGACAGTATCTGTGACACCAGTTGGACCATTCACCGATCCATCAGTCCTCGACCCTGAACGGTTTTCCGCCCACCGCGTGATGGGCACGGAAACCGAGTACGGCATCATCGCACCGTCGATCCCCGACGCCAACGCCACAGTCCTGTCCTCCCAGGTCGTCAACGCCTACGCCGCGACGCTGCGGGAGGGGCTGGGGAATCTCGCTGGCACCCGCTGGGACTACACGGATGAGGCACCGCTGGCCGATGCACGCGGCTGGCACCAGGCCCGGTACGCCGCCGATCCGTCCCAGCTGACCGACGCCCCGCCGGTGCTCTCCGCCGAGCAGATCGCCCTGGTCGATGCCTCCCTGGACGACGCCGGCCCCCTGGATCAGGCGGTGCTGATGAACCTGGTCCTGAATAACGGGGCCCGGCTGTACGTCGACCATGCCCACCCCGAATACTCGTCCCCCGAAGTGACCAACCCGCTCGACGCCGTGCTGTGGGACCGTGCCGGGGACGCCGTCGCGCTGGCGGCCATGCGCAGGATCTCGGCAACCCCCGGCTTCGCCCCGGTCCACCTCTACAAAAACAACACCGACAACAAGAGCGTCTCGTACGGTTCGCACGAGAACTATCTGGTGCCACGGAGTGTTCCCTTCAACCAGCTGGCGTCGGTGCTGATCCCGTTCTTCGTGTCCCGTCAGACGATCTGCGGGTCGGGCCGGGTGGGCATCGGCGCCGTCAACCAGGCGCCGGGTTTTCAGCTCAGCCAGCGCGCCGACTTCTTCGAGAACGAGATCGGCCTCGAAACGACCGTCCGCCGACCGATCATCAACACCCGTGACGAGCCGCACGCCGTCGCCGAAAAGTACCGGCGGCTCCACGTCATCATCGGTGACGCCAACCTGAGCGAAATTTCCAACTACCTGAAATTGGGCACCACGTCGCTGGTGCTCTCCCTGATCGATCGGGGCAGCGCACCGGTCCCGGCGATCCAGGATCCGGTCGGTGAACTGCAGGCCGTCAGCCATGATCCGAGCCTGAAGCACCGCATCAGGCTGGTGGACGGGCGGCTGCTGACGGCGCTCGACCTGCAGGAACTTTACCTTGAGGCGTGCCTGGGCGAAGCCGACCGCCAGGGTGGGGTCGACGGGCAGAGCGCCGACTTGTTGCACCGGTGGGGGACACTGATCGACACCCTACGCCGGGACCCGTTCGACGCCGCACACCAGCTTGACTGGGTGGCCAAGCTGAAGGTACTCGAGGCCTATCGGAGCCGTGATGGACTATCCTGGGAGGACCCTCGCCTGGCCCTGGTGGACCTGCAGTACTCCGACCTGCGCCCCGAGAAAAGCATCTACTACCGGCTGTCGGCCCGCGGCCAGATGGACCGGCTCGTCACCGACGAGCAGGTGAAGGCTGCCGTATCCCGCCCGCCCGAGGACACCCGCGCCTACTTCCGCGGCCGCTGCATCAGCAGTTTCCCGCGAGAGGTGGTCGGCGCCAGCTGGGACTCGATCATCTTCGAACTGCCCTCCCAGCGGCGGCTGCAGCGGATCCAGACCCGCGAACCGCTCCGCGGAACCGCCGCCCTCACCAGGGAATTGTTCGCAGCGTCGGGCGACGCCGAAGAATTTGTTGCCCGGCTTTTGAGCAGGCCACAATCCAACATGGCACCATAGAGATCACTAGGTTTAGCGCATCACATCCTCAGCAATGAAAGGTGTCCGTCATGGCAACACAGGACCGCAAAAACACCGGGTCTCGCCCCGAGGAACAGGACGAGCAGCAGGACACGCCGGTCCCGGATACCGGGGGGACCCCCGACGGCGGAGCGCCCACCGCGCAGACCCAGGGGGTCGACGACCTGCTCGACGAAATCGATGGGGTCCTTGAGTCCAACGCCGAAGAGTTCGTCAGAGGGTTTGTCCAGAAGGGCGGCCAGTAACCTCGATGAAGGTGGAAGACGCTACCGCGTCGATCGGCCGCGCCGCCTCAACGTCGTTCAGCGGGTACCTCGGGGCAAACCACCCCGATCTGCTCCCCTCCAGCCGCTCGGCTGGCGGGTTGACGCCGGCCAGCGCCGCCACTGTGGTGCCCCACGCCACCACCATCGTGTCGATGACCTACGCCGGCGGTGTGTTGATGGCCGGCGACCGGCGGGCCACGATGGGCAACATCATCGCCAGCCGCCACATCGAGAAGGTGTTCCCCGCCGACATGTTCTCGGTCCTCGGCATAGCCGGCAGTGCCGGGATAGCGCTCGACATCATGCGGCTGTTCCAGGTGGAGCTTGAGCATTACGAAAAAATCGAAGGCACCCTGATGAGCCTCGACGGCAAAGCCAACCGGCTGGCAGCGATGATCCGCTCCAACCTGCCGCTGGCCCTCCAGGGGCTGGCCGTCGTCCCCCTGTTCGCCGGGTTCGACACCGTCCGGCGGGTCGGCCGGCTGTTCTCCTACGACGTGACCGGCGGACGCTACGAGGAGCAGGAACACCACAGTGTCGGCTCCGGTGCCGCCTTCGCCCGGGGTGCCCTGAAGAAGCTGTGGAAACCGAACCTCGACGAGGACCGGGCGGTGCGGGTCGCCGTCGAATCCCTGTACGACGCCGCCGATGACGATTCAGCGACGGGTGGCCCCGACGTCGTCCGACAGCTCTGGCCGGTGGTCTACACCGCCAATAGCGCCGGAGCCCGCCGCATCCCCGAGCGGGAGCTGGCGCTGGCGGCCGCGCAGATCATCGATTCGCGCTCGGTGGCAGGCCGGGAGGCATGACCATGACCCAACAGTTTTACGTCTCACCGGAACAGCTCACCAAGGACCGCGCCGATTTTGCCCGAAAGGGGATCGCCCGCGGACGCTCAGTAGTGGTGCTCAGTTGCCGGGACGGGATTGCACTGGTCGCCGAGAATCCCTCGCCGTCCCTGCACAAGGTCGGTGAGATCTACGACCGGATCGCTTTCGCCGCGGTGGGGAAATACAACGAGTTTGAAAGCCTGCGCCAGGCCGGAGTCCGTTACGCCGACGTGCGCGGGTACTCCTATGACCGCGAGGACGTCACGGCGCGCGGGCTGGCCAGCGTCTACGCCCAAAGCCTCGGCGCGGTGTTCACCGCCGACAGCAAGCCCTTCGAAGTGGAACTCGCCGTCGCCGAGGTCGGCGCCCGAGTGGACGCCGACCACCTGTACCGGCTCACCTTCGACGGTTCGATCGCCGACGAGCGCCGGTTCATCGTGATGGGCGGGCAGGCGGACGCCGTCGGTGATGCCCTGACCGGGCGGTGGGACGAAGAGCACAGCTTCGCCGACGCGGTGCGGACCGCCGTCGACGCGCTCCGGCACGACGGCGGTCCGACTGGCGCACCCCGTCCCCGGCTCGAGTCGAGCGCACTGGAGGTCGCCGTCCTGGATAGGGACCCGCTCACCACCCGGGGGGCGCGCCGGGCCTTCCGCAGGTTGCAGCCCACCGAGGTGGAGGAGATCCTCAACGTCGGGAAGATCGGCACCTAATGGACCGCAGAATTTTTGGCATCGAAACAGAATTCGGCATCGCCTACTCCGGGCCCAACTCGCGCCCCCTCTCACCCGAGGAGGTGGCCCGCTACCTGTTCCGCAAGGTGGTGAGCTGGGGGAGATCCTCCAACGTGTTCCTCACCAACGGTTCCCGGCTGTACCTCGACGTAGGCTCCCACCCCGAATACGCCACGGCAGAGTGCGACGACGTCGCCCAGCTCATCGCCCACGACCGTGCGGGTGAGCTGATCCTTGAGGATCTGGTCGCTGAAGCGCAGCGGCGCCTGGCCCACGAGGGGTACGACGGGCGGGTGTACCTGTTCAAGAACAACACCGACTCGGCGGGCAACTCCTACGGCAGTCACGAGAATTACCTCATTCCGCGGAAGCTCGAATTCAGTCGGCTGGCCGACATCCTGATCCCATTCCTGGTCACCCGGCAGCTCCTGGTCGGCGCAGGTAAGGTCCTCAAGACGCAGACCGGTGCCGTATATGCCTTCTCACAGCGCGCCGACCACATCTGGGAAGGGGTATCCTCGGCCACCACGCGGTCCCGGCCCATCATCAACACCCGGGACGAGCCGCACGCCGACGCCGAGTATTACCGCAGGCTCCATGTCATCGCCGGGGATTCGACCATGGCGGAGACCACGACCCTGCTCAAGGTGGGATCCGTTGACCTGATCCTGCGGATGATCGAGGCCGGGGCCATCATGAAGGACTTCCGGCTGGAGAACCCGATCCGCGCGATCCGGGAGATCTCCCACGACCTCACCGGCCGGCAGCCTTTGAAACTGGCGAGCGGACGCACCATGTCGGCACTCGACCTGCAGCAGGAATACCTGTCACGGGTGAGCCAGTTCGTTGAAACGAACGGCGCCCACACCCCTCACGTGGAACGAATCCTTGAACTGTGGGGGAGGACCCTGCAGGCGGTCGGCAGCGGGGACCACGGGCTCATCGACCGCGAAATTGACTGGGCGATCAAGAAGAAACTGATCGACCGGTACCGGGACCGCCACGAGTTGGGCCTGGAATCGGCGAGGGTCGCGCAGCTCGACCTCACCTATCACGACATTTCCCGCGAACGGGGCCTGTACTTCCTGCTCCAGCAGCGCGGCGAGACCGAGCGGGTGGTGGACGACGTCGACATCAAGAATGCGGTGGACATTCCGCCGCAAACCACCCGTGCGCGTCTGCGGGGCGAGTTTGTCCGCCGCGCCAAGGACGCCAACCGCGACTTCACCGTCGACTGGGTGCACCTCAAACTCAACGACCGTGCCCAACAGACCATCCTGTGCAAAGACCCGTTCCAGTCGGTCGACGAACGGGTCGAGGCGTTGCTGGCCCAGCTGTGAATCCCCGGGGAAACCGAGCATCAGGAGAAACTTCGGCCCGCAAACCGTTAGGCTGGACAGGTTCAATCACCGGTCACAGGACGCTCGCCGCGGGCCGGGCGGGACGCACCACCGATCAACTGCATTACCGATGAACTGCTCAACCGATCTACTGCTTAGCCGATCAACTGCGAAAGAAGCACCGTGCGAAAAGCCCTCACCCTTGCTCTGCCCCTCCTGCTAGTGCTGACAGCCTGCGGCGGTGACACCGACCAAACCGAACGGAAGACGGCCGGAGACGCCGCAATCCTCGAATCGGTTCGCGTCGAGGGCGGATCCGACGAGGAGGCTCCCGAAGTGACGTTCGAGTCACCGCTGGAGGTCACCGGCCCCGCTGCTGCCACCGTCAGCACCGGTGACGGCGAGCCGATCGCCGACGGCGACCGCGTGACCTTCCACCTGGTGGGTCTCAACGCCGAAGACGGTGCCGTCCTCGGCGACACCTACTCCGCGGAACCGCAGACCCTCGATCTGGTCGAGAAACTGCAAGCAGACGACCCTGAGCTGTACGAGGTGCTGGTGGGGACCCCCATCGGGTCCCAGATCGCCTACACCAATGTCATTGAGGGCCAGGATCCCCAGCAGCTCATCGTGATGCGCGTAGTCGGCGCCGAAGAAGCACCTCCAGCGCCTCCGGTGCCCGAGGTTCTGACCCCTGAGGAGGTTGAGAAGCTGGACGCCGACGGCCAGCTTCCCACGTTCACGTTCGACGATGACGACGCTCCGGTCATCGACATCCCCGACAACGAGCCCTCAGACGACCTGGTCATCAAGGTCCTTGAGGCCGGCGACGGCGAGGTTCTCACCGAGGCAGACACGATCAGCGCCAACTACGCTGGCTGGCGCTGGGACGACGGCGAGCAGTTCGACTCCAGCTACCCCGGCGGTGAGCCGGTCGAGTTCCCGCTGACCGGCGTGATCGAAGGCTGGACCAAGGGCCTGGCCGGCCAGACCGTCGGCAGCAAGGTACTGCTCGTGATCCCCGCCCCCATGGGCTACGGCGATCCAGCTCCTGAAGGGCGCCCCTCCGGCACCCTGGCTTTCTATATAGAGATCGTCGAAAAAGTCGCCGCCGAATAATCACCGGCAGCACCACCCGAAGCACCAACCCAGAGGAGAGCTATGTCACTCGGATCACACGAAACCGACCGCACCAAACCGGAGATCGAATTCCCCGGCACCAATGTCCCCACCGAACTGGTCATCTCCGACCTGATCGAAGGGTCGGGTGACGAGGCGAAAGCCGGCGACACCGTCTCCGCGCACTACGTGGGCGTGGCCTTCTCCACGGGCGAAGAGTTCGACTCGTCCTGGAACCGCGGCGCACCGCTCGACTTCAAGGTGGGCATCGGCCAGGTCATTCAGGGCTGGGACCAGGGCCTGCTGGGAATGAAGGTCGGCGGACGTCGCCGGCTGGAAATCCCCGCCAGCCTCGCCTACGGTGACCTCGGCGCCGGCGGCGCCATCGCCCCCGGGGAATCGCTCATCTTCGTGGTGGACCTGATGGGCCTGCGCTAACCACAACGCCCGGGTGACAACGCGCGGGTGAAGATGATGGCCGGGGCGTAGTGTGCCCCGGCCATCATCTTGCGGGTACTCTTTCCAACGTGTCAGCTAAACGAACCGAACGCCTTCTCACCCTGGTCATGCTGCTGCTGTCCACCCGGCGCGGATACTCCAAGGAAGAACTGTTCGACGAGATCGAGCTCTATGGTGCGGCCCCATCGCCCGCCGCCCGGGAGAAACTGTTTGACCGCGACAAGGCAGCGCTCCGCGAGCAGGGCATACCAGTCCAGTCCTTCAGCGACGACCCGGCCTTCGACCACGACAACTCGATCCGGCGGTACCGGATCGCCGCCACCGAGTACCGCCTGCCGGCCGTCACCTTCACCGCCCAGGAGTCGGCGGCGCTGACCCTCGCCGCGGGGATGTGGGATGTTGCCACCCTCGACTCGGCAGCCGCCCGGGCGCTGCGGAAGTTGCAGAACCGCGGCGCCGCCCGTGACGACGCGGCAGCCGTCCCCGTTGAACCGCGCATCCACACCAACGAACCCCACTGGGATGAGGTGTGGCGTGCCACCACCTCACGCCGGCCCATCTCCTTCGGCTACCGGGCCGCCAGCACTGGCCGGGAGGAGGAACGGAGGCTCCAGCCGTGGGGGATGGGAAGCCGCTATGGGCACTGGTACGTGGTGGGCCGCGACCTGGACCGCGGCGAGGAGCGCTACTTCAGGCTTTCCCGGATCACCACAGCCCCCGTGCAACACGAGGGGACCTTCGACGTCCCGGACGACTTCACCATGCGTGACTCCCTGGCCTCGCTAGGACGCGCCAGCGAACCATTCAGCGCCGTCGTCGCAGTCCGCCCCGACACCTGCCACCTACTACGCACCCGCCGTGGCGCACTCAGCAGCGGCGACGACGGCGGCTGGGACACCATCACCTTCCCCTACGGTGACCCGGGAGAAGCGGCCGCCGACATCGCAGCGTTCGGTCCGCGCGCCCGGGCGGTGGCCCCACCGGAGCTCGTGGCACGAGTGGCGGAGCAGCTCGTTGCTGCAACAGCCGCCCAGGACGGGCCGTTCACCGCCCTCACGTTCACCGGTCGCGCGGCACGACCGGCCCGGCGGAAAACCTCATCCGACGCCCACCTTCGCAGGCTCCTCGACCTGGTGCCCTATCTCCTCGACCATCCGGGGGCGGACATGGACGAGACGGCCGACCGCTTCGGCGTCACCCGCGCGCAACTGGCCTCCGACCTGGAACTGTTGTTTGTCAGCGGCCCCCGTTTCTACCCGGAAGGCCTGATCGAGGTCAGCCTGGACGGTGACCTCATCTTCCTGAGCAACGCGGACCACCTTGCCGAACCGGTTCGACTGAACCTCGATGAGGCGTGCACGCTCATTGTGGGCCTTGACACGCTGCGGCGGTTGCCGGGGTTGAACCCCGGCTCTGCCGCTGCCACAGCCCACGCCAAACTCACCGAGGCGGCCGGTGACGCCGGGCGGGCCGGACGGGCCATCGCCACCACCCTCACCGAGGAGGCAGTGAGCCACACGCTCGAAACCATTCAGGCTGCCCTGGCCTCCCGGGTGCGCCTCGAGCTCACCTACCTCGTCCCCACCCGCGACGAGGTCACCCAGCGCACGGTCGAACCCATCAGGGCCTTCTCACGGGACAACACCTGGTACCTCGAGGCCTGGTGCACCAGCGCCCGCTCGGTCCGCAACTTCCGCCTCGACCGGATCCAGGCGGCCCACCTCACGGCAGACCCCGCAACGAGACGGCCATCCATCGCCGACGGCGATCTCCTGTTCCGCCCCACCGCAGGGGATACCCTGGTGACCTTCATCCTTCGGCCACCGGCGCGCTGGGTCGCCGAGCAGTACGACGCCGAGCGCACCCAGGAGTTAGCCGATGGGCAGCTCGCGGCGGAGATCAGGGTTGCGACCACCGAGTGGATTCCCGGCCTGATCGGCAGGCTCGGAGGGGACGCTGCCGTCGCAACGCCCGACGCTCTTCGGCGCGACTGCGTGGCGTGGCTGACCGCCGCACGCCTGAACTACTCCTGACAGCGATCGACCCGCCTGTCCCCATGACGGTCCTCGCTCCCTTAGACTTGAGCCATGCCTTGGTGGACGTGGATTGTGATCTGGGTGGCACTGCTTGCGCTAACCCTCCTGGTACTTGCCGTGCTGGGCTACCATCTCTTCCGCAAGGTCAAGGCCCTCCTCGCTGAGGTTGAGCATGCCACCGGCATGATCGACCAGTCCACCAGCCAGATGGCCGGCCCCGAACAGGTGGCATGCGACTCACCCGTGGCAGTGTTCAGGGATCCGGGCACTGTCAGGGACGAACTTCGCGACGCCAAGGCACTGCGGGTTGCCTCTCGCCGTGAGCGCCGCATCCACCGCCGGGTGGAGCACGGCCAGCCGGTGCGCCTGAAAGACCTTCCCCATGTTTGATCCTCGGCCCACGCTGCGCCAGCGCACCGATCCGACCGAGAACTATGAAAGGATTTCGTCATGAGACCTGAAGGTTGGGCACTTGTTGCCATCATCGTTGTCGCCCTGCTCCTCTTCGGAGCCCCCAAACTGCCCGGACTGGCCCGCAGCGTCGGCCAGTCCCTGCGGATCTTCAAGTCCGAGGTGAAGCAGATGAAAGACGACGATCCCGCAGACACGCCCGACCAGGGTTCCCCGGTTGAAGGGCGCGTCGTACCGCCGTCACACGGCAGTAGCGGCTACCGTGACCAGTCAGGACCGGCCACCCCCGGGCAGCACAACCCGCCGGGGTCAGCCGATCCGACGTCCCGCACACCCTAGGGTGAGCGGGCGGTGCTGAAGGTGCGGGGCAGGGGTCGCAAATCCAACCCTGAGGGGCGGATGGCTCTCAGGGAGCACCTGATAGAGGCCCGGAACCGGGTGGTCAAAGCGGCGCTGGCCCTCGTCGTCGGGACGGTTGCCGGCTTTTTTATCTACAATCCTGTCCTGACGGCGTTGTCCCGCCCCATTCTTGAGCTGAACGCCCGGGAGGGCAGGGAAGCGGTCCTGAACTTCGACGGCGTAGGGTCGCCGTTCGACCTGCTGGTTCAGGTATCGGTCTTCATCGGTATCATCCTCGCCAGCCCGGTCTGGCTGTATCAGCTGTGGGCGTTTATCACGCCTGGACTGAGAACCAAGGAACGCCGGGTGGCATTGTCCTTCATCGCCGTCGCCGTTCCGCTGTTCCTGGCGGGGATCTATCTCGCGTGGCTGGTGTTGCCGAACGCGGTGCGGGTGTTGACCGACTTCACCCCCAGCGGATTCTCGAACATCATCCTGGTGACCGCCTATATTACTTTTGTGCTGCGCCTGATGCTGGCCTTCGGCATCGCCTTCCTGCTTCCGGTGGTGCTCTTCGGATTGAACGTGGTGGGAATCCTCACCGGCAAGCAGATCCTCAAAGCGTGGCGGATCACGGTGTTCCTGATCTGCGTGTTCGCCGCCATGGCAGCACCGGGCGGCGACGCCCTTGGCATGCTCTACCTGGCCGCCCCGATGGTGGTGCTCTTCTTCATTGCCATCATGTTGTGCCTGCTCAACGACAAACGCCGCGAGCGGCGACGCGCCGCCCGGGACGCCGAGGTTGAGGCGGGGGCCGATACGGCGTCCACCATTGACGGACTCTAACCCGCCTCACCCGGTGCAACCCGCCAGCCGGGACAGTTTAGGCTTGATCGTATGACCTCCCCCGCCGAGCGGTACCAGCTAGCACGGGCGCGCACCGCACACACAGCGACGTCACTGCACCACTTTGAGCAGACTCTGGGTTTCGACCTGGATCAGTTCCAGCGGGACGCCTGTGTCTGCCTCGAAGCCGGGCGTGGGGTACTTGTCGCCGCACCCACCGGGGCGGGAAAAACGGTGGTCGGGAAGTTCGCCGTCTATCTTGCCCTTGAAAAGCGGCTGAAGGCGTTCTACACGACGCCCATCAAGGCGCTCAGCAACCAGAAATACTCGGAACTATGCGCTGTGTACGGGGCGGACCGGGTGGGCCTGCTCACCGGTGACACCTCAATCAACCCGGACGCCGCCGTCGTCGTCATGACCACCGAAGTGTTGCGGAACATGCTGTACGCCAACTCGGACACCCTGGTTGACCTGGGGTACGTGGTGATGGATGAGGTGCACTACCTTGCGGACCGGTTCCGGGGCGCCGTGTGGGAGGAAGTGATCATTCATCTGCCGTCCGAGGTGCGGCTGGTATCCCTCAGCGCGACGGTCTCCAATGCCGAAGAATTCGGCGCCTGGCTCGACACCGTGCGGGGGCATACCGATGTGGTGGTCTCCGAGCATCGGCCGGTGCCTCTCTGGCAGCACGTCATGGTGGGCCAGAACCTCCTCGATCTCTTCGCCGGGGATGTGGCCTTTGACGAGGCGGCGCCCGCCGGAGCTGACGCCGGAGCCGAGGACCGCTACGCGGTTAATCCTGAGCTCCTCGATCTGGCAAACTCGGAAACCCGCCTGAACCAGCGTTCAGGGTGGGGCGGAGGCGGTCCCCGGCGGGGGAGGGGTCCGGCGAAGAGGCCCCCGCAGGCGGCGTCCCGGGTCAGGCGTGCCAGCCGACCCCAGGTCATCAGCGCCCTCGACCGGGACGGCCTGCTTCCGGCCATCACCTTCATCTTCTCCCGTAACGGCTGCGAAGCGGCAGTCAGCCAGTGCCTCGACGCTGGCCTGTGGCTGACCACCGAGCCGGAACGCGAGATCATCGGCCGTCGCGTCGATGAGGCGGCCGCCGACCTGCCACCCGAGGACCTGGCGGTCCTCGGGTTCTGGGAGTGGCGGGAAGGTTTGATCAGGGGTTTCTCGGCGCACCATGCGGGGATGCTCCCCACCTTCAAGGAGGTGGTGGAGAAGCTCTTCGCGATGGGGCTGGTGAAGGCAGTGTTTGCCACCGAGACGTTGGCCCTCGGCGTGAACATGCCGGCCCGCTCGGTGGTCCTGGAGAAGCTCGACAAGTTCAACGGTGAGGCCCACGTCAATGTCACGGCGGGGGAGTACACCCAGCTGACGGGACGTGCCGGCCGCCGGGGGATCGATGTGGAAGGCCACGCCGTCGTCCTGTGGCAGCCCGGCACCGATCCGGGCGCCGTGGCCGGTCTCGCGTCCCGCCGCACCTACCCGCTGAATTCCAGCTTCCGCCCCACCTACAACATGAGCATCAACCTGGTCGCCCAGTTCGGTCAGGACCGGTCACGGGAAATCCTTGAAACGTCGTTCGCCCAGTTCCAGGCGGACCGTTCGGTGGTGGGTCTCGCGAAGCAGGTGCGGACCCGCGAGGAGTCCCTGAAGGGCTACGAACAGTCCATGACGTGCCACCTCGGTGACTTCACCGAGTACTCGAAACTCCGGCGGGAACTATCAGACCTCGAGGACGCCGCCGCGAAAACCAACTCCCGCAGCAGACGGTCGGCAGCCGCCTCGTCCCTGGAGATGCTGCGGCCCGGCGATGTCATTGACGTCCCTGCCGGACGCAGCCAGGGGTACGCGGTGGTCCTCAGCGCCGACACCTCCCGAGAGCCACGGCCCACCGTCCTCACCGAGGACAAACAGATCCGACGGGTCGGAGTGCAGGACCTCAGCGGGCCACTGGAGATACTGTCCCACATCAGGATTCCCAAGAACTTCAACGCCCGCAGCCCCAAGGACCGGAAGGATCTGGGTTCGTCGCTGCGCAACGCGCTTCACGATAGACGCCCGCCGCGCAGGGGGTCGGCCACCCAGGACGGCTTCCACACAGCGGTCGCCGAGCGTCAGGAGGCGGCCATCGCCGAGCTTCGGCGAAAGCTGCGAGCCCACCCCTGCCACGGCTGTAGTGACCGGGAACAGCACGCCCGGTGGGCCGAACGCTGGTGGAAGCTGCGCCGGGAAACCGACCGCCTCACCGGTCAGATCCGTGGCCGGACCAACACCATCGCGAAAACCTTCGACCGCGTGTCGGACGTCCTCCTTCACTACGGGTACCTGCAGGACACCCCAGCAGGCGCCACTGTCACCGCTGCTGGCCGAAAACTGCGGCGGGTTTATGGCGAGAAGGACCTGCTGATCGCCCTATCGCTGGAGCGTGGTGCCTTTGACGGCCTCGACGCCGCGGAGACCGCCGCGCTCGCGTCGGTACTGGTCTACCAGGCCAAACGGGAGGAACGCGGCCTGCGGCCGAAACTGCCCAGCGCCGCACTCGACTCCTCGGTCGACGTCGTCGTCCGCCAATGGTCGGCCCTGACGGACCTGGAGGAGCAGTTCAAACTCCCGGTCACCGGTGAACCCGAACTGGGCCTGGTCTGGCCCATGCACAAGTGGGCCAGGGGCACGGCGCTGCAGGCCGCGCTGAGCGGCACCGAACTGGCGGCCGGCGACTTTGTGCGGTGGACCAAACAGGTCATTGACCTGCTCGATCAGCTCGCCAAGATCGACGACCTGGCGCCGGGGCAACGCCGGTTGTGCATTGATGCGATTAGTCTCATTCGCCGCGGCGTGGTCGCCTACTCGGCCATCGGCGACTAGTTCCCGGCGTTCTCCCTGTTTGCACCACCGCTTGCACCACCGTCTGGAGCCCGAATGACCCCGACCCGCCCCGTGCTTTACCGCAACGGCTCCGTCTATAGCGCCGCGGACCCGTTCGCTACGGCGATGCTGGTTGACGGCGACACCGTCGCGTGGATCGGCTCCGAGCATGCCGCCGAATCCCTGGCCGACTCCACCATGACCGTCGTAGACCTGGCGGGTGCGCTCATCACCCCGGGGTTCGTGGACTCCCATGTCCACACCACCGAGACTGGACTGGCGTTGGAGTCCATCGACCTGGCCGGTTGCACCAACGTCACGGACCTTCTGGACCGGGTGGCCACCGCAGCGCGCACCGGCGGCCACACGGTGTTGGGGCATGGCTGGGACGAGTCCCGCTGGCCGGAGCCGACCATCCCCACGGCTCAGCAACTCGACGCGGCAGGGGGAGGGAAGCCCGTTTATCTGGCCCGCGTAGATGTCCACTCGGCTGTCGTATCAGGGTCGCTCGCCGCCAGCCTGGGATTAGCGGCGCTCCACGGCTGGGACAACGGCTTCGTGACGCACGACGCCCACGTCACGGCACGCCTCGCCTCCCGGAACCTCGGTGACTCCCTGCGGTCGTCGTACCAACGCGCAGCACTCCGCCGGGCGGCAGCCAACGGCATCGTCGCCGTCGCCGAGATGGGGGCACCGCATATTTCACCCACCGACGACCTGCTGTCGCTGCTCCGCCTGGAAGAGCAGACGCCGGTCGAGCCTCTCCCCGAGATCCTGGCGTACTGGGGGCAGGCGGTCACCACTCCGGCCGAACTCAGAGAGATAGTGGACCTCTTCGGTGGACGCCTGGCCGGGCTGGGCGGGGACCTCAACGTTGATGGGTCGATCGGGTCCCGCACCGCAGCCCTCCGGCAGCCCTACGCCGACGATCATACCCACCAGGGTTCAGTGTTCCTCACTGCCGACGCCGTCGCGGCCCACCTTGGTGCTGCGACCAGCGTGGGGATGCAGGCCGGATTCCATGTGATAGGTGACGCCGGCCTGGACGCGGTACTCGGGGGCCTGGCCCTGGTCGCCGGCGCGCACGGGATCGAGGCAGTCCGGAAGGCACGCCACCGCCTCGAACACGTCGAGTTCGCAGACGCTGAGGCCATCGCCCAGCTGGTGCACTTCGGTATTACCGTGAGCGCCCAACCAGCCTTTGACGCCCGCTGGGGTGGCGCCGATGGCCTGTACAGCCAGCGGGTGGGTGCTGACCGACTGGCCAGCATGAATCCTTTCGCGGGCTTCCTGGCCGCGGGCGTCCCACTGTGCTTCGGCTCGGACAGCCCGGTGACATCCCTCGACCCGTGGGCCACTCTCCGGGCCGGCGTGATGCACCACAACCCTGCCCACCGGATCTCCGCCCGGGCGGCATTTATTGCCCACACCAGGGCCGGCTGGCGGGCGGTCGGCACGGCGCACCCCCTGCTCGGGCAACTGGTCCCCGGCGCCCCGGCGTCCTACGCGGTCTGGGAGGTCGAGGAATTGATGGTCCAGACCGCCGACAGTCGCGTGCAGTCCTGGAGTACCGATCCCCGGGCGGGGACTCCGCTCCTGCCA
Organism: Arthrobacter glycogeni; assembly: GCF_054511155.1. NCBI lineage: Bacteria > Bacillati > Actinomycetota > Actinomycetes > Micrococcales > Micrococcaceae > Arthrobacter > Arthrobacter glycogeni. Next base: position 12,714 of record NZ_JBTNDE010000004.1, on the reverse strand, counting down.
GCGCTTGACACCGGGGCGGATCCGCTCTGCCTGGAGACGGTCCACCGGGGCCGCCAGCTGTACCAGGCCGAAGGATTCCGAGAAATTTCCTCGGCACTGCGTTCCGCGTCCTGACCTGCATAAACAAGCGTTTGTGCAGGTCAGGGAGCTGTTGACACGTGCCGCACAGCACGTAGGCTTGCAACTCAACGGGTCGATAATCCAGCACCACCGATGACCCGACCGTGCCGATTCAACGCACTTTTGGGGCAGCCACCGATTGTTTGGGATGGTTCGCCCCTGCGTTGCGGTATCGGTAACCAAAAAAACGGGTAGGTTCGCGCGCCAGTAGAAAACAGCTGTGATCCATCAGGATCCGTGCTGGCCCGAAGGCGCGTGAACCTACCCGGTTTCTTGGCACAGTTTTCCTGGCAATGGTGCGTTTGACCACGGCTGGGCGGCTCTTTTCGGTCCTGTCCGGGCATCCAATATACTGATCGTTTGGTTCCGGCCCACGGGACGCGTGCGCCCGAGGCGCACCCGCTACTTGATCAAAGGTTGCCTGAGTGCGAGTCGTCACCATCATTCCCACCTACAACGAGATCGAGTCGCTACCCCTGACCATCGCACGGCTGCGGCGCGCGGTACCGCTCTCGGACGTTCTCGTGGTGGATGACAATAGCCCTGACGGAACCGGGGATCTCGCCGACACTCTCGCCAGCGCCGACCCGCAGATCCACGTGCTGCACCGCACGGGCAAGGCGGGACTCGGTGCCGCCTACCTTGCCGGATTCGTGTGGGGTCTCGGCGCCGGGTATGACGTGCTGGTCGAAATGGACGCCGACGGCTCCCACCGTCCGGAGCAGCTACAGTCCCTGCTCGACCGGGTCCCCGACGCGGACCTGGTCATCGGGTCCCGCTGGATCCCCGGTGGCAGCGTGGTGAACTGGCCGCGCCGTCGGAAGCTGCTGTCCCGGGCCGGAAGCACGTACTCGCGGCTCATGCTGGGCATCGGTGTCAGGGATATCACTGCCGGCTATCGTGCCTTCCGTAGGGAAACCCTTGAGAAGGTCGACCTGACTACAGTCGACTCGGTGGGGTACGGGTTTCAGGTCGATATGACCTTCCGGGTGGCTACGCTGGGCCTGACGATCATCGAGGTCCCCATCACGTTCGTGGAGCGGGAATTCGGTGCGTCAAAGATGAGCGGCGGAATTGTGCTGGAGGCGATCGCCAACGTCACCCGCTGGGGGTTGGCCGCCCGGTGGCGGGCACTCACCGGGCGTTCATCGCCGAAGCGCGCTCTGCCCGCGCGGGACGCCTGACGAAGGCTGCCCACGCAAACACCGAACGAGGCTCTGGCGGCACGAAAAAGCCGGGCCGCTGGCCTTTCGGCGAACGACCCGGCCTGATGCGCTGGTGTTCCGGCTAGGCGGAACGACGCTCTCCGCGGCGTTCCCGCAGGATGGTCAACCGGTCCTGCAGGATCTGCTCCAACTCGTCCATGCTGCGGCGCTCCAACAGCATGTCCCAGTGGGTTCGCACAGGCTTGTCGCCTGACGTATCGGGGCGTTCCCCATCCACCAGCAGCGCTTCCTTGCCGGTTTTGGACACCCAGATCGGTGGAACATCGGCTTCCGCAGCGAAAGTGACGAACACCCGCTCGCCATCCCCACAACGGTATTCAACCCGCTGACGCGGAGCCGGCTCAACCCCGGACTCAGTCTCCATGCTTTGCGCTCCGAGGCGCATTCCGCGCAAGCTACGATCGCTCATGTATTCTCCTACTCAACAATTTGGCATCCGTAACGGCGGACGGTGGCGCGGCATTGGCTACCGCAACCTGCCATCTACATAACGCTGTGGAATTAGAGTCTGTTCCCGAGCAGACCAGCGAAACTACGGCAAACACCCAATTATACGCGGGGATGGTTGCAAACAGAAACCGGTCGGTTAGGCTTTCAGCTCGCTGTCGGGGGCGTCCGCTGTTGCGTCGCCCAGCACCTTGCCGATTCCCTTGAGCGCCTCGCCCACTTCACTGGGAATGATCCACAGCTTGTTGGATGACCCTTCGGCGAGTTTAGGGAGCGTCTGCAGGTACTGATAGGCGAGGAGCTTCTGCGTCGGGTTGCCCTTATGGATGGCATCGAAGACCTTCTGGATGGCCTGGGATTCGCCGTCGGCACGGAGGATGGCGGCTTTGGCGTCGCCCTCAGCGGCGAGAATAGCTGCCTGCCGCTGACCCTCAGCGGTAAGGATCTGCGACTGTTTGGTGCCCTCGGCGGTTAGGATGGCCGCACGCCGATCCCGTTCGGCGCGCATCTGCTTTTCCATTGAATCCTGGATCGACAGGGGCGGGTCGATGGCTTTGAGTTCCACCCGGGACACCCGGATCCCCCAGCGGCCGGTCGCCTCATCGAGCACGCCGCGCAGTTGGCCGTTGATCTGGTCGCGGGACGTCAGTGCTTCTTCAAGGTTCAGTCCACCCACCACGTTGCGCAGGGTAGTGGTGGTGAGTTGTTCAACTGCCTGGATGTAGTTGGCGATCTCGTAGGTCGCCGCCCGCGGGTCGGTCACCTGGAAGTAGACCACCGTGTCGATCGACACCACCAGGTTGTCTTCCGTAATGACCGGCTGTGGCGGGAAGGACACCACCTGCTCCCGCAGGTCGAGGAGGGGGAGCAGCCGGTCAACAAAGGGGATCAGGATGGTCAGCCCTGGTTGCAAAGTCCGCTGGTACTTACCGAGTCGCTCCACGACGCCGGCGCGCGCCTGCGGAATGATCCGCACGGATTTCACCAGGACGATCAGGACGAAAATGATCAGGGCAATCAGGACCACCGTTAGTCCGATTGCCCCTGCGTCGCTAGGCATAGGTTCCCCTTTGGTTTGGTAGCACGTTAGTTGGAAGAGTCGGCGGCCTGCGGGCGGGCTGGTGCACTGATCAGCGCCGTCGCACCGTCAATCCTGGAGACAGCGACGCGTTCGCCGGCAGGAATCAATGAGCCATCCAGCGTGCGGGCCGACCAGGTGTCCCCGCCAATTTTCACGGTGCCTGATTCACCGGTCACTACGTCGAGGGTAAGCGCCGACTCGCCAATCAGCCGGTCGATGTTGCTGAGTTGCTCGGGGGAACCGCGTTTGAGGTGCTTCAACGCCACCGGACGTACCACCAGCACCATGAGCAGCGATACCGCGCAGAAGAGGATCACCTGCAGGAAGAAGGCCGCGCCGAGGAAGGTGCTGATCATGGCCGCCAGGGCGCCCATGGCCATCATGACGAAGAACAGGTCGAGCGTGAGCGTCTCCACAGCGGCTAGACCAAGGAACAGGATCAGCCAGAGAACCCAGCCGTTCTCCATCAGCCACTCGAACATGTCTTCCCCTTGGGCTAGGGCGCCGGTGGGCGCGCGGACTGCGTTACTCCATCATGCCAAAGGGACTGGGGGAAACCTAGGGATCCGGGGCTCTGAAGGGCGGTTGTTATACATCCGCAAGCCGCACCGGTCCGGGGGGTCGCCGGAACACCTGGACGGTGAACCTGGCGCTCGTGGCCGTCCGCTCGGGAAACCCGGCCAACCCCGCCACCAGGTCGGGCGCGGCCAGATGGTGGCCAGCCGGGCCCATCAGGGCGACGTTGTAGATGTCGGTGGGGGACAGCTGCACGGTGGTGTCGACGGTGGCCATCTCGACTTCCTCGAACAGTCCCGCGAGTGTCATGGCCACGCCTTCGGCCTTGTCGGGTCGCACAGCGAGCAGCCCGGCGTCGTCGGCAATTTCGGCGAGATGGCCCGGCAACGGCGTCACGACCAGGAGCACACCCCCGGGAGTCAGCACCCGGTGGAACTCCTCCGGGTTGCGGGGGGCGAAGATGTTGATCATCATGTCCACCGCGGCGTCCCGCACCGGCAGGGTCCGCCAGACATCCCAGACCAGGCACACGCCAGCGTCAAGGGTCCCTGCAGCCCGGCGCAGGGCGAACTTCGAAATGTCGAGGGCAACAACCGCCGCACCCGGGTGTCTGCGGTGCAGCTCGGCCAGGTAGTAGCCAGTGCCGGCGCCGGCGTCGAGGATGACCCGCGGGTGGGGTGCGTGCCGCTGCGCGAGGTCGGCGACGGCCGTTTGCAGGGGGCGGTAATGGCCTGCGCCAAGGAAATCGGAGCGTGCCTGCACCATCACCGCTGTATCCGGTTGAAACGCCGTGCCCCGCCCGGTCAACAGATTGAAGTAGCCCTGCTTGGCTGCGTCGAAGCGGTGACCGGCCGCGCAGGCAAGCGTTCGTCCGGCCTCCGAAAGCTCCAGTTGCCCGGCGCACACCGGGCAGCGCAGCAGGTCTTCCGGGAGGCGGGGCATGGTTTCATCCTAGGGCCGGAATTGGGAACGGTCAGCGACTGATCTAGTCTCGGACGTGTGAAACCACATGAGCTGAATCACCTCCAGTCCGTAAGTTCACCGTCGCTCTCACCCGATGCGCAGCGCTGCGTCGTCTCGGTGACCCGACCCGATTTCGACGCCGACACGTACGTCGGGCAGTTGTGGGACCTGGCGGTACCCGATGGCACAGCGCGGCGGCTGACCCGGGGTTTCCGCGACACTGCGCCACAATATTCGCCCGACGGGACGGCCATTGCTTTTCTGCGGTCGGCACCGGGTGGCAAGCCACAGCTGATGATCGTGGACAGCCGCGGCGGCGAACCGCAGCAGCTGACCGACCAGAAGCTGGGGGTCGGGGCGTTCACCTGGTCACCTGACGCGTCCAGGCTCGCTTTCACCGCCCGGGTCCCCGAGCACGGGCGCTACGGGACGGTCGACGGTGTCGGCCCTGGGCTCGAAGATCCCCGCCTGATCACCACGTTCAAGTACCGGATGAACGGCCTGGGCTATTCGCTGGACAAGCGTTCCCACATCTTCGTCCTGGACGTGCCCCGCCTCGACGCCGAACCATTTGTGGAGCCGGTGGGTCGGGCCAAGGAAGCCGCAGCGGACAAGGTGGCCAAGGCTGCCGAACCCTCGTCGTCCGTAGCTGGGGCCAAGGGACTTCCCGACGCCGTCCAGCTGACCACGGCGGACGCCGATCACAACGAACCGGTGTTCACCCGGGATGGGCAGCGCATCCTGTTCACCGCCGCATTGCATCACGACGCCGACACCACCCTGTACACCGACATCCATTCGATGGCCGTCGACGGGTCCGACGTCGTCCGGCTCACCAACCGCGGTTCCGGCACCCGGGTGGGCTGCAACCGACCGGTCGAGAGCATCGACGGCAAGTGGCTGTTTTTCCTCGGAAGCGATCTGTCCGAGGACGGGCTGGACTTCCTGGCCCGCAACACCGCTCTCTACGTGGCTCCCGCCGGCGCGCCCGAGGAGGCGCGCGCCATCACCGACGCCGAAAGGCTCGATCTCGGCGAGGTCGGCGACATTGTGCCACGTGGTGCCGACTCGGTGCTGGTGTTCAACCGCACCCGGGGCAGGGGCACGCTGCTCGAGGTGTCAGCCGACGGTGCGCTGACCACCCTCGTCGACGGTGAGTTGATCGTGACGGGTGCCGCAGCGGCGGGGGACGTCGTCGTGGCGGCGTACACCGATCCGGGCACCATGGGGGAGCTGGCAGTGGTGTCCGGCGGGTTCCTCGCCCCGCTGACCGATCTGTCCCACACCCTGAGGGCTCACACCACCGTGGGCGCCCCGGTGGAGGAGACGTTCACCGCCAGCGACGGGCACGGCGTCCACGGCTGGGTCCTTGAACCCGAGGGGGAGGGACCCCACCCGGTACTGCTCAACATTCACGGTGGACCGTTCGCCCAGTACGGCTGGGGCTACTTTGATGAGGCCCAGGTGTACGCCGATGCCGGCTACGCCGTCGTCATGTGCAACCCGCGCGGTGCGGCCGGGTACGGGCAGGAGCACGGCAGGGTGATCAAGGGGGCCATGGGAACCGTCGACCTGCTGGACGTCATCGGCTTCCTTGAGGGCGCGCTGGACAAGTACCCGGCCCTTGACCGGGAACGGCTGGGAGTGATGGGCGGATCGTATGGCGGGTACCTGACCGCGTGGACCATCTCCCAGGACCACCGGTTCACCGCGGCAGTGGTGGAGCGAGGGTACCTTGACCCGCCGTCGTTCGTAGGTTCCTCGGACATCGGCTGGTTCTTTTCCGACGCGTACACCGGGTCGGACCCGGAGCAGGTGAGGGCCCAGAATCCGTTCGCCCACGTGGATCAGGTGCAGACCCCCACCTTCGTGGTGCACTCGGAAGATGATCTGCGCTGCCCGTTGGAGCAGGCCCAGCGCTACTACACGGCGCTGAAGCTGCGCGGTGTTCCCACCGAACTCCTGGTGTTCCCGGGGGAGACCCACGAACTGTCCCGGGCCGGATCCCCGTGGCACCGCCGGCAGCGGTTCGAGCACATCCTCCGGTGGTGGGCCACCTACCTGCCCACCGCCCAGAACCAGCCGTCGTGACCGGCTAGCCGGGAGGTGCCGGCGGCAGCGCAGCGTGCCGGGGCAGCAATATCTCGAAGCACGCACCCCACCCTGGCCTGGGGACCAGGGCCGCGCTGCCGCCGTGGGCTTCGGCGATCGCCGCGACAATGGATAGGCCCAGGCCTGCCCCACCCGCTTTCTCCGCCTCCCGGCCCGAGCCACGGTGGAACCGGGTAAAGATTTTTTGGGCATCCTGCGGCTGGATTCCGGGCCCGGAATCCAGCACCCACAACCGCACCCCGTCGGTTTCGACAACGGCTCCGAGCCTGATGATGGCGCCGACGGCGGTGAATTTCACTGCGTTGTCCGCCAGCTGCAGCAACGCCTGCGTCACCCGGTGCCGGTCTGCCAGGATGATGGCCGGTTCGGGGGCGGCGACCTGCCAGTCCCGGTCGGCGAGCGCCGTTATCTTCCGGTAGACGCCCAGCACCAGCTCCCTCACCTCGACCCGGTCCAGCTGCAAAAAGTCAGGCCGTCCAGCGCGGGCCAGCACAAACAGATCCGAGACGATCTGGTTCATCCGATCCACCTCATCGGTCACCAGCGCAACAGTCGCCGCACGTTCTGCCCGGGTTTCATCGAGGTCGAGGAGCTCCATGTGCCCCCTGATCACTGTGAGCGGAGTCCTCAATTCATGGCTGGTGTCGTCGAGGAACTGGCGTTGGGTCGTGAAGGACTGCTCGAGGCGGCCCAGCATGTCGTTGAACGCATCAGCAATCTGGGAGGCTTCATCGTTTCCGGTCGTGCCGATGCGCCGGGACAGGTCGGTGTCCGAAATGATTCTCGCCGTCTCGGCCAGGGACCTAAGCGGGCGGAGCACCCTCCCGGCCAGCGCGAGGCTGAGCAGGGACGCCAGGATGGTGGTGCCCAGCTGGACGATCAGCTGCGTCTGCACTGCACTATCGATCTCGTTCTGCTCGTTGGCGGGGAAGTTGGCCACCACGAACAGGCCATCAGTGGGGTCGCCCGGCACGGGCACGGCCACGTAGCTGGTGTTGCCCGCTGGTGTGTCGATGGTTCCCTTCTCCATCTCCTCAAGCCCCAGCCAGTACTCCACTGTGCTCCGGTACTCCCCGGGATCGGGTACCTGCTGGGCCCGCCGGGATTCGTACAGTTCACCGTCGATGAAGGCGAGCAGGGTTTCACCCTCGTCAGCGATCTCGCGGGAAAAATACACGTCGAAGATCGCCGCCAGGTCCTCGCCAAACGGATCCCCGGTCCGCGGGTCGACACCTCCGGCGAGGAGCCTGAACTCGTCGGCCTCACGATCCAGGCTGGTGCTGATCTCTTCATTGAGGCGTTCAAAAAGGACCAGTCGCAGCAGCAGCACTGACCCCACCGAGGACAGCACCAGCAGGACCACCACGACGGCGACAATGCGAACGCGGATGCTCGACGTCCAGCGCCACGAAGGAGTCCCTCTCATATCGCAACAGTATGCCCCGGATGCTGCACTGCCGGACGAGCCGATGCCCGAGGGTGCATGATTCCCCTGCGACCAGCCGATGGACGTCGAGGCGCTAGCCCGGCGGGTTGAACTGATTGCGCGGGCGTCGTTGCCACGCAGCCCGTGTCTGCACCAGAATCGGCAGTACTGTTGGTTTTGCTGGTGGGCATGAGGCCAACGACGCCGTCCAAAACTGCCTGATCCGCCGTAGCGGCCGTCGGTGGCCGTCGGTAGCCGTCGGTAGCCGTCGGTGGCCGTCGGGACTAGGGACTAGGGAGACACAATGAACACGTCAACGACGACCGCGGCGCATCAGTCAGGACTGCACGCCGCCGACCACCACGATCTGATCCGTGTTGAAGGCGCCCGGGAGAACAACCTTAAGGACATCACCGTTGAGATTCCGAAGCGGCGCCTGACGGTGTTCACCGGGGTGTCCGGTTCGGGGAAGAGTTCCCTGGTCTTCGCAACCATCGCCGCCGAGTCCCAGCGGATGATCAACGAGACCTACAGCGCGTTCGTGCAGGGGTTCATGCCCAATCTGGCCCGGCCCGACGTCGACCATCTTGAGGGCCTGACGACGGCGATCATCGTCGACCAGGAACGGATGGGCGCGAACCCCCGGTCCACTGTCGGCACCGCCACGGACGCCAACGCAATGCTGAGGATTCTGTTCAGCAGGCTCGGATCACCCTCTGTGGGACCGCCGACCGCCTTCTCCTTCAACGTTCCCACCCGTAGGGCAAGCGGGGTGATGAGCACCGAGAAGGCCGGCGGCAGGGTGGAGAAGAGCGTGGTGAAGGACGCAGTCTATCTGGGTGGCATGTGCCCGCGCTGCGAAGGGATGGGATCGGTCTCCGACTTCGATCTGACAGCACTGTTCGACGAGACCAAGTCGTTGGGGGAGGGAGCCCTGACCGTGCCCGGTTACAGCATGGACGGCTGGTACGGCAGGATCTTCAGCGGCGCCGGTTTCGATCTTGACAAACCGCTCGAAAAATTCAGCAAGAAAGAACTCTACAACCTGCTCTACCAGGAGCCCACCAAGATCAAGGTGGAGGGCATCAACCTCACCTTCGAGGGTGTCATCCCGAAAATCCAGAAGTCGATGCTGTCCAAAGATGTCGAAGCGATGCAACCCCATATCAGGGCTTTCGTGGAACGAGCCATCACCTTTCAGGCATGTCCCGAGTGCGAGGGGACCCGGCTCAGCCCGGAAGCCAGGTCGTCGAGGATCCAGGGCAGGAACATTGCCGATCTATGCAGTATGCAGATCGATGAGCTGGCCACCTGGGTTCGTGGCCTTCGCGAACCTTCGGTGGCGCCGCTCCTGAAGGGGTTGCAGCACCTGCTCGACTCGTTTGCCGGGATCGGGTTGGGCTACCTGTCGCTCGACCGGCCAGCCGGAACGTTGTCCGGGGGAGAGGCCCAGCGGACCAAGATGATCCGGCACCTCGGGTCGTCCCTGACCGATGTCACCTATGTTTTCGACGAGCCGACCATCGGGCTCCATCCCCACGACATCCAGCGGATGAACGGGCTGCTCCTTCAACTGCGCGACAAAGGGAACACCGTGCTCGTCGTCGAGCATAAGCCGGAAACCATCGCCATCGCTGACCATGTGATTGATCTGGGCCCGGGCGGTGGCACCCAGGGCGGCATCGTCTGCTTTGAGGGGAGTGTCGACGGACTACGCTCCAGCGACACTGTCACCGGACGCCACCTCGATGATCGGGCCGCCGTCAGGGACAAGGTGCGGTCGCCGTCGGGCAGCTTGAAGGTGCGCAACGCCTCGATGCACAATCTGCAAAATGTTGACGTGGATATCCCGCTGGGTGTCCTGTGTGTGATCACCGGGGTGGCCGGGTCGGGGAAGAGCTCGCTGATCCACGGGTCGGTAGCTGGCGGTGAGGGAGTGGTGGTGATCGACCAGGCCGCGATCAAGGGATCCCGGCGGAGTAATCCTGCTACCTGTACGGGCCTGCTGGAGCCAATCCGGAAGGCTTTTGCGAAGGCGAACGGTGTGAAACCTGCTCTGTTCAGCTCCAATTCTGAGGGGGCGTGCCCCACCTGCAATGGTGCCGGCATAATTTTCACCGAGCTGGGAGTCATGGCCACCGTCGAGTCCACCTGTGAAGACTGCGAGGGCAGGAGGTTCCAGGCGTCGGTGCTCGAATACACGCTGGGCGGGCGCAACATTTCGGAGGTCCTGTCCATGTCGATGACCGAGGCCGAAGCATTCTTTGGTGCGGATGAGGCCCGCACGCCGGCGGCGCACAAGATCCTGGACCGGCTGGTCGACGTCGGGCTCGGCTATCTTACGCTCGGTCAGCCGCTCACCACGTTATCCGGTGGTGAACGGCAGCGCGTTAAACTTGCCACGCAGATGGCTGACAAGGGCGACGTGTACGTGCTGGACGAGCCGACCACCGGCCTGCATCTGGCCGACGTCCAGAACCTGCTGGGCCTGTTGGACCGGCTGGTCGACTCCGGTAAATCGGTGCTCGTGATCGAACACCATCAGGCGGTAATGGCTCACGCCGACTGGCTGATCGACCTTGGCCCGGGTGCAGGCAACGACGGCGGCCGGGTAATCTTCGAGGGAACCCCGGCCGATCTCGTCGCCGCCAGGTCAACACTGACCGGCGAGCACCTGGCGGCCTACGTCGGCGCCTGAAACCAGCTCTTGATCGTTCTCGTCGAAACGCCGATAATCTACATTATGTCAAGTGGTAGTAAAGCGGCCCCATTTGATCCGCATGGCTATGACCGGGTTTTTCTCAGAGACTGTTCGACCGTCAGGTATCTGGCTTAGGTGATCGGATGTGCGTTTTGCTGCCGGAGCCGAACGTCCGCGAGCCCAATACATCGCGGCACCAATCTGGCACGGGATAGCTAAGGGAGCGAGGACGCGGGTTATGGCCCTCGAAATCCCGACCGTCTGGGCCACTGCAGCGGGTGACCTACCGACCTACGCCGTTCGGATGCGGTAACTATCTTCAACCCGGCACTCCCCCGGCGAGGTCAGCAGGGCGGGGAGATTCTGTCCGCACGCGGTGCAAGCAATACAGACACCGGCCGTATGAAACCATTACTCCATGTGGTTTGAGTCGTGGGAACAAGTTTTGAGGGTGCTGATCACCGGGTCGGTGTCGTGTGCCGCGTTGGTGGTGGTGCTACGTGCATCGGGCAAACGAACACTGGGCCAGCTCAATGCCTTTGACTTCATTGTCACAGTTGCCTTCGGATCGACGCTCGCCACGATCCTGCTCAGCGCAGACGTGTCCGTTGCGCAGGGGGCCGCTGCGCTGGTGTTGCTGGCTTCGCTTCAATTCGTTGTCGCCTGGCTGTCGGCACGCGATGGGCCGTTGCAACTGGACCAGGTGCGCAGGAACAGCCTAACGAAATCTGAAGTGCTCCAGGCGGTCCGCAGTAGTCGCTCAGGAGATCTATCGGACATCGCTGTCGTGGTGCTTGAGACCAACGGTACCTTCAGCGTCATTCCCGACATCAAACTCGGTAGCGGATCGGCACTCGACGGCGTGTCCAACTGGCGCAACCCGGGCACATCATGACGAGTCCGGAGAGGGTCCCCCGCGCTGATCCCCCACCCGCGGATCGGCTACGGTCGGCGGAGGAATTCGCCTTGCGCCTTGACAAGCCCATGGGAATCCTGGGCATCATCTTCCTTTTCATTGTGCTCGGTCAGCTTTTGGCCAAAGACCCAACTGTTGTTTTCGTGTTCAGCATTGTCGGCTGGGCTTTCTGGGCAGTTTTTGTCGCGGAGTTCCTGCTCCGTGCCTATATCGGCAGTTTCAGCGGTGCGTTCTGGCGCCGGAACTGGTGGCAATTGGTCTTCCTTCTGGTGCCGTTCCTCAGGTTCTTCAGGGCATTACAGGCCTTCCGCCTGATCCGGCTGACCCGGTTTGCACGGTTTGGAGGGATCCTCTCGGCTGGCATTCGAGGATCTCGTTCCGCTGGCAGATTACTCTCCAGCAGGATCGGCTGGCTCGCCGCAGTGACGGCCGTGGTGATCCTTGCCGCCAGCCAGCTGCTCTACGCCACAGGCTCTCACGAGTCCTATATCGACGCATTGTTCGAAGCTGCAATGGCGACAATTACCGGGGCAGGTATCACTCCAACCGACCCTTTCGCCCGGGTGCTGCAGGTGTTGCTGGCCATCTACTCGGTGGCAGTTTTTGCGACCCTCGCCGGATCTTTGGGAGCCTTCTTCCTCAGGGACCAGGTGCCGACGGCCCAGGTGGCGACGGCCGGCGATAACCCCGCGGAGAAAGCACAAGTTGGGGCGATCGTGGACAGCTGAGCAGCCTTCGCCAGACGGCATACCGGTGCGATGGACGCCCAGACCAACCGACAGAAGCTGGAGGCGGGCCTGCCCGACTGGCGGCACCTGGCACAGGCATCCGGAGCTGGCTGAGGCGTTGGAAATCTATCTGAATCCTGGGAAGGAAGCGTATTTGGAGCGGGGCTAGGCTTTTCGGGGTGTGGATAACTCTTGTCCACTGCTCCTGCACATTGGCCTTTTTTACTGGTTTGTTCGAAGGTGTGTTCGATAGAATTGGTGTATGGCAATCACCCAGTTCGAGCGGCCGACTGATACTCCTCGGTATTTGGCGTGGTTGAACATGGAGCTGTCGGGGATTGCTGGTTCGTTTCGGGTCGAGAGTTTTTTGATGCCGACCCGTGAGCTCGCTGAGATTGCGGTTGCTATCGAGCAGGTCGCGAGGACCGCTGAGCAGCTACAGTTGATCGCCGCGCATGCGGTGGAGTATCAGAATGTG
>NZ_JBTNDE010000039.1:0-12364 GCF_054511155.1 Arthrobacter glycogeni | reverse complement strand
ACCACCTCTGCCACCGCCAACCGAACCGGCACCACCACCACCTCTGCCACCGCCAACCGAACCGGCACCACCACCACCTCTGCCACCGCCAACCGAACCGGCACCACCACCACCTCTGCCACCGCCAACCGAACCGGCACCACCACCGATTGGTTGAGGCCCGTGAAGCGTTTCGCGGCTCCATCCAGCGGGTCTGCAGCCGGTTGGGTGTTACACGGCGAGACAGGCTTCCGTAATGGAAGCAGTGCCGCCATGTCGGAAGTAAGGTTTTTCCTTGAATTACAGTTGGTGTGTCTCAAAAAGCTGTTAATTTACGAGTGGGCTCATAGCTGGGGTTTTATCCGGATCGAGGTTGCTAGGAGTGGCTTGGTTTCGATGCTCGTTCCCATCTCGACCGGGAACTGCTCCGGCGGTTTACCCACAGGTGGACGGCTTTTAGCTCTGTCCTTCGGGCTCCACCCGTCCACAGGTGGATGACCCACCAGATCGCTCCAAAGCGCGTTGAAGTCCGGATCCGTGTCAGATTCGCGCGCAGCTTCTTGCAGTAGCAGCCGCCCTGTCGACTCCAGATGACGCCGCATGGCTGCACCCGCCGCGGAGGGGTTCCCCTGGTGGATGGCGTCAAGGATCGGCCGGTGTTCCTGGTACACATCCTCCAATGAGCGGGACCTCCGAATGGTGGAGATGCCGACCAGGCGGGTGGCATCGCGCAGATTCTCGATGATCCGAGTGACATGCGCGTTGCCCGCGAGGTCCAGCAGCAGCGCATGGAACCGCTGGTCATGCACGAGGAAGGCGGCTTCGTCTCCGACCGTGAACGACACCCGCATCGCCTCGAGCTCCGCCTCCAAGGCCCCCCGGTCGGACTCCTGCGCCCGAATGGCCGCACGTTCTGCGGCTGGAACCTCCAGGGCGAGGCGGACGGCGGTGATCTCGGTCAGCTCCCGCGCGCTAGGAAGGACCACACGGAAGCCCCGGTTACGCTCGAACGCCACCATTCCTGTTTCCGCCAACCGGAGCAGGGCATCCCGGACCGGGCTGCGGGAGACACCCAGCTCATCAGCCAACCGGTATACCGAGTACAGCTTGCCGGGTACCAGCCTGCCGTTCCGAATGCCCTCACGCACCGCGTCGATGGTGCGGTCGGTGAGGGTGGGTGGACGCATCCGGTGATCGCCGGTATCGCTGGATGATTGTGACATGACTCCAAGATTAGTCTGCGGAGGCGCTGGACACCCTGGAGTAACATGTTACTCATGGCAACGTCACTTACAGCCCCCACTTCCTTTGTATCCGAACTTCAGTCCCGTGGTGTCGCGGATGCTCGGGCGGATGCAACTTCTCGAGCGGCCTATTCCAGCGACGCGTCCCTGTACCGGGTGCAGCCGGCGGCGGTGGTCTTTCCGCGACACCTGGACGAAGTCCTCACCACGCTCGAGGTCTGCCGTGAACGTGGTGTCCCTTTTACGCCGCGCGGTGCTGGTACCTCGATCGCCGGCAATGCGATCGGGCCCGGTGTTGTTATCGACTTCAGCCGCCACCTGAATAAGGTCATGGAGTTTGACGTCGAGGCGCGCACCGCCGTCGTTGAGCCCGGGGCGGTCCACGCCACCTTGCAGAAGGTGGCGCTGGCCAATGGTTTGCGGTTTGGTCCCGATCCTTCCACCCATAACCGGTGCACAGTGGGCGGGATGATCGGCAATAACGCCTGCGGCTCCCGTGCGCTTGCCTATGGGCGCACCGCGGATAACGTGACCCACCTCGACGTGGTCACCGGCTCGGGCACGCGGCTTCACTTGGACGCGGACGGCACGCCGTCCTCCCCGGAAACCGATGCGCTGCGCTTATTGGTGAAGTCAGAATTGGGTACCATCCGCACAGAGCTCGGGAGGTTCGGTCGACAGGTCTCTGGCTATTCGTTGGAGCATCTGCTGCCTGAGCGTGGGTTCGACCTGCGCCGGATGCTGGTAGGCACCGAAGGCACACTGGCCGTCGTCCTTGAGGCGGGTGTGCGGCTGGTGGCCGACGCGCCTTACAAGACGCTGGTGGTGCTCGGTTTCGAGAACATTGGGGCCGCCGGCGACGCCGTACCCGCCGTGCTGCCCTTCAAACCCACTGCGTGCGAAGGGTTAGATTCACGCATCGTCGAAGTGGTCCGCACCCGCAAGGGTCCTCAGGCCGTGCCTGAACTCCCTGGCGGCGCCGCCTGGCTGTTCGTCGAGATCTCCGGAGATGATGCCCTGGAAGTTGCCGACCGGGCGGCACGGGTCAGTCGCATCGAAGCTGCCCGGCACTGCCGGATCGTCGGGGATTCCCGTCAGGCGGCCGCACTGTGGCGGATCCGCGAGGACGGCGGAGGGCTTGCAGGCCGATCACCCGCCGGGGCGCCGGCGCATGCCGGCTGGGAGGACGCGGCAGTTCCGCCGGAAATGCTGGGCGACTATCTCCGCGATTTCGATGACCTCCTGCTCACTCACAGCCTGACCGGGTTCCCGTTCGGACATTTCGGGGACGGTTGTGTGCATGTCCGCCTCGATTTCCCGTTCCACCGCGAGGACGGCACCGCAGCTTTCCGTGCGTTCCTTACCGACGCCGCCGCCCTGGTGGCGCGCTACGGCGGGTCGCTCTCGGGCGAGCACGGCGATGGCCGGGCACGCAGCGAGCTCCTGCCGTTCATGTATTCTCCAGCGGCTATCTCACTGTTCGGAAAGGTCAAGGGCATCCTCGATCCGGACAATATCCTCAACCCGGGAGTACTGGTGGATCCGGAACCGCTGGACGCGAACGTCCGGGCTGCAGAGGCGGGTCCGCTGCGTTCGGGACTAGGTTTCGGATACCTGCACGACGCCGGCGACTTCAGCCAGGCAGTTCACCGCTGTACCGGTGTGGGCCAGTGCCGCGCAGCTCACACCGACAACCAGACAGTGATGTGTCCGTCCTACATCGCGACGCGTGAGGAGAAGGACTCCACCCGGGGCCGGGCCAGGGTGTTGCAGGAAATGATCAACGGCAGCGTCACCGGCGGCGCCGTCGATGGTGTGAAAAACAGTGCCCCGAACTGGCGGGCGCCCGAGGTACACGATGCCTTGGACCTCTGTCTGTCCTGCAAGGGCTGTGCGTCGGATTGCCCCACCGGCATTGACATGGCAGCCTATAAGGCCGAGGTGCTGCACCAAAGCTATAAGGGCCGGATTCGGCCGGCGTCTCATTATTCGCTGGGTTGGTTGCCCCGCTGGGCAGGTTTCGCAGCGTACGCACCGCGGCTGGTGAATGCTCTGGTACGGCTGCCCGGGGCCCGCCAGTTAGGTCTCAGGTTTGCCGGCGTGGATCAGCGCCGGAACATTCCCGCATTCGCGCCGCAGACGTTTCACGGCTGGTTCAAAGCGCGCCAGGCCGCCGCGGCGTCCGTGGCCCGCCCGCCGGTGCTGCTATGGGCGGATTCGTTCACCAACAATTTCTCGCCCGAGGTAGGAAAAGCCGCAGTGCGGGTGCTGGAAGCCGCCGGGTACGAGGTACGGATTCCAGATGCGCCCGTGTGCTGCGGCCTGACGTGGATCTCTACCGGCCAGCTCGACGCTGCCCGGAAAATCCTGCGCACAAGTATCGACGTGTTAGGTAAATACGTTGAGGAGGGCATTCCGATCGTGGGGCTTGAGCCGTCCTGTACCGGTGTCCTGCGCTCAGATGCTCTCGAGCTGCTGGGTCGTGCGACAGCGGGTCAAGTCGCCAATGCCACCCACACGCTGGCAGAATTTCTCGCCAAGGCGCCCGGCTACACACCGCCGTCACTCGAGGGGACCACCGTCGTCGCGCAGCCACACTGCCACCACCACGCGGTAATGGGCTGGAGCCCCGACGCCGCGCTGCTTGAGGGAGCTGGCGCCACCTTGCAGAAACTCGGAGGGTGCTGCGGCCTCGCCGGAAACTTCGGGGTGGAACGCGGCCACTACGACATTTCGGTGGCGGTGGCCGAGCAACAACTCCTGCCGGCGGTGCGAGCAGCCGGCGATGACACCATCGTGCTGGCCGATGGCTATTCCTGCCGCACCCAGCTGGAGGACCTCAGTGACCGCCGCGGCATCCACCTCGCCCAGTTGCTGGACCCCGCGGCACCCAGAGACTAACCGCTGCGGCTCGCCGCTAGTCTTTTCTGAAGTGTGCCCCGAAACGGCAAAGGGAGGGGCCTACCACTGGTAGGCCCCTTCCTCGCATCCGGGTGGAGCTAAGCCGAAACGCTCCGGATCGGCGACGCGCTTGCCGCGAATGCGGAATCAAAGAACTCCTGCAGACGGTCGCAGAGGATCAGGAATTCCGGGTGGTCGCCGTACATGAAGTCGTTATGGCGTCCATCGATCGTGTACAGCGTCTTGGGCGATGACGCCGCCTCGTAGAGGGACATTGCCTCGTCGTAGGGGTGCAGCGTGTTGCGGGACCCGTGTCCGATGAACAGGGGCGACGGCGCTAGGTCCTGAACCGACTTCTCCACCTTCAGGTCAATGATGGACTCGGTGAACTGCACCCGCGTGGGGTGCCCAAAGCCGTACACCTGGGAGAGTTCCTTCCCCACATAGTCCTCAGTGGCGGGGTCCAGGGGGTAGTGGGCGAACGTGTCGGCCATCTTTGATTCGCCCTCAAGGACCCGCTGTGTGCGGTCTTCCTGAACTTGGTCAACGATGCGGGTCCACTCGTCGTACGTGTGGATCGACTTCAGCCACCTCTCGCCGTCGTAAAAGCCGTTCAGCGCAGCCACTCCCGCAACGTTGCGGGCCTTGCCGCCGGCGAGGACCACGTTCGCTGCTCCCATTCCCCAGCCGATCAGCCCAATCCGGTGATCGTCCACATCCTCCTGGGACTGCATAAACGTGATGGCGTTGCGGATGTCCTCAACCTGCTGCTCAATGAGGACGGTGCCCTTCGCGCCCTCGCTGTCCGCCATCCCGCGGTAGTCGAAGCCCAGGCAGATGTAGCCGCGCTTGGTCATGTTCTTGGCGAACATCTTCGGGTAGAACTCGTTGAAGCCCTGGTACCCGGAGTTGACGATCAATGCCGGATGCGGGCCAGTTGCCGGCAAGTCGTCCGGGTAATACAGGGTGGCCTTCAGGCGGCTTCCCTCACTGTAGAACGTAGTTTCCTTCTCAATCACTGTGTTTCCTTCTGTTTTTCGTGTGAAGCTTGGTGGGGATGGGGGTGGAACCTGATCAGCCGATCAGGCCCTCGCTCTCGAGCCATTCGTCGGCGACGTCGCGCGGCTCTTCGCCGTCGTTGTCAATCTTGCCGTTGAGCTCGGTGATGGTCTCGTTGGTCAGCGCTTCATTGATCGGCGCCATGATCTCGGCGATGGCGGGGTATTCGTCGAGGGTTTCCTGGCGGAGGGTCATCGCGCCCTGGTACTCGACGAAGAACGCCTGGTCATCTTCGAGGACTGTCAGTTCGTTGGAAACGATGCGGGCGTCCGTGGAGAACACTTCGCCGAAGCTGCATTCTTCGCCGATCTGGGTGTAGATCAGGTTCAGGTCCAGTTCAACAGTGCTGCTGAATTCGAAACCGTAGGCGGACTCCAGGCCGGGCAGCCCGTCGTCGCGGTTGATGAACTCACTGGCGGCGCAGACCACGCCGTCATCCGCGTTCGCCTGAATGTAGGCGGCCGCGTCGGTCATGGTGGTGAGGCTGTTTTCCTCGGCGAAGGCTGTGGGAACGGCAATGCGGTAGGTGTTTTCGAACGGTGCTGGCTCCAGCCAGGCAATATCGTTGGCGGCATCGCCTTCGACGACGGCGGCGTACAGGTCCTCGGGAGGGTTCTCCGTGGTGTTGCCGAGGATGTTGACCCAACCGGTACCGGTGTAGTCCCAGTACATGTCGACCTCCCCGGTTTCCAGTGCTTCTCGGACCGTGGCACTGCCGGAGATTCCCGTCTTGTCCTCGACCGTTGCACCGGCGTCTTCCAGGGCGGCTGCGGTGATCTGGGCCAGCAGGATGGATTCGGTGAATTCTTTGGAGCCGACGGACAGTTCGGCACCGGCGAGCTCACCGTCGGCGGCCGCACCACCACCGGCATCCCCGCCACCACAGGCGGTCAGCATGAGGACAAGGCCGGCACCAATGGCCGTGAGGGTTTTCGCCTGAGCGGATGTTGTGTTCATGGTTCCTCTTCTAGTGGTTGTGATGGTCTTACAGCCCTTTGGGGCGCAGGAAGTCTTCGGCGATACCGGCCAGGTAATCGATGAGCAGGGCCAGGACGGCGGTGAGGGCGGCCCCGACAAGTTGAATCAGGACCCGGTTGGTGGACAGCCCGGCCACGATGATGTCGCCCAGGCCGCCTGCGTTGATGTAGGTGGTGAGGGTGGCCGTGCCGACGTTAATGACTAGTGCGGTCCGCACCCCGGCCAGGATGATTGGTACGGACAGCGGGAGTTCCAGCCGCCGCAGCACCCCGAACTTCGAGATACCCATTCCCCGGCCGGCTTCCAACACGGATTCGTCTACTTGTTCCAAGCCCACCATGGTGTTCAGCAGCACCGGGATGATGGCGTACAGCACCAGGCCCACTACCGCTGCCTGGAAACCTAGGAACAAGAACGCCACGGCCAGCAGTACCAGCACCGCGATCGTCGGGACTGCCTGACCTAGCGTGAGGATGGTCAGCACATAGGGCCGGATCCGGCGGGTGAAGGGGCGGGTGAGCAGGACACCCAACGGCACAGCAACGATGAGGGTGAGCAGTGTCGACACAGCGGTCAACTGGATGTGTTCCCAGGTTGCGTTGCCCAGCGACGCTGCATTGAGCGAGCGGGCCTCAATGCTGTCCAACTCCTGCGTACTGACATACAGGTACAGGCCAAGGCACACCAGCGCAAGAATTACCGGCATGACCACATACCCCGCAAGAGAGCGGCGGCGGCCCCGCGAAGGGGTCCGGACGACGACGTCTTGGTCGCGTGCGTGGGTGGTCATGGCCGGTCACCGGCTCCCGCCGGCGTGCGTGCTGCGAGATCGGCGGCATTCTGGGCGGCCGAAGTGCTGCGCATGGTGCGGATTGCCTCGTTGATCCGGTGGATATCCACTACGCCCAGGTAGACGCCGTCGGAATCGACCACCAGGGTGACACTGTTTCGAGCGGCTACCAGTTCGTTGAGCGCGTCGTTCAAGGTCGCAGTGGGTTGAACCATGCCTTCAGCGGGAACGCCGATCCCATCAAGGGATGCACCGGAGGCTGATTGCAGATCCGCGGCGTCCGCCCAACAGAGGGGGCGGCCAGCACCGTCGAGAACTAGCACCGATTCCTGCTGAGCGCTGGCCAGCAAAGCCAGCGCCTGGGCAGCGTCGGCACCCACCGGAACGGTAGGCCAGGAGGACAACCCAATGTCGGCAACCCGGCTGAGGTTCAGCCGTTTCAGCGACGCCCCCTTGCCGATGAAGTCGGCGACGAACTGATTGGCAGGCGCGGTGAGGATCCGTTCAGGGGTGTCGTACTGGGCGATCCGCGACGCTTCCTGCAAGATCACGATGCGGTCCCCCATCTTGATGGCTTCATCAATGTCGTGGGTGACGAAGACGATGGTCTTGCGGACCTCCGACTGCAGGCGCAGGAACTCGTTCTGCAGTCGGTCGCGGGTGATGGGGTCGATCGCGCCGAACGGTTCGTCCATCAGCATCACATCGGGATCCGCGCCGAGTGCCCTTGCCACACCCACCCGCTGGCGCTGCCCGCCGGATAACTGCTTGGGGTACCGGTCGCGGTACTCGGCAGGTGACATGTTGACCATCTCAAGCAACTCATCCACCCGGGCAGCGACCCGCTTACTGTCCCAGCCAAGCAGCTTGGGCACGGTGGCAATGTTCTCGCCGATCGTCATGTGCGGAAACAGGCCCACCTGCTGGATCACGTAACCGATCCGGCGCCGGAGGGTGTCCGGATCCGCGGTGGTAACATCTTCGCCGTCGAGAATGATACGGCCGGAGGTCGGTTCGATGATCCGGTTGATCGTTTTCATGGTGGTGGTCTTACCGCAGCCGGACGGGCCGACCAGCACCACGATTTCGCCCTCGTAGATATCGAGGGTGAGGTTGTCGACAGCGTTCTGCGTCTGGCCGGGGAACCGCTTGGTGAGGTTCTCCAACCGGATCATGACCTTGCGGGGCGGCTGGGTGGTGGTGGGTGAACTGATCATCGGATTCCTTGGGAGGTTGTGAGCCTGCGGATGACGTAGAACAAGACATCGGACAGTACGGCGAGAACAATGATGCCGAGGGTGCCGGCAAGGACGAGGTTGACGGCCACCGGCGTGCCCACGCGGGCCAGGCCCGTGAAAATCATCTCGCCGTAGCCGGGGCCGAGAACGATCGAGCCGATGGCCGCGATGCCGAGCAGCACCAGGGAAGTCACGCGGACACCCGTGATGATCACCGGCCATGCCAGGGGCAGTTCGATCCGCAGCAACTGCTGCCTGCGGTTCATGCCCATGCCGCTGGCGGATTCGACAATCGCCGGATCCACTTCCCGGAGCCCGGTGATGGTGTTGCGGATGATCGGCAGTAGCCCATACATGGTCAGCGCAACCACCACCGGCATGGCCCCGAGGCCGAGCGGGCCGATCAGTAGGATGAAGAGCGCGAAGGAAGGGACGGTCAGGAATGCGCCGGCGACGGCGAGCACCGCCTCGCGCGGCCGTGGACGCCGGTAGGTGGCGATGCCCACTCCCACACCAATGACGGTGGCCAGCAGCACCGAGACGCCGACGACGGCGGCGTGCCCCAGACCGAGTTCGAGCATGTCATCGCTGCGGTTGACGAGGAATTCGAAGAAATTCATTCAGTTCACCCCTCCAGTGGCTCCGGGGGTCATGGAGGGATGGCCGACAGCCGGTCCGATGCCGCCGCTGCCGACGGCGCATGCGTGCTGGCGGGTCAAGTTGATGGATAGGGGAAGGGTCATGAAAGCACGAGCTTCCTGGGATTGTCGGAGGCGCTGGCCTGCAGCCAGCTGTGGTCGAGGCCCTGAGAAGCCAGCCGGTCAATGAGTTCCCTCAGGGCCTGCGGGGGCTGGGGGCTGTTCGGCTGACCGGCGTCGGAGGAGAGAATCAGGCGATTACCGGCGGCGCGGGCCACCTCGGCCAGCAGCGCTTCGGTCATCTCCGGCTGATGCCAGAGCTGGTAAGCCGTGATTTCGACGTAAGCGCCGCGTTCGGCCAGCCCGGCGATTTCCGCTACGCTCATCGCCGGAACGGTATAGGACGGGTGCGTGAGCAGGAACCGGGTGATTCCCCGCTTCCCGGCCTCGTCGAAGAGCCACCAACATTCGGCAGCGCTGAGATGTCCCGTGCACAGGACGGCGTCGAAGTCGGCAATCAGATCCAGAACCAGATAGATGTTCCTCAGCTGCTCGTCGTCGGTAGCCAGCACCGGAGGCGTGGAAAGAGTGGAGCGGTTCAGCCGAGGTTGAAGGTCACTTAACCTGGGCAGCCCAGCACTTTCCTGGGTATGCGCATCAGCGGTAGGAAACCAGATGACACGACCTCCGCTGTGGAGGGTCGCAGCAACAGCTGCCGGATTGATGCCACCGGCCGGCCGGTTAAGTACGATGCCGCCGACGACGTCGAGTCCCGACGTGCGTGCCAGCGTCTTCGCCCGTCCGACGGTCGATTCCTGGTGCCCCTTGAGCACAAACCCGCTGAAACCATCGGCGGCGTACTGGGCGCAGATCTGGTCGTCATAGCCGATGCGATCGATGACGTCCGGCGCGGCATGGACGTGAACATCAAACATCAGCCGATAACCTTCCGCCTGCCGGCACCGCTCCGGGCGGGGTCAATCCACTCTGATTTCTTCCCAGGTTCATGCGGACGACTCTAAGAGCGAAGTGTGAGCTACGCAACACTGTGATGCAAAATATGCAACCACAAGTTTATCCTGTCCCACAGCACACTTCCAATGGTCCGTCTCGGGCCCCGGAACCGGAGTTGCGATTTATGCACCGGCAATTGCGGCTACAGCATCCGGCATGAATAGTGGTGCACACGATTACCGGAGTAAGGTTCACTCCGCGAACCAGGTGGGTTATCCCGCCCAAGAAGGGGATTTTGCCAGTGAATATAGCTGCTGAGGATGGGACCATCAAGAGCGACAGGTTGAAGGTCAGGCTGCTGCAGACCGATCCCACGCTGGGCGACGTCGACGGTAACCTGCGGGAGATCGACTCGTTGATTGCAGCCGCCACGGACAGCGATCTGGTAGTGCTCCCCGAACTGGCAACCCACGGTTACCACCTGAGTGAAGTACCTGACGCGATGCCGCTGCAGCCCACAGATCAGCGCCTGCTGGGCTTAGGCAGGCATGGCCCGGCAGCCGTGGTGGGCTTCGCCGAAGCCTTCCGCCACCACACCTTCAACAGCGCGGCCCTAGTGAGCGACGGTGAGGCCCGGATCCAGCGAAAGATGTTCCTGCCCACCTACCGCGGATGGGAAGAGCGCAAGCATTTCCGCCCCGGCGGACAGTTGCATTGCGAGGACCTACTGAACACCCGCCTGTCGGTGCTGATCTGTAACGATGCCTGGCAACCCGCCATTCCCTGGCTCGCCGCTCATGCGGGCGCCGAGGTTTTGGTGGTGCCCGTCAACAGCGCAACGAGCCACGTCGGCGTACCGACAGAGCGGGCCTGGGAGATTCTTCTGCTGCACGCTGCAGTGGTACTGCAGTCCTTCGTGGTCTTCGTCAACCGGTGCGGAGAGGAAAACCAGCGGGACTTCTGGGGCGGCTCGCGCGTCATCCACCCCTCCGGTGAAGTTCTCGGCCAGCTAGGATCCGACCCCGGCCAGCTAGATGTCGAACTCGATCTGGGCGAACTGCGGCTACTGCGACGCCAGTGGCCACTCCTCCAGGAGTCCCGGGCCGACCTTATTGCCCGCGAAGCCGGCAGGCTCGCAGCGGACGACCTCTGAGAAGCATGCAATCGTTGTAAGCTCAAATTAGGATTACGGATTGCGCACCTACAGTTGCAAATATCACATCTGGATCCTAGAGTTTGCGTCATGAGCACGGGGCAGAAGCAAAGCGGGGCAGCCAAGATTATGGCCGTGTTGGAGGTGCTCGGTACGGCGGATGCAGTGTCATACCCCCACGGAATGACCGTTTCCGAGGTCTCCCGAGCGTTGGGCCGCGACAAATCGATCGTGTCCCGGCAGTTGAAAAGCCTGCTCGAGTCAGGACTGGTATCGCGGGATCCCACCGGCTGTTTTGAACTGAGCTGGAGGTTGTACGCGCTAGCATCCCGCGCCGGCGACCAGCACCTAGCCAAAAAAGCCGGCCCAGTAATGCGCAAACTCACCGATCACGTCCGAGAACGCACCCACCTCACAGTCCTCAGCGACGGCGAAGTACTAACCGTGCGATCTGAAAGCTCACGCCGATCCATCGAAACCCAAGGCTGGGTGGGACGGACCATCCCGGTAGGCCGCAGCTCAAGCGGGATGGCACTGCTGATGGACCACGACGACGACCAGATCCTCGAGATCGCACAGACATCGGACGCCAACCCGTCACAAAGCCAGGCAACGGCCTTCCTAGAAGAAATAAAGCGGTCCCGACAACGGCAATACTCTGTGGCAAACCGGATCTTCGACCCCGAGATCATCGGCATTGGCACTCCGGTACGAGACTTCTCCGGCAGGATAATCGCCGCGCTAAACATCTCCGGCCCCGCGCCGCGGATCGAAGACCACATACACCTCTTCGGCTCGCACCTAGTTGCTGCTGCCGGAAGCCTACGGCAACCGCTTCCAGCAGCCACATCGATCTGATCGACGCACCTACCGCCGGGAAGCGTCGCCACTTCAGGAGATGGCGGGTGAATCTGGTTAGTTTTGCGCAGCCAGGGTTTTGTTTTGCCACGGCGGGGTGACGAGGAGAAACATTATTGCCCCATTTATGGCGGCTGCCGCGAAGATGGTGTTCACGTGTGTCGGGACTGGTGTGCCGTTGTACATGGTGACGCCGACCGCAATCAGTGCGACCGCGAGAACAATCAATGCCACTGCATTCTGCCGCCGCAAGCCGACCATCAGCAAAAGGGATGGAACGATATACCAGATCATGCTTGCCGTGCCCATCGAATTTATCTGGCTGATGATGTCTGCAGTCCCCGGTATGGCAGCAACCAAAGACCGATAAAACATTGAAGCGCAGTGTAGGACCAGTCCCATGAGACCCACTGCGGCCAGGGCCAAGTCCAGCGCAGTCAATCGTGTTGCAGCCCTGCTCGACGGAAGTCCTGGAATCAATAACCGCGAGAGCAGCATCAGTAGGAGAACCAAGGCGAGGGCCACCATAAATCCAGTAGACATATCCACACACTACAAGGACTATTACGCCC
>NZ_JBTNDE010000038.1:0-12915 GCF_054511155.1 Arthrobacter glycogeni | reverse complement strand
GATGTCGCGCACGGCGGCCGCCCCCTGAAAGGACCACATCCGGTCCATGATGGTGGATTCAAGCTGGCCAAGACGATGCATGCCCGAACCCTTTCTTCTTGCAGTAAACCGAAACCGTACCGTAAGGATCCAATCCTACCGTGCATAGTAGATCCCGCATACCGCCCGTTAGGTCTGAGCGAGCCGCCGCCGGAGTTTCTTCTCTGACAATCGCCCGTAGCTTAACATCTGCCCATTGACCAGGATTCCGGGAGCGAACGCGACGCCATGGTGCACCGCGAGATCGCGGCCCTGGGCGCTGGTCAGTTCGACTTCTTCAATCACCAGGGGGTGCGTGGCTGATATGGCCTGCAGAGTGTTTTTTGCCTGCTCACACCACGAACAATCCTCCTGGGTTAGCAGTGTCACGGTGTGCATCAGGCGACCCGCCCTGCTGTGAGGTCGTTCACGAGTTGGGTCACGGGCACATACATGGTGTAGTCCGGTGCCCCGCCGTAGTCGGCGCGCCACTGGATCGTTCCGTCGGGCCCGACGAGGATGAAGGTGTGGCCGTTGCGTGAATCTCCCATCATTCCGAATTTGTTGGCCTCGTATTGGCGGGACACTCTCAGGTCGGTGTCGGCCAACGCCACCGATTCCAGCCCGTCGTCGGTCATTTTGCGTTCGATGAGATCCGCTGGCCCACTGGTGATGGTAACCAGAGCATCGATCCCGGCGTCCTGCAGCACCGAGGGGGTTTCCTCCAGATCCCTGATCTGGTCCCAGCAGGGCTGGCACCCCAAACCCTCATGAAAGTAGAGCAGCGTGGACTGACCGCTGTAGTCGCCTAAGTCCACGGTGCCTCCGTCGACGGACGGCAGGGTGAAAGCGGGGGCTTGGGATCCGGTCCCGGGGGATCCGACGTCGTAATTTACGCCGTTCGCTCGCGCTTGGGCAGCGTCGGGGTCGGGGTTGATGGAGCCCTGATAAACCAGGAACAGGCCAACCATGGCGGCTACCGCGGCGGCGGCCAGAACCAAGAATCGCCCTACCGGCGTGGTGCTCTTCTTGGGTGATGCGGACGGCTTTGTTGATCCCATTAGAGGGAATCCTTTCGGGGGACGGTACGGTCGATTTCGGGTTGCGGGTGGTCGCCGGCAGTGTCAGTGCGTGGACTCGGGTCGCCCTGGTTGCAGGGCGGAACTGTCACGGTGCTGGCTTCCATCGGCAGTCCAGGGGAATCTGGCGGTGCTGGGTGGGCTGCGGCGTCGATCCCATCAGCTGGCTTGCGTCGGACGGCGGTGGTAATCAGCCACAGCAACGCTCCGAAGATCAGCAAGGTAGGAATCCACCCTGGAATGAAGCCAAGAAGGTCCTGGACGTTCGAGACGAAATGGGTGAGTTCGGCGGAGAAACGCACTTCCCAACCATCGGTCGCCATTTCCGGTCCGCGCGCCGCAAGGGCAATCGTGAGTGCACCCATGGCAACCATGAGCGTCCCGGAAAGGAAGGTGGCGACCGGGACACGGTAGGAGGTTCCGGGAATCAGCGGCAGTGTCCGACCGGTGAGGAATTTTCTTTCCCCAATCCGGTGCCGGTCCCACACCAGGGCCATTACACACAGCGGTGCGACCATGCCGAACACGTAGGCGACGCCGACCGCGAGGGCTGCCGGGAACGACGAAGCCGCTCCAGATACTGCTGCAACTCCTGCCAGCACCGGCGCGCAGCATGCGCTGGCTGCACCAGAGAAAGCGCCAAGAGCGTAGACGGAACGTATTGAGCTTCCACCGGATCCGCCACGGACGAACATGGGGAGCATAATCTTCTTCCCCGCCAGGATGAGTCCGCCCATCAGCATCATCGCCAGCCCGCCAACGGTGAAGACCGGGGTGTGATAGTCGATCAGCAGTCGGCTCAGCGCCGCGGCGCCGAACGCTATTGGCAGGATGATGGTACCAACGCCGGCGGCGAAGACCAGGGTCATGGCCAGGATTTGTGTCTTTCGCCTGAAAGTCGTGGCGAAGAAGGCTGGCAGCATCACCGAGACGCAGCACGGCGCGAGGAGCGCGACCATGCCACCAAGAAATGCCGCCAATATGGTGGTGGATAGGAGTATTTCCTCCACGCGCCCGTCCTTTCGATGATGATGCTCATGAGGTGGTCCGGTGCTACTGCGGCATAGCGCTGTGACCGGGTGAAACGAGGTGACAACTGATCAGCGATCCCCTAGGAAAAGGGAGCCCGGGGTATCGCCCCCACCTGTCGCCAGCGTGCCTATCAGATAGGCGTTGCGGATCGCCACGGGGATTACCTCAGTGTCGGGAGGGCTCGTTCTGCTGCTTCAGGGCCGCAACTTGCTCCCGCAGTTGTGCCAACTCAGCTGTTTGCGCCGAAGATACAGCGGAAACTCCCGGGTTGGAGGCCCGTTGACCCATGGCGCAGTTGCCCCGTCGCATCGGGCGGAGGCAGAAGAAATAGGTTGCTGTCAGGGAGGCTATGAGGACCGCTACCGGCAATGCCCATTCAGTCATCGCAGGGTCGCCTTGGCTGGATCGGGACGGGAGGGATCGAGACGGGATGGGTCGGCGCTTGCGTCGCCCTGGCCGGCACGCAGCTGGTCGACTTCGGCGCGCAACTTGACCAGCTCCGCCTCATTCAGAGGTGTCTCCTGCGCGGGGGATGATTTGTTGCCGCGCATCATGAGCCACATCATTAATCCCATACCGACCGGGCAGGCGAGGAGGGCAAGTGCGTACAGGGTTTCACTCATCAGAGTTTTCCTTCACTTTCGGGGGTGGGGTTTGAGGACATCATTTTGGTCGGATCCATCTCGGTATCCGCGTCCATCATCTGTTCGTGCATGCGCACCATGCCCGGGTTGTCCGTGATCATCTGTTCGTGCAGGCGGGCCATGCCCGGGTTGTCGTTCGTCATTTGTTCGTGCATTTTCGCCATGCCAAGGACCGGGTCTTGATCGTCCATCCCGTGATGATTCTCGGCCGCGGCTTCACTCCTAGCTCCGTCAGGGACGGACGGGGGTGCGGCGGCCACGGACGGAGCAGCCACCGCCAGGGCCAGAAGCCCCGTAGCTGCCATGGTGGGTATCCAGATGTTCTTAGCCATCGTTGTTTGGTCCTTTCCTTGATCGGTCACTATCAGATACTAAAGAAGATAGTAGACACATACTAGACATAGTAGTAGTAGTGGATCAAGTCAGTGTCACTAGCTATTCGGCAGAACCCACTCCTTTCGCGACTCACAACCTAGGGGCGCGGACCGCGTCTCCTATCGATCTACTAGCCCTGCTAGTATTTACGGGGTTTAGCAGTACCAGGCGGCAGGCCGGTGGAGGGAACACTGCAAAAGGAAAGCGAGAGGCATCTGATGGGTAGGGCATCTTTGCGCGACATGAGTAGACGCCCCCGAAAAAGCCGGTTGCTCCGTGGGGTGCCGGCAGGCATTGTTGCGGGCTTGTTGTTGGTGATGTCTATTCCGGTCGGCCCGGCTTCGGCTCATACCTATCTCGTGTCCTCGGATCCAGCCGACGGTGTGACTGTGGGTGTGGTTCCGGGGCAGGTGACGCTTGTATTTACGGAGCAGGTTGAGCTGGATTTTGCCGATGTCACTGTCTCGGTAGCGGGCGGTCCGGCTTACGGCGCGTTGACCGAGACCGAAGGGAAATCGTTGGTAGCACCAATACCTCCCGGGGCGGCCGACAGTCAGCCTGGGAGTGGGCCTGCCATTTGGGAGATTGCGTATAGAGTCACCGCCGGTGACGGGCATCCGGTGAACGAGTCCTTCTCATTCACTGTCTCGCCGGGTTCCTCCGCCCCGGCTGCCGCGGAATCGGTCGCTGGGCCGGTGGACGGTGTTGGTTCCGGGGCGTGGGTTTCCGTAGCCCGTTCTCGGCAGGTTCCCGGATGGGCGATGCTGGGTCTTGGTTCGATAACTGTTGCGGTCGTTCTGGCGTCTGTGCTGGTCGTCCGCGGACAGTCCCGTGGGGCACGAGGGTGAACCTCGACGGCAGGGCGCGCCGGATCGGGTGGGCGGTAATCTTGGTGATTTTGGTACCTCTTACTGCCGTCGCGGTTCTTGCCGTGTCAGGCACTGCGGGCCCTCCCGGTCCGGGCCTTCCGGATCCCGGTGCGATCACTCGATGGGGGGCCCCGGTGGCCCGCGCCCTGCACGACGCCGCAGCAGCCCTGACTATTGGTTTTCTCGTGACAGCGGCAGTCGTCCTCCCCCACCAAACCCAAGACGAAAACCAGGGCCGGCCGGTCCTCGGCTCAGCTGCAGCCAGGGCTGTGTTATTCGCAGCGGTTGCGGCATCGGTTTGGGCGGTTGCCGGTGCCGCCGTAGTGACCTTCGCCTATTCGGACGTGGCGGGGTCCAGCCCTTCGGACATTAACGGTGCGGACATGGTCCAGTTCCTGACCGGTTTCGACCTCGGGCGGTCGCTAGGGTTGAGTGCCTTTCTGGCACTGATTGTTGCCACCGGCTGCTGGATGACCACACGGACTTTTACTGTTGGACTCCTCACACTGCTCAGCCTGGTTGCCCTGACACCGCTGACTGTTACCGCTCACGGGGCGTCAAACCACGAAGCGGCGGTCAACCTGCTCGGCCTTCACCTGATTGGGGTGACGATTTGGACGGGAGGGTTGGCCGCGATCGTGATCCTGCGGCGAACAATAGGAGCCGATTTCCCTGTGATGGCGCGAAGGTATTCAAGAATTGCTGGCGCAAGCTATGTGCTGGTGCTCGTGTCCGGCGTCGCCGGGGCGTTCCTGCGCCTGGCTTCCACTGCGGGTCTGGAAGGAACCTACGGGATCCTGCTCATCGCCAAGACGGTGGCCGTCGTCATGCTCGGCGCGGCGGGATGGTATCAACGGCGCCGTATCCTTACCGTGCTCGCATCCGGGCCGATGGCAGGAAAAACTTTCGCCCGGTTCGCGGGCTTCGAAATTCTCATTATGGCGTTCACGTTTGGGTTGTCCGTCGCTTTGGGCAGGACGTCTCCGTTTGCCGAGTCCGCCGTCGAGTCAGCCGCGGAATCCTTCCTCGGAGCTGCACTGCCACCGGCGCCCGTCGCCGTGGATTGGTTCACGCAATGGCAATTTGACGTCATCTGGGCACCCATCACAGTGCTGCTCTTGGGTTGGTACGTCAGCGCCCAGCGGAAGGCCGTGAAACTCGGGCAGCACTGGCCTGTCTTCAGAACCGTCACCTGGGCCTTGGGGTGTGCCCTTCTGCTGTGGGCAACGAGCGGAGCTCCGGCTGTCTACGCAAGATTGTTGCCCAGCATGTTCGTCATCAGCCAAGTCCTCATTGGGCTGATAGTGCCCGTCCTCTTCGCTCTCAGTCGGCCGTTCCTGCTCGCCCGGCACACCCTGGCCCCGCGAACCGATGGAAGCAGAGGAATCAGAGAGTGGCTTACCTGCACCGCAGAACTGACCGTTACACGCAAACTGGCGCACCCGGTTCCCGCGACCCTCCTCTATCTGGGCTTCCACGGGACGCTGTACTTCACCCCACTGCTCGGCCCGCTGGTCAGCAGCAACGCCGGGCGGCTGATCTCCACCGGCGCAGCACTGGCAATCGGGTATTTGCTCTCCCACACGCTGCTCACCCATCCGCCCTCACCCAACGCAGCAAAGGTCAAAATAGCAGCACTTTTCACCGTGTTGGGTTTTCATCTAGCAGCCGGAGTCTCGCTCGCAACACGAGATAACCTTATCGGCGGTGACTGGTACCTCCTCGTGGGCGAACTATGGAACATCCCGGTCACCACCGACCAGCCCATCGCTGGGCTGATCCTTTGGGGTGCAGCACTGCCACCCCTGCTGGCCCTCGCCATCGGACACCCACGTCCAACAGAAACTCACTCGACCGGACTCGGCTCTGCCGGACGTGACTGTGCAGAACTTGACTGTGCAGGACTTGGCTCTGCGGGGCAGGAGCTCCGGGAGCAGGCTCGCGGCCTGGCGGAACAATAAATTTGGCCTCCCGGATCGGTGACTACTATTCTTGTTAGTAACCTCGGGCTGATGCGACCTCCTGGAACAGCAGACTGCCCGACAACAGCCGGCCCCGGCTAACTCACAGCGGCGGAAACGCTCATTCCGCCACCGTTCGACAGAAAGTAACCCTAATGCTCCCGAAAACCCTTCCCGGTGTCAGCAAAAAAGTGCGCACCGCAGCCCTCGGACTCACAACCGTGTTTCTCCTGGCAGCCTGTGGGCAACAGGCATCCAGCCAGGCAGAAGAAACCCCTCACAACGAGGAAACACCGCACAGTGATGAATCACCACACGCTACGGAAAACCCGTTCGGCCACGTGCACGGGCTTACTTTCAACGAAGACACTGAACAGCTTCTGCTCGCCACCCACAACGGGTTGTTCGACGTTGCCGCCGACCCCATCGAAAAACTCGGTTCAACCCTCGATTTGATGGGATTCGCCGGCGCGGGCCCGGACCTCTACTATGCGTCAGGCCACCCCGGACCTGGATCCGATCTTCCCAACCCCATGGGCCTGATCGAATCAACCGACGGCGGAGAAACCTGGCAGGAGCTCTCCCGTCAAGGCGAATCGGACTTTCACACACTGACCGTGTCAGAGGCCGGCGTCATCGGATTCGACGGAACCCTGCGGCTGACCACAGATGGGAAAGAATGGTCCGAGACCGAGACGCAAATCCAACCGGCGAATCTTTCGGCGTCCCTCGACGGCCCGATAGTCCTGGCTACCACCGAGGACGGCGTCCAACGCTCCACCGATGGCGGCATGACGTGGACACTGCCGCCTGAGTCGCCGGTACTGCTGCAGACAACCTTCGCTGATACGGACACCGTTGTAGGCGCCACTCCCGACGGTGCTATTCACATCAGCCAGGACGCGGGACAAACCTGGAAAGAAACCGGCGGATCAACAGCCCAACCGTCCGCCATCGCCGCGGCCGTCAATGAACAAGACAAGCTGCGGATCTGGGTGTCAACAGAAAATGGCATTGAGTTCTCCGATGATGACGGAGCGTCCTTCACCACGACCGTGCAGGCCGGACAATAACGTTCCCGTGCACACCAATTCGCTACCACAAAGAAAGCAGCGACAAGCCGAGGGCGGTCGGGATCTCCTGTGACGATCGGCGAGTTTTTCGCACAATCCGTGCAATCCGGGGCGCTCCTGCTGGCCATTCCGCTGGCCCTGATTGCCGGCATTGTGTCTTTCATATCGCCGTGCATCCTGCCACTGGTGCCGGGCTACGTGGGGTATGTTTCCGGACTCACCGACCCGAACTCCCCAGGGAACCGCCGCAAAGTCCTCACCGGCGTCGGGTTATTCATCTTCGGCTTTGCCCTGGTCTTCACTTTTTACGGGGCGGCTTTCGGGTTCATCGGAGGGTGGATGCTGCGTTGGCAGGATCTGCTCATCCGCATCCTGGGCCTCCTCGTCATCCTCATGGGACTTGTTCTGGTGGGGCGTCTTTCCTTCTTTCAACAGAACAAGAAACTTAGCTGGAAGCCGAAGACCGGGATAGCCGGTGCCCCATTACTGGGGGTGGTGTTCGGCCTGGGCTGGACCCCCTGCATGGGGCCAACCCTGAGCGCTGTCCTGGCCCTGAGCACAACCACCGGAAGCCCGTGGCGCGGTGCGCTCCTAGGATTCGTGTACTGCCTCGGCCTTGGCATCCCCTTCATCCTCGTAGCACTCGGGATCGGCTGGGTGACACGGACCCTGGCGTTTGTCCGACGACACATCCGCATCTTCAACATCGCAGGCGGCTCACTGCTCATCCTGGTCGGTCTGCTCATGGTCTCAGGAGTCTGGACCCTATGGATCTACCAACTCCAAAACCTCGCCGGAACCTACCTCACCCCGGTCTGATCGATAAGTGCCGGTTTAGATGTATTGGCAGACCTGGTCGGGCGCGCAGGCGGCGGGGTCGACTGTGAGGCTGGCCGAATGCAGGCTTTCTACCGTTTCCCGGAGAACCAGCAGATCCGCTACCTGGTCATCAAGTTCCTTCAGTCGTCCGGACAGTAGGGACTGGACATGGGCGCAGGGCGCGTTGCCTCGGTCCCGGATGTGGAGAATCTCGCCGATCTGGGCCAGTGTCAGTCCGGCGCGTTGTCCCCGTTTGATGAAGTCAATTCGCTGGACAGTATGTCTCGGGTAGTCCCGGTAGCCGCTTGAGGTTCGCGGCGGTATCGGCAGTAGGCCTTCCGACTCGTAAAACCGCAGGGTTTTGGTGGTGGCCCCAGTGGCACTTGCCAGTTCACCGATCCGCACAGTCATTCCTCCACTGTCTCCCGCAACTTGACCTTCCACCCTACTGGAACGTTGATGATGGGTTCTAATGTGTCCGGTTGCAGGAGGAGATAGATGATCATGGTTGAGCACGATTTCGATCTAGCTGTAGTGGGTTCCGGTGGTGCGGCCATGGCTGCGGCGATCACAGCGCGGCAGTCCGGGAAGACGGTAGTGCTCGTTGAGCGCGGGGTGTTGGGAGGAACATGCGTGAACGTGGGGTGCGTTCCCTCAAAGACCCTGCTGGCCGCAGCCGGAATGCGTCATACGGCGATGAACAACCCCTTCCCCGGAGCGCCGACCTCCGCTGACCCTATCAACCTGAAATCTTTGATAGCGCAAAAGGATGAACTGATTGAGCACCTACGTGGTGCGAAGTACGCCGATGTGGCCGCTGCCTACGGATTCGAAATCCGTGCCGGTGAAGCTTCCTTCATCGACGAAGCGACTCTGGCAGTTGATGGCGTGCCCTTGTCCGCGCGATCGTTTATTGTCGCGACTGGAGCCCGACCCGTCCTACCGGACATGACCGGACTCGATGAAGTGGAATA
The DNA here is from genome assembly GCF_054511155.1 of Arthrobacter glycogeni. Lineage (NCBI taxonomy): Bacteria > Bacillati > Actinomycetota > Actinomycetes > Micrococcales > Micrococcaceae > Arthrobacter > Arthrobacter glycogeni. The sequence goes on along the minus strand of NZ_JBTNDE010000038.1, from coordinate 4,071 downwards.
CCTCACCTCCACCAGTGCTATGGAACTAACCAGCCTTCCCCAATCACTGATCGTCATTGGCGGTGGCTACGTGGGCCTGGAACAGGGCCAACTGTTCGCGCAGTTGGGGTCAACGGTGACCATCATCGGGCGAATCGCCCCGGCCGCCGAACCTGAAATGGCGACTATCCTCCGTGCCGCGTTGACTGATGCGGGGATAAGTATTGTCGAGGAACATGCGGTGTCCGTCTCTGCCGCAAACAAAGGCATCACCGTCAGCACCTGCTCCGGCCGCGTGCTCCCGGCAGAGAAACTGTTGATCGCCACAGGCCGGGCCGCGCGAACGGACGGACTGAATCTCGACGCCGCGGGTGTCGCCACCGACGAACGGGGGTTTATAACAGTCGATGACCAGCAGCGGACCAGCAACCCGCGCGTCTTCGCCGCGGGCGATGTGACCGGAGGACCGCAGTACGTCTACGTTGCCGCCGCTGCCGGGAAACTTGCAGCACACAACGCGCTCCAGGACGTCCCGGAGAATGTGCCGGCCCGGGTGGATTACACGGGACTGCCCGCGGTCATCTTCACCCAACCTCAGTTGGCCACAGCTGGCCTCACCGAAGCCGAAGCCATCGCCAGCGGATACCAATGTGAATGCCGTGTACTGGGCTTCGAAGATCTACCCCGGGCGCTGGTCAACCATGACACCAAAGGGGCAATTAAGATGGTTGCCGACGCCGACACCGGCCGGATCCTGGGACTCAGCGCGGCGGGTGACCATGTAGGAGAGATAATGTTGGCCGCCACTTACGCGATCCGGGCCGGGATGACGACCCGGCACATCGCCGACACCTGGGCACCGTACCTGACCATGTCCGAAAGCCTCCGCCTCGTCGCCGGCCTATTCCACAACGAAATGCCCACCTCATGCTGCGCATAAAAAAGCACGGAAAACGCCCCGATGAGTAACCGGACCTCCTTCGCTGCTCTGATGCGGCAAAACCAATACCGACAGCTATGGACCGCCCGGACCATTTCCCAATGGGGGGATGCATTCAACACGGTCGCCCTGGTCCTGCTGGTTTACTCCCTCACCGGGTCCGGACTCGGAGTCTCAGGGGTGGTCATCGCCGAAATCATCCCCGTTCTGCTCCTGGCTCCCCTCGCGGGGGCACTAGTAGACCGGCTGCCACGCGTGAAAGTCATGATCGCCGCCGACCTGGTCAGGGCTGGGCTCGCCTTTGCCCTGCCCTTCGTGGACGGCAACGTCTTCAACGTCTACCTCATCGCCGTCGGCCTATCCGCCGCAGCCGTGTTCTTCAACCCGGCAGCCCAGTCGGTCCTGCCCTCCATCGTCAAGGAACGGGACTTGGTCGCCGCGAACAGCGGACTCTGGACCGCCGCAGTCATCTCGCAGGTTGTGCTTGCCCCACTGGCCGGGGTGGTGGTCGCGATCTTCGGCTACGACTGGGCGTTCTGGATCAACGCCGCAAGCTACCTCGCCTCCGCCGCAGCCCTACTGAGATTAAAGGATCCGGCCCAAACCGAACGCACTCACCGGACCTCCTGGTACCGGGATGCCCTCGAAGGGCTCTCCGAACTCGCCGGACACCGGCTGCTGCGCGCCCTGGCAGCCACCCAGTTCCTGGCCGCCCTCTCAGCCGGAGCAACCGGGGCACTACTTGTCGTCCTGGCACAGGACCACCTCCGCCTCGACGAGGCCAGCTTCGGGCTGCTCATCGGAGCCATCGGCGTCGGCGCCGCACTCGGACCCCTCATCCTCACCAGAATCACCGACAACCCGCTGAGGCCAGGGTTCGTGCTGGGGCCGTTCGTCCTGCGCGGCCTGGTCGATGTTGTCCTCGCTACGATTACCGGCTTATTCTCGGCCATGGCCGCCCTCGTCGTTTACGGGCTGGGGACCTCCACCGGAGCCGTCACCTTCAACTCACTTCTGCAGGCAGAAATACCGGAAAAACTGCGTGGGCGTATCTTCGCGACCTTCGACATGCTATGGCAATCCGGGCGCCTCATTTCACTACTGCTCGGCGGCATCGCCGCTGACCACTTCGGCATCAGAGCCGTCTTCTACCTCGGCGGCATCCTCCTCCTGGCCGCCGCCTGGACCGGCTGGCATGGACTCAAAAACGCACCCGCGGCCAGTTAACAGAGTGTTTCACTTCCTTGAGAGTGGGACGCGCCACTCGGTCTTGCGCATCGATCATCAACGCTGAAGACCTCAAGTGCCACAACTGATCCCAGAACCTCGGCTCGCTCGCTGAGTATGACTCGAACTTTTGGTATGGCTGAAGCGGCATTTCGGACGCCCCCAATAAGAATGACTGTGCCAGGGTTGACCTGCTCCCCGTTCGTCGGCATTCTGGCCAGTAGATTTCCTAGCTGAGCCTGATCGAAGGCTGAACATGATGGACGCAAAGAGAGGTTGTTGTGGGACGAGTTTGTTGGTTTACAGAGTGTTCGTATTTGTAGTGCCTTTATCCGGGGTTGTTCCTTGTTCTTCCTGCCGGACGTCGAGCTCTTTCGACGTGGTGGCTGGGGGCCTGCGGCGAAGGGCCAGGAATGCTAAGGCACCGGTGATGAAGAGGATCCCGGATACCCAGGTGTTGACGCGCAGGCCGAGAATGGTGTTCGCGTAGTCGGAGCGCATGAGTTCGAAGAAAAACCTGCCAGCAGTGTAGAAGGCCACGTAAAGCGAGAAGACCGCTCCTGCCCCGGGTTTGAACCGTCGATCTATCAGGAGAAGCACTCCTGCCGCGGCCAAGGACCACAGGGACTCATACAGGAACGTTGGTTCGAAGTAGCCGAGAACAACCGGGTTCCCTGCGCTGTCAAGGGTTGCCCGTCCTGCCGAAGGATCCATCTCATGAATCTGCACGGCCCATGGCAGGGTTGATGGGGCACCGTAGAGTTCGTTGTTGAACCAGTTTCCCCATCTGCCGATCCCTTGGGCGATCAGCAGGCCTGGGGCTACCGCATCAGCGAACGCGCTGAACCGCACCCCGTTCCGGCGGCAACCGATATAGGCGCCCAGGGCGCCCAGAGCGATGGCCCCCCAAATTCCGAGGCCGCCGTCCCAGATCCTCAACGCAGCCCAGGGGTCCCTTCCCGGCGCGAAGTACAACTGGTAGTCGGTGATGACGTGGTAGATCCTGCCCCCGATGATTCCGAAGGGGACCGCCCACAGCACCACATCCAAAACCTGTCCAGGCTCCCCGCCCCGGCTGGTGAGACGCCGGTCGGTCAACCAACAGGCAGCGATGATGCCCGCGAGGATGCATAGCGCATAGAAGTGGAGGGTAACCGGTCCCAATTGGATGGCGCTGATGGTCGGGGAGGGAAGATAAGAGGAGGGTTCCGCGAGAGAATTCATGACCTATTTCGGTAGATGGGGGTGAGGTGCTCACAGCGGTACGCCGGTCGGCGGGAGAAGCTGACGAACCACCGGTCGGGGTGTCCGGGTGACGGGATTTTGTCATTCTAGGACTCAGGGTTGTTCTAGTGGAATGCCTGCTTCTTCGGCTTGGCCGAACATGGCATCGATGTGGACGACGTCCTTACCGGCGCGTTGCAGCAGGCTGGCACCGACCCCGGAACGGTAGCCGGACCCGCAGTGGATCCAGAGCTTTCCTGGGGGGACTTCATCCATGCGGGTGATTAGTTCGTGCACGGGGATGTTCACAGCCCCCGGAATGTGGGAAACGGTGTACTCATCGGCGCCCCGGACATCCAAAATGGTGTCATTGTCGGGTCGATGAGTGAGCATTTCATCCCATCCGACGCGCGGGTAGGAGACAACGGCGGTGTCGGTGGCGAGCTCATGCGGATCTGTTCCCAGGACAGCGTCGGGGGAATCAATACCAATGCGAGACAGGTCGCGGATCGCGTTTTCGACATCGTCGCGCACTCCGACGAGGGTGAGCTTCTTATCCCAAGGCAGGACCCAGCCCAGGAAGGTGGTGATGAACCGCCCCGGGTTTAATGGAGGGTGTTGATTCCTTGAAAGGATGAGCCTTTATGGCAGCACCGAGGAAGTATCCGGATGAGCTTCGTGAGCGCGCGGTCCGGTTGGTG
>NZ_JBTNDE010000037.1:0-13332 GCF_054511155.1 Arthrobacter glycogeni | reverse complement strand
TACCGGCTCAAAGAACACCAGCCAACAACCAGTACGGCACAATAGAACGAACAACCAGTGGCCCTGTTTTCAAATGGCACTAATGGCCCTGTTTTGGGTTGGCGTTAACAGTCCGCGGTGAAGTCGCGTTTCACCAGGTCCGGGACCGCGGCAGCCCCTTCGGCGTCGGCATGGGTGGTGACCCGGAACGGGCGCGGCTGGCACGGCACCAACTCTTCGGCGCGCATGATCGAGCGCACCAGCTCCGGGGAACACAGCGTCCCCTCCGCGGCGAGGTCGGCGTGGATCCGCCGATACCCGTACGTCCCGTCGGCTGCCTCGAAGAAGTACCGGATACGCACCGCCAGTACCTGTTTGCGGGCCGCAGTGGCCGAGCGGGGCCGGGAGAGCCAGTCATAGAATCCGGAGGTCGATACGGTCAGCCACAGGCACATCTTCCAGACCGGGTCCGTGGCCCCGGGGGTGTTCTTTTGGGAATCGATGAACTCGTACTTCGCCACTACCGTGGATCCCTTGCAAAGTACGAGGCCGCTTTTTTCAAGAACGCAGCCTCGGCGCGGAGTTCCTGGTTTTCCCGCTCGAGTTCCTTCAGCCGGGCACGTTCTGAAACGCTCAGATCGGTTTCGGTCCCACCCTGGGATTCACGGTATTTCATCACCCACCGGCGCAGGGTCTCCGGCCCTACCCCGTAGGCCTTGGCGACATCCACCACGGGCTTGGATGTATCGATAACTTCCCGGGCCAACTCGTCCTTGAACTCCTGGCTAAACCGGCGACGCGATGCAGACATACTGCGGATCTCACTTTCAGTAGAAACCTCAGTTTAAAAGGTCCCACTGTCCGAAATCCCTAGGCCGCTCACTCACACTATCGAAGACCTCGCCCGAGTGGCCGATCAGCTTAACCGCCGACCACGGGAAATCCTCGGCTGGCAAAGCCCTGCAGAGCAGCTCGCTAGACTCATCTCACCACCGACAGATTCATAAACTGTTGCAACGACCGCTGAAATCCGCCGCCCGCAAAACGGCTCACTATTCGACCATCGCTGACACTATGGACATTGCGGCGAGAATGTCTTCATGCCGTGGATCCCGTTGCCCTTCCGCTCTGCGGCGGGTCGATTTCAAGGCCCGGCGTTTGGCCTCTGGAATATCGCGCCCAGCGATGCGAACCAGTAGAGAAGACGGATCCAGGAGCCAGTCGGCGGAATGGAGTCGGCCGTGGACGGGGTCTGGTTGGGACGCGTTCCACTGACACAGTTTTTCATCCAAAGTATTGCGGAGTAGCACCTCGAAGACGTGAAGGGCTTCATAGACCACCCCAGATAGGTCGATGTTCCACCGATAGAGCCGTACAGCGTTCTGGAGGTTGCCGGCCTCACGCAAGTAAGGGCTAAGTCTTTCCGGCGTGATCCGCTGCAGCAGGACCCGCTCGATCGGTGGTTGTTGCGCTGAACCCATAGGAGTAAACTGTAAATGAAGACAGGGACAGGTTCCCTGTTACGGATTACTGAGGGTCCCATAGCCAAGTGCTACGGGGCCCTCAGCCATTAACTCACCCCCCCCTGCCGCCACTAGGAAAAAAGCTATCCGTACTGCCCGGTATCGCCACGTAATCACTGGTGCGAAAACGTCGGCGCAGGAGAAGAACAAACGACCACGGGAAATGAGACAAGCAGCTTCGGCGTGTCACACCACATAACCATCTCAGTCGAGCCGTCCCGCAAACCATCGTTACCGGGCGCCCAACTATTCACTGAAGGGCGATAAAATTAGTACCGGAAGGTTAGCGGCTGGGTGGCTATGTCGGATTCTCGGATTACTGCTGCCGCCGCCATTTCAGCGGTCTGTGTGCGGTATCAATAGAAAGCTTTGAGGGTATTTTTCGGCTAACGCGGGGTTTTCCCTCAGCCCACGTAAAATCTCGACGCTCGTCAGTCAAATGTTTTCCATGCTTCCAATCAGGCGTTGGCGCTATCCTGAGTTGCCTATAGAGGTACCCAGATAATCCTGCAGACTGCACCGCGGGAGGTTATAGACCGCCAGTATGCCGGTAAAGATAGGAAGTTATAAATGAGAACGTTCCGGATCAAACACTGGCTCAAGACCAGTCTCTGGTTTATCCCACTGTTATTCATTCTTGGCGGGGTTGTCCTGTCCGTGATCACCACAACTATCGATGACGGCACCCTGATCCCTCAAAGCATCACCGGCGATCCGACCGCGGCAATGCAGATCCTCTATCTCATTTCCTTCTCAATGCTCACCCTGACCGGGCTGGTGCTCTCACTAGTCGTGGTCGTGGTGCAGCTCGCCATGGGAGTGTTCTCACCGCGGATCGTCCGACAGATCCTGCAAGACCGGCCCAGCCAGGTGACCATCGGCCTCTTTGCCGGCACTTTCGCCCACTCCCTCCTCTCCATGAGGGCGGTCCGCACCACACCGGAAGGCGGCACCGTCCCGGGTCTGGCCCTCATCGCAGCAACCATCCTGGTGCTGTGCTGCATCGGCACACTGGTCTGGTACGTCAACCATATTGGGCAGGCGCTGCGGGTCGCTGCGCTCGTCGGATGGGTCGCGAACGACACCATGACCACCCTCGGCCATGTGCACCCGGATGAAGGCACAAATAACGACACCGCACCTGACCTCATCGCCACACATATCGGCGGGATTATCTTCACCATAGACCACGCTCGCCTGGTCAACCTTGCCCACCGAAGCAACTGCCGGCTGGACGTGCTGTGGGCGGTCGGCGACTTCGTTCCCACCGATGCCGCGCTGGTGAGGATCAGCGGCACACCCACTAATCTCTCACACTCCGACGTCGTCAAGAACATTGCTCTCGGTCCCGAACGCACCCTAAACCAGGACGTGGCCTACGGAATCAGGATGCTGGTAGACATCGCCGAACGCGCCCTATCATCTGGGCCCTTTCAGGATCCGACAACCGCGGTGCAGGCAATTGACCGGATCCACGACATCCTGCGCCAAATCGCGCAGCGCCCACTGAACTCCGGCGAATACCATGACGAGGACGGCACACTGCGACTGACCATCCCCGCCATAGGATGGCACGGATACGTCCGCCTCGCCTTCGACGAAATCCGTCAAACCGGGGCCGGCAGCCCCCAAGTCTCCCGTCGGCTCCGCGCGGCCCTGGAAGATCTCCTCTCGGTAGCGCCTCCGGCCCGCCGTCCGGCACTTGAACACCAGCTTTCCCTGCTCACGAACATGGCCAAAGACAGGGCGGGCAGCGACGCCGACCGGCAGGCCGCGATAATTGCGGACCCCTCCGGCATCGGATCAGGCAATGACGTCCTAGCGGAGTATTCCGGACCCGTGGTGCAGGAAAATTCAGTTACCTAACTTCCTGATTACATCCGGCAGCTGTGGGGCCGGATGTCCTATTCAATTGTGGATGCCTACAACGAAGCTCAGAAGTGGACCACATGGGCCGCAAGGGCTCTCAGCTCCCGCGGTAGGCACTCTGAACCGTCCCGGGTTTGATGCCGATCCCCCGGTTAAAGAAAATCAGCCCGAGCCGTGAGGCGAGCGGGCTGATCATGATGAATAAAACTTACCGCGCTCCGTCCTGAGCACGCCTCGATAAAAATCCCAGAATGGGTGACCGTATGCCGTTAGCTGCACAAACGTAGGTCCCCACCAATCTGAAGCGGGCGCGAATAACGAGACAGACGGCTTGGCGTGTCGCCCACATCCCTCGTCTTACTCAGCACCGTCACTCAAACCATCGTTATCGGACGGAATCCAATTCGGCGTTCACCCATCCCCCTCGCCGGTGCGGGTGCCTTGACCTGCTGAGAGCGCGAAATCGTGGCCGTCGTCGAAGCCCTATGCAAAAGGGGCGCTGGACCGGATCATGGGTGAGAAGGATCGTTCTAGGCTTCACCTAGCAAAGGATTGACCATGAGTTCAGAGCAAACCCACGCCCGGTCGGGCGCTTCACCGATCCTTCCGCTAGTGCGGCCTTCGATTCCTCAGTCCAGGAAGCTTGAAAAAGGTAGGAGCGCCGGTCAGCGGACGATCCTTAGCCAGCAGGGTGAACGACGCCGGGAGACCGAACGAAAGCTCGAACTACACCGCCGCGTCTATCTGCTCACGCATGCCCACTCCGGTCTGAAGTAGCGGATGAATCCATGTACTAGGCATCCCTTGCAGAAATCCCGGATAGGCCAACTAGCGCTCTCTCTCCCATAGTCGGGCGACCTATAGCACTAGTTTCTGGTGTGATGGAAGCGCCCTATAAGGTCCGCGAAGACTCTTGTCGGGGTCCGAGGGGATGGTCGTGCGTGTGAACGCGCGCATCCGCTTGGCCGCCCAGCCGTTCTCCGCCATGATCGCGGCCACCGTTCCGACGGAAACCTCGACTCCGGCTGCGGTGAGTTTGGTGTGGACCATCCTGTGGCCGAAGATCCCGTCGGAGGAATCAAACATGGCCTTGACGTGGCCGGCCAGCTCTCGGTGCCGGGCAGTCATCGCCGATTCTTTGCGGTCAAGCCATCGGTAGTACGAGGCTCGCGGAATGCCCAGCCGGGCGCACATCCAGGTAACAGGGAATTCGGCGTTCTTCTCCTGAACAAAGCTGTAGAGGTCTTCTAACGTTGTTCTCTGGCGAAGAACAACGAAACATTTTTCAGAAAATCATTCTCCCGTTCCAGCTCCCGCAGCCGTGCCTCTAACGCCTTGTGGTCACCAGCGTTTCGCCAGCCACACGCGAGTGGGGATCCTGCGCCAGCAGACCATCAAGAATGGCATCGCTGATCTGGTCACACATTTTATCCGGATGGCCCGCGGTTACTGATTCCGAGGCGAAAAGCGGCAAGGCGGACGTATGTGAAATGCCTGAATTCATGTGCTCACTTCACTTGATTGGACGGACAGTCACGCGAACATGGCTTTTCCACAATTGGACAACCGTTCCGCTGATCGGTGGTTCAGGAGGGTCCGGCCAGGGTCATCGCATAGCGTTCCTCAGCATCCGTCCACTGCCCGATGATGGTCAGCCCGGAGCCCTCAAGCTCAGCGGAGATTTTCCCTGCGCGGAATTTTGCGGACACCTCGGTCCTCAGATCCTCACCCCGGTCAAAGCGGATTTCAAGTCCGGCACCGGGCAGGCTCACCTGCATGGCACGCGTGGCTCGGAGTCTCATCTCGATCCACTCCTCAGTTTCGTTCCACACCGCCACGTGCTCGAACGCCTCGACGTCGAAATCCGCCCCCAACTCCGCGTTGAGGACGCGCAGCACATTGCGGTTGAAGTCAGCGGTGACACCGCTTGAGTCGTCGTAGGCGGGAATCAGGATCTCGGGCGGCTGCACTAGGCCGGTGCCGATCAGCAATGATCCGCCTTCCTGACCCAACAGTTCCCGCACTTGGGTCAGGAACCGTGCGCGGGCATCTGGTTCGAGGTTCCCGATGGTGCCGCCGAGGAATGCCACCATTCGGCGTCCAACCCTCGGGAGCAGCTGCAGCTGCGATTCAAAATCGGCGGCCACAGCCTGCAGGATCAGATCGGGATAGCTTCGGGAAAGCTCACTGTTTGCCTCGGTTAGTGCACTGTCGCTGACGTCAACGGCAACATAGCTCCGCAGGTCCCCGGCTGCCTTCAGCGCGTCAAGCAGCAGGGGGGTTTTCCTTGAGGAGCCGGAGCCGAGTTCGATAAGCGTCTCGGTAGGGCTGGCCGCCGCCATCTCCGCTGCGTAATCCTTAAGGATCTGCCGTTCGGCGCGGGTGGGGAAGTACTCGGGGAGCTGCGTGATCTGCTCGAACAGTTCGCTGCCTCTCTTGTCGTAAAACCACTTGGGCGGCAAAGTTTTGTCCGGTTTGGTCAACCCCGCGCGTACGTCTTCACGTAGGGTGCGCTCAAGGTAGTGCGGGGGCAGATGGTGGACTATTTCGAGTGCGGTTTTTGAAGGGTTCATGTGAGCGCGGGCTCCATCTCTGCGGAAAATAGCGGGCTTATGTCGATGCCGTGTGAAGTGGCGACCAGTAGGGACTGGTCCGGAACCTCGTGCCACCCTGTGCCGTCGTCGGAGGGCTCACTGGCGACGATGGTCCCCCTGTGATCTGAGCGCCAGAAAAGGGTATCACCGGCAGTTGTGGCAGCAATCGTGGTTCCATTGGTCAGGAGGAAGTTGTACCTGCCCGTGCTGGCGGCGGCGGCATCGGTCACTACACGTGCAAGAGCGTTCGCAGGGGAATTTTCAACCGCGTGGTCCAAGGAATCAAGTTGCTCTAGGACCAGCGCCCACAGCAGGGCGGAGTCGACCCGGGCTTCGAGGGCGAGTAGCCGTGCCGGCGGCAGTGTGGCGGCAAGTGCCTCCGCGGACTGTGGCCAGTCGTTGATCCGTCCGTTGTGGCTGAATAGCCACTTCCCGGAAGCGTAGGGGGCAGCGGCCGCCTCGTCCGGCGTCGTACCAGGTGTAGCCGAACGGACGGCAGCCAGAACCGCCCCGCTGGTAGTGACCCGCGCCAGGTCAGCGAAGGACTGGTCCGTCCACATGGGCACGGCGCGTCGGTAGCGGGCTGGCAGGGGATCTCCTGCGGCGTACCACCCGACACCGAACCCGTCCGCGTTCATCGTGCCGTTGCGTTGGAACCGGGGCGCCCACGACTGCCGGAGCAGACCGTGTTCGGGCGCCGAGATCAGCGTGGCCAGCGAGGTCGGCGGTCCCAGGAACGCCAGGTGACGGCACATTTCTATTCCCCCCGACCTGAAGCGTCATTCCGGGCGGTCCGGAAGCCGGTGAAGATCTGACGTCGAATGGGGTAGTCCCAGTTTCGGAACGTTCCCCGGCTCGCCGTTCCGCCGGCCGCCCAGGAGCCACCGCGCAGCACCTTGTAGCCGCCACCGAAAAAGGCTTCGCTGTACTCCCGGTAAGGAAACGACCGGAATCCCGGGTAAGGGCCGAAGTCGGTGGAAGTCCACTCCCATACATCCCCGATCAACTGGCGGACCCCCAGCGCTGATGCCCCATCAGGGTAGGACCCGACCGGGGAAGGCCGCAGCGCTGCTCCGGTCAGGTTCGCATGCCGGGCCGTCGGATCCTCGTCACCCCACGGATAACGCCGGGAACGGCCGCTGACCGGATCGTGCCGTGCGGCCTTTTCCCACTCAGCCTCCGTGGGTAGACGCCGCCCGGCCCACCGGGCGTAGGCTTCGGCTTCGAAAAAGGACACGTGCTGTACGGCTTCGTCGAGGGGGACCGGTTCGACGACGCCGAAACGGGTACGCCACCACCGGTTGCCGTCCCGCATCCAGTACTTCGGCGCTGTCAGTCCTTCATTATTGCAATGGCTCCACCCCTCCGGCGTCCACCAGTTCGGATTCGCGTACCCGCCGTCGTCCACGAAATCTAGAAAGGCGCCGTTACTGACGGGAACGGTGTCGATCCAGTAGCCGGGAACGTGCACCTCGTGAGCCGGCCGCTCGTTATCCAGTGCCCACGGTTCCACCGATGTGCCCATGGTGAATGACCCTGCCGAAATCTGCACCTCCGGCGGAAGCACGGTTGCCTTGCTGGCCAGCACCCCGGGGGCCGGATCCACGGCATGCAATACGGGTTCTCCTACCCGGAGCTGGTGAGTGGCCAGCATGGTCTCGGCATGCTGCTGTTCATGCTGGATCATCATGCCGAACGCAAACCCGCCCTCCAGCAGCGGCGAACCCTCCAGAGGAACCCGTTCCAGGATGTCCAGGGTCTTGGAGCGCACCTGGGCAAGGTAACCCCGGGATTCCGAGGGTGCCAGCAGCGGCAGCGATGGGCGGCTGCTGCGCGAATGCTCGAAGGCGTCGTAAAGCCTGTCGATTTCAGGGTGCAGGGGCTCCATACCGCCGACATCGCGGACCAGCCATAGTTCTTCCTGGCTGCCTACATGCGCCAGATCCCACACCAGGGGCGACATCAGCGGAGAATGCTGCTTGAGTAACTCCTCCTCGTCACACGCGGTGAGGACATGCGTACGACGGCGCGTATGCTCCAGGCCCTCCGCAATGAGGGCACGCAATGTTTCAGGGGTAGCGCAGGCACCCGCGGAAACCTCATAGTTCATCATCGGACGTTTTCCTTTCGCTGTTCGAGACCGAAGAACCGGCCGGTGCGGCGCCAATCGTCGATCCGCTGGTCTGCGGGAGAGCGCCCGCGCGCTGCATACTGTTCGATGAACGCTTCCACCCTGGTTCTTGTACTGGCATCGACATTAAGCCGTTCCATGGCGCCCAGCGCTACCTCAGCACAACGACGCCCTGCTGCAGCAAGGACCGGATCCGCCAGCCCGTCCCGTGCCGCGGCGGTCATCGGATCGGGCAGCGCAGTCACTGGCGTGCATGCATCGGCAGCTATGTCAGCTGCCCGTTCGTCATCCACCAGCGCCGTCGTGATCGCTGCGACGGCTTCCCAGTCCGCACCGGCTTGCGCATCGATTACCCGGATCTCAAGGAAACCCCGGGGACGGATGAACGGAAAGAGCGTGCTGAGATGATAGTCGAGATCCTTCCGCGTGACCGGTCGGGGCCCTTGCCCGCGCAACCAGCCCCGCATGGTCAGACCGCGTGGCGCTTCCCACGAACCATGCGACGCCGGGATGCACAGCACTGACGCGTCGAGGGCGTAGCGGGCCCACGCGACGGGCGGATCATCAGAATGCGGAACGGGCGAGGTGCGGGACGGATCGATTTTCAACCACACGCCCTGACGTGTGCTCTGCCAACCGCTGGGTGCCCCATGCCGGAACGGGGAGTTGGCAAAAAGTGCCACGAGCACCGGAGCGAGCTGATGAAGCCGCTCCCAACGCTGCACCGCACTACCCGAACCATTCCCGGAAAGACCGGCATCCAGGCATACCTGCAGGGACGCGGTGGAACACATCATCATCCGCCCGGCTGGACCTGCACGATCGAAATGGGCTTCCATAGCCGCGTAACGTGGATGATCCAGCGTTCGCACCGGGGAACGGGACGAATCCAGGGCCACGCTGCTGAAGGAAAGGCCCGCGTTCTCGATAGACCTGTCAAGAACAGCCAGATCGGATCTTACTGCTTCGATGACCGCGGGAAGGTCCGCTCCGCAGGCCGAACTCAGCTCGAGCTGCCCTCCCGGCTCGTAGGTGATGACACCACTGCCGGGAAGCTTGCCTTCCGTTTTAGTGGCGGCAGCCTGGACTTCCGCTACCGGTACAGCCCGCCCCAGATCGAGAGGATCGTGCACGATCCTCTCGATCTCCACGCCCACCGCCCCCGGAGGGCCGGTCTTGAAACACACCGACGCGACATAGATTTCCGCCTCGGCCTCCGACAGCGGCCGTGCTTCGTACCCCAAATCTGACATCGACACCATCAATAATCCTTTCATCGTGATGCGGCTGCATCAATAGCTCTACGGTCCTTCAACCAGCAACGAAGCCCGTGTAGTTCCCGTTCCTATCCATCCACAACAACGCGTCCTCTACAACGCGGTTCGTTATTCTTCCAACAAGCGGCTGCACCGATTGTTCCCGGCGCCTCCCCTGCCCATCCCGGTCACAAAGCGCCCGGTCTCGTGATCCACCCGGAAGGGCCACACCTAGGCGGAGGTTTTCCCTCCGCCCAGCCGCAACTCTTCGACAAGCGGAACGGATATGCCGGTGCAATGCCTGCCGGGTCATCCAGATCCCGGCCTGTGCTGCTTATTGTGCGGTGCGGGATCAGGCGCCTTGACCGGACATTTGCATCAGCCCGCCATCCATCACGTACGTCGCCCCGGTCACGTAGTCTCCGTCGGTGGAGGCAAGAAATACAGCCAGACGACCGATCTCCCCGGGTTCAGCGGCTCTTTTCAGGGGGATGCTTTTGACCTGCTCCTTGCGATATTCGGGGTCGTCGATCGCTTTCTGGTTGAACGGGGTCAGGACCATACCGGGGGCAATATTGTTGACCGTCATACCGAGCTCGGAGACCTCGAGCACGAGGGTGCGGGTGAGGTTGCGCAGGGCGCCTTTGGAACAGTCATAGTCAGCCGCGCCTGCCCGCGCCTGCTCTTCATGGACAGAGGTTGTGTTAATGATTTTTCCGCCGCCGCCCTGCTGCTTGCGATGGTTGATGAAGTGTTTGCAGCAGATAAGCTGCCCGATGAGGTTGCTGCGCATCGTGCGTTCGAAGTCGGCGATCTCCAGATCCGCGACATAGGTGCCGGACGCATCGACGCTGGCGTTGTTCATGAGAATGTCGATCCGCCCGAATGTTTCGAATGCGGCGTGGAACATTTCCTGCACCTTGGCCTCGTCGCCGTGATCTCCCTGAACCACGATCGCTTGACGACCGTGGGCTTCGACCTGCTCCCTGGTGGTGTTGGCGCCTTTTTCGTCCTCGAGGTAGTGCACAACGATGTCGGCGCCCTCGCGGGCGAACTCGACGGCTGTGGCCTGACCTATCCCCGAGTCGGATCCAGTGATGAAGGCGACCTTGTTCTCCAGTTTTCCCATAACTTCTTTCCATCTCCTTTAGTTGGTGCTCATTGGTGGTTTGGAAGTTCAGTGTTGGTGGTCCTACTGGTTTTCAGGGTGTCCGGCTTGCGCGATAGCCGAGGCGGCAGTGATGAGGCCGATGTGTGAGAGTCCCTGCGGGAAATTACCGATCAGGGTCCCTTTATGAATGTGAACCTCTTCGGAGAGAAGCCCAAGATCGTTGGCGTACCCGGTGACGGTCTCGAAGATTTTTTTCGCCTGCCCAATTTGGCCTGCCATGGCCCGTCCGGCGGCCAACCAGTAGGAACAGATAATGAACGCACCCTCATCTCCTGCATCCGTCCACCGCTGGACCAGGGCCCCGGTGGAAAGATCCCGTTCAATGGCGTCCATCGTCGCCAGGACACGGTTGTCGTTGGCGGGCAGGAATCCCATCATCGGCATCAAGAGGACACCGGCGTCGAGGTGATCGGAATCGAAGGCACCCGTAAACGCATTGACCTCGCTGTTCCAACCCCGCTCCAGGATCGCCGCCCGGATTTTATCGCGCTCGGACTCCCACCCCGCCACCCTGTCAGCAGCATCAAGGCGAACGGCGAGTTTCACCGCCCGGTCCAGCGCTACCCAGCACATCAACTTCGACGTCAGGTAATCCCGGTCGCCTTCGCGTCCTTCCCATATTCCTGAGTCTTTTTCGTGCCAGGTCCCCGCGGCCCGGTCAGCGACCGCCACCAAAAACCCCGCTGTCTGGGCTGGTAGTTCCCCGAGTTGATCACGCAGGATCCACGCGCATTCGAAGACCTCCCCGAGGACATCGAGCTGGGTCTGGTTCCAGGCATCATTACCGACCCGTACCGGCCGGGACTGCGCATACCCGGTGAGGTGGTCAAGGGAATGTTCGCTCAAGTCGTGTTCCCCGCCGACGCCGAACATGATCTGCAGGTGGCCCTCCCGCGTCGGGCCGGCTGAAGAAGTGATCCAATCAAAAAACTGCTGACCCTCATCGGCGCACGCAGCAACCCACAGCGCTTTAAGGGTCAGACTGCCATCACGCAGCCACCCGAACCGGTAATCCCAGTTCGCGCTTCCGCCGGGTTCCTCCGGCAGCGAAGTCGTCGCCGCAGCGACCACTGCCCCGGTCGGGCGGTACGTCAGGGCCTGCAGCACCAACACACTGCGCTGCACCTGCTCCCGGTAGGCCCCCTGATAACTCTGATGAATCTCGCTCCACGACCGCCACGCCGCGATCGTATCCCTGAGCCGGGCCGCACCATCCGGCTCCCCACAAACATCGTCAACCGGACCAACCACCGAACTATTAACCGAACCGTCGACCGAACTACGATGTTTCAGGGCGAACACCGCGCTCTCACCGGCGTTGAGGGTGAACGTTCCGCCCGCAGACCCGTTTGCGACGTCGAGTGCGATGTCGCCGGTTAGGGATAGCCGGTCAGCGCCTCCTGCTATCTCCCACCCCGCAGCAGTCCGTGTGAAGCCCGGCGTGATGAGCCCGTATTCCATCCTTGGCGCCAACTCCACCCTCACCTGAACCTGCCCCCGGCTTACCTCCAACCGGCGGATGAGCATATGCGGGGACCTATACCCGATCTGGTGCCCCCGCTCCCCCCTTCCTAAAGAAAGGCCATCCATGAGCCGGAGATCCCCGCTTCCGCAGTGAAAGTACGTTTCCACGACCATCGTGCCCGGTAAATACCGTCGGCCGACCGTGAAATCTTCTGTCGGACAGATGAGCCAGTATCCGGCATCCACATCGAGCAGGCGGCCAAACACGCTGGGCGCATCAAACCGTGCTGGGCACCACCAGTCCACCGATCCCTCCCGTGAGACAAGAGCCGCCCCCTGACAGTCACCGAGCAGACCATAGTCCGAAATGACCGCCCCGGACTGCTCCCGCCCACTGGACTTCCTCGTATTCATACACGTCCTCCGACTCTTCCTGCCCCGACTACGCCTGTCTCGTGCTGGGAACGTCTCCCCGTCGCGCAACTATCTTCACCACGGCTTCGCTTCCAGGCTTTGCCCCCCCCCATAGGGGTTCACCCTCCGCCCTATCCTTCTACCCAAGGATTTACGAACCGAACTTCTCAAGGGCCGCAAAATATGCCTCGTCGAAGGTGGGGAACTGCGCCACCTGATCGCGCAGCACCTCCAGTGGGATGCCGGTGCGGAGGGCCAGCGCCGCGTGGTGGATCAATTCACCTGCCTAGTTGACACAATCAATCCAGCATTCATGGGGTTTCTGGCTTTTTCTGCCGGTGTGGGTGCTGGCTTTATGGGTAGGCGATGCCGTCGGTGGCGATGCGTTTGCCGAACGCCTTGACTTTGTCTTTAGCGTTTTCCTCTTGGTCAAGGTTCCGCCGCAGCAGGGCCGCAACGTCACTTGCGCCACGGGCTTGCGCGTTTGTCACTAACGTTTCGTAAACAGCGATTTTGTGGTGCCCGGTTTCCAGTGCCCCGACCAAAATTACGACGTCGACGAGGCTGGTGTCGGTCTTGCCGAGCATCGAGTTCCCTTCCTTGGCCATCGCTTTGGTGACCGGAGAAGGGGAGTCGCTGACCTTCTCTCCGAGCAGCTCAAAGGAACGTTCAATGTTGTCGATCTGCTCTTCCGTCTCCTTGGCATGGTCCTTCAGCATCGCTTTGAGCTCCGGTCGCTTCGCCGCTTTCTCAAGCTCACCGAGCATGGCCAAGGTGTCGCGCTCCATGGTCAGCGCAGAACCAAGTTTAAAGCTGAAAATTTCCTCAGGGGTGTTGAAGTGTTCAAACATGTTTCTCTCCTTCATCAGTTGTGGAATTGGTGGGATGGGTTTGGTTGCCGTGCCCCGCGCAACGGTACGGGCGTCTTCTG
>NZ_JBTNDE010000036.1:0-13905 GCF_054511155.1 Arthrobacter glycogeni | reverse complement strand
CACCAGAACGAATGGGCGATCGAGGTCAAAGACCGGGTCCCGTGGTTCATCCCACCCCCATACATCGACCCGGCCCGAAAACCCCGCCAAAACCACTACCACCGCGACCACTAAAATCCTCGCGGGGTACGCGGGGTACGCGGGGTCGTGGGATACCCGGGATACGCGGGATCCACCCCCCAAAGCTCTGACGCCAGAGAGACATCGAGCTCACCTCAACTGAGAATCCTCAGCCCCCTCGCCTCCTTCACTCCAGGACGTGTCGGCTCGTGTCGCCGCCTCAGACGTCCCCGCCCCTCCTGAGCTTCGAGACGCACGGCTCCTCAGCAGCTTTGAGACGCACCGACGGCCCTCCGAGAGTCGATACAGTTGAATCATGAGTCGAATCATTGCCGGAGCCGCTGGAGGCATCCCGTTATTCAGCGTTCCAGGTACCGCAACACGACCCACCACCGACCGCGTCAAGGAGGCACTCTTCTCACGGTTGGACGCCTACGAAGTAATTGCTGACGCCAAAGTCCTCGACCTCTATGCCGGTTCCGGATCACTCGGTGTCGAAAGCGCCAGCCGAGGGGCGAAGATCGTTGATCTGGTGGAATCGGGTGACAAAGCTGCAGCCGTCAGTCGTACCAACGCCGATCTGGTGAACAAGACGCTCAACCACCAAACCGTTCGAGTGCATCACCTCAAGGTTGAGACCTACCTGGATCGCGCGGTCCCCGATGATTACTGGGATCTGGTTCTGATGGACCCTCCCTACTCGGTGGAGAACGAAACATTGACTGGCCTCCTCGAAACACTGGTTCCGCACTTGGCCGAAGGCGCAGTTGTTGTCCTCGAACGGTCATCACGATCGCAGGAACCTGAATGGCCACCCGGGTTGGAACGGTTTGCCGAAAAGAAGTACGGCGAAACCAAACTGTGGTTCGCAGAGCCGTCGGCAGCAGCACTTTAGGGTGTGCACCACCTAAGCCGCGGAGGACTCCGCAAGATCGTGTTCAAGCCGCTCAAACCAGCGGTGGGCAAGAGTTCTGTAGGCCGGCCGGAACGCGTACAGACACGCCAGCCGAAGTCTGGTCGACGCTGCATAGGCGTTGATACGCACTTCGGACACGTCCATAGCTGACGCAGTTGCCCAGATCGACTGCTCAGCAGTGTGCGCTGCAGCAGGGGAGTAGACACCCTGCGCTCCCCGAAGATCAATATGAACCAACAGGTTCGCCAGATCAAGCGCAGGCTCGGCGGCCGCAATCGTGTCGCAGTCGATCAGCCCCACCGAGCGCGAATCGGGATTGAACAACAGTTGCTTATCGTGGAGATCCCGGTGAGATAGCACTGTTGCCTGCGGTGCTCCTGAAATCAACAAACGAGTCACCTGAGTCGACGCCCGCTGTAGCCGATCTGCCGCCACGGGCAATACCCTGAACTCCTGCGCATAGGTCACCCACCGCGATACGGTACGACACTCATCCCGCGTCCCATGAGCGGGCAACTCGGTCGCACCGACTACTCCCGCCTTCTGCGACGCCGCCAACAAGGGCCACCGCGTTGACCACTGCTCCCACGCCGTGGCCCAGTTCTCCTCCGCGACCCGATCGGCTACCGAATCGGCCTGAGTATCGACCTGGGAACCGGCTTGGCCCATTTCATGAAAACTGATCCCGGGCACAGCGGACAAAGTGACACTTTCCGGATGGTGAACCACGACCTCGGGAATGACGATGCCCGACGTCCGCGCCAACGAACTCATCAACCGATGAGAGGCAGCCACCGCTTCGGCCTTGCCCGGCGCCAAAAGCTTGGTATAGCCCACAGCATCACGCACCACGGCACGACGCTTGTACCGGTGAACCAACAACTGCCCCTGAGCCGCCGCGTTGGGGAGGCCGGACAGCACCGGATCTTCAGCAAACGCAGACAACCGAACCCTGCCGTCAGCTTCTACCGCTCCGGCACGGATTTGCCCGCCATCAGGGTCAGACGCCTCAAAGATGAGCCGACCGCCGTCCCGCGGCCACGCCCTGTGAATGGTCAGTTGCCGACCGGCCTTGTCAGTCACAGTCTCCGGAATGGATGTCACCACAGGATGTCCTCCATCAGGTCAAGCCGCTCAGCCATGTCCTGCCGCCAGGTGGGGGAGCAGGACCGAAAAGGATCGCTCAGACGACTGAGAAGATGAAAAATGGTCCACGCCAACACTTCAGAATTGGTGGCACCAGACGGACCCGCACTGTATCCATCGAGCATCGCCGCTGTACGGGGGAGAGACAGCACATCGGTGCCTGTCGCCAACGGACCACTGTGCAAAATTTCCACCGCAGCAAAGCTGCCCAGATCCGATGAACCAGCTCCGTAGGTACACCGTTCAAGGTCGGTCAAACGAATATCGCTGCCTTCCACCAACACCTGGTCGGCCGAGAAATCGCCATGGATCAGAGCTGCTCGTCCCGGACGACGCAACAACGGCTCCAAACCCGCACGTAACCGCTCAAGACGACCCGAAAGCTTTGGATACAGCAGCGAATTCTCCTCGACCAGCTTCAGCAACGAACCGGCCGGCGCACGCCACCGGTGAGTACCAGACGCCGGAGGCTGGGCGTGGAGCAGAGCCAGCGCCGCTCCCGCAGCATACGATGCTGCTTCGGCGGACCCCGACTCCACAGTGCTGAGATCACCAGAACCGAACCAGGGCAAGTACTGCACGTAACGCGACCCCGGCAATCCCGCCGGCTTGCGTGCTTCCAGCACAGGCACTGCGTTGGCCGCCAGCTTCGCCAACAGTTGTCCATCGGCGTGAGGCTTGGAAGTCCCCACCTTGCATACCAATCGTTCACCGCCGTCGTGAAGTTCAAATACCACCCTGCGCTGGGGGTTGTAGTTGAGTACCGTCACCACCCGGTCAGTGAACATCCGACCCATTCCAGCCTCACGAAACGGTGTGAGCGGCTTATACAGACGGTGGTCCACCTCGATCGGCCCAGACACCAGATTGTGGTCCGGATGGTCGGGCACCGCAATCCGTTCAATTTTCAGACCATTGGCGCTGGCCCGATCGACCGCCTTCTCAACCTTCACCGCTGCAGCCGGACTATAGGTAGCCAGCCAGCGGATGCCGCCGTCGTCCTCCCGAAGCCGCGCGACTGCCGACGTGCCCGGCTTATGCCTCAACCGATCGACGTGTGCCGGACGACCCAGCAGATCGCTCAACCGATCGCTGCCGAAAAACTCAACAAGACCCGGAAGCGCGGGATCCACAGTGGACACCGGATCGACTGTCACAGGCCTCACGCCGCACCTCCGGCAGCCTTCTCCGCTAGATGCGCCTCATCGGCTGCCTGCTGCTGCCGCACCCAGGTAGCAAATATGTCATGCTTCATCAGCTCAGACGGAGAACCGTCCAACAACACCCTGCCGTCCTGCAACCAGACCACCCGATCATGCGTCAGAGCCACCGACGCCTCATGGGTGATCGTGATGGTGGTGCGACCCTCGGTGAGCGTGGCAAGACCCGCCAACACCTCAGACCGCGATTCCTGATCCAGCCCCGTTGTCACCTCGTCAAGGATCACCACCGGCGAATCACGAAGCAACGCCCTCGCAATGGTGATCCGTTGACGCTGCCCACCAGACAACGTACCCCCGCGTTCGCCGACCAGCGTGTCGTAGCCATCAGCAAACCCCGAAATGAAGGTGTGTGCATTAGCCAACTGGGCGGCGCGTTCCACGTCTTCATCGGAGGCGTCAGCCCTGCCGTAGCGGATGTTCTCGCGAATGGTGCCGGTGAACAGCACCGCATCCTGCAGCACCAGACTGATATTCGACCTCAACGATTTAAGCGTCACACCCCGCAGATCACGGCCATCGACATGCGCCGAACCCGACACCGGGTCCATCATCCTCACCATCAACGACACCAGCGTCGACTTACCGGAGCCGGACGGACCAACTATCGCGGTTTTGCGTCCTCCCACCAACGCCAGATTGAGGTTCGTCAGCACCGGCGGTCCATCGCCGTATGCCGCCGTCATGTTGCGGAACTCGATATCGCCCCAAGCCTTCCCGAGCGACACGGCATCCGGTGCATCAACGATGTCCACCCGCTCGTCGAGCAGATCAGCCACCCGCTCGCCCGACGCCGTCGCCCGGGCAATCCGCCCCGTGTACTTGGCAAGATCGCGCAACGGTTTCATCGAGGTCTTCAGATACATCAGAAACAGGACCAGATCGCCGGGAGTCATCGCTCCCTGCACCACCCGCCACCCGCCGCCAGCCAGCACGACGGCGGTAGCGACACCGACAATGACATCTGTTCGACGTTCCAATGCGGCAGCCAACCGGCGGGACTGCACCCCGTCTTTCAGGGTCTTCTGGTTGCTGCTCCCAAACCGGTCCGACAGGGTTTTCTCCAGCCCATAGGTCTGCACCACCCGAATGGCGCCAAGACTTTCCTGGGCGGTGTTGGCCAGCGAACCCTCGCCCTTACGCGTTTTGCGGGCTGCAACAGTGATCTTCCCGGTACTCAGCCTCGACAACAGCAGAAAGCTGGCACACGCAATCACCACCACCAGTGCAAGCAGCGGATCCAACCAAAACATCACGCCACCCATGACCACCAACGTGATGCAATTGGCGATCAACGGCAGCCCAGCACTCACGGCCACCTCCTGCAGCCGGCCGACATCGCCCACCAGCCGCTGAACGGTGTCACCGGTCCGCGACGACGAGTGATACCTGGTTGACAGGGACTGCACATGCTCAAAAACGCGTCCCCGCAACTCAGTGGCCACCCGCGACCCCGCAAGCGCAAAAGCCACCGTCGCAAAATAGTTGCACAGGGCGCGCATCCCAATGATCACCAGGAGGCCCGCGCCGCACGCCAGCAGCAACCCCTCGGTGGCCAGCGGGCCCGTGCCCGCAAGGTCGGCACCCAGACTCCGGGAAATGGCATCCACCACAAACTTCACCGGCCACGGCTCGAGTACCCGGAAAATCACCTCAAAGAGCAGCGCCACCACTCCGCCACTCATCAGCATCCGATGCTGACGCAGATGCGGTTTGGCGATATGGAGAGTCCGGCGCAGCGGGCTTCGCTCCCGCTTTGGGCCAATCGTCGGCGCGCTGGTCGGTTGGGGGACCCTGACGACGCCCGGCGTACCGACGTTTTCCTGAGCCGGAGGGGTCACTGATTCCCGGGTCAGCGGAGTCTTGGAGATGGTCATAACAGGACCCCTTCGGTGATGCGATCCAACACGCTGTCCCAGCTGTGATGATCGGTGGCCATGCTACGGGCGGCATCCGACATTGCGGCCCGGGCGAGCGGAGCTCCGGTCAGATCGTCGATCGCCTTCGCGAGTGCAGCGGGACTGGACGGATCCACCAGGAGTCCGGTCACGCCGTCGTCAATGATCGACGGCACCTGCCCCACCCGCGACGCCACCACCGGCAACCCTGCGGCACAATATTCGTAGATCTTCAGCGGCGAGAAGTACTGATCGTTGGCATCGTCCATGGCTGGATAGGGAGCCGTAGCGACGGCACAGCCAGCCAGTGCTGCTGGAATGAGCTCGGGAGTGATGGCGCCGGTGAACTCAACGGCTGCCCCATGGGTTGCAGCAAGTGCGCGAAGCCTCGGACCTTCCGGCCCGTCGCCGACAATCTTCAACGCCCAGTCGGTCGCTGCGGCAGCCTTCGCCTCGATCAGGGTCTCTACGCCGTGCCACGGCTTCAGCGTCCCCACAAACACGACCACCGGGATGCCGGATGTCTCGGGGGTCGGCTGAATCCGGTTGACGTTGACGCCGTTGGGCACCACGGCCACCTTCGGATGATGCTCGGCGGACACCCGTCCCCGCACCCAACTGGCCACCGGCTCCGACACGCAGACCGTCCGTGCGGCCGCAGCCACCTGACGGTTCAGCGCATCAAGTGCAGCACCCTCGTCAACCAGCGATCGGTGGATCCGCTGCTCGTCGATCAGGGGCGCATTGACCTCAAGAAAGCCGGGAATGTCCAGCGCCGTCGTGATGCGTGCCAGAGCGTCGCTGAACAGCGAATAGCGTTCGTAGACCGCTGTGGCGCCGTCGGAGACGACCCGTTCGGCAAGCATCTTCGCAGCAGCAGCCTGGGCGAGTTCACGCTCAACGCCGCTGCCTTTGGGGATGCTGTGGACCACCACAGGGACATCGGCAAGATCGGCCGGAATATCCGTTCCCGGCCTGGTGCAGTAGATGGTCACCTCGGCGCCGCGGGCACGCCAGCTACGAATGATCTCCTGCACATGGACCGAAGCACCTTTGGATCCAAACACCGGCACCCCCGGATCAAGGCATAGATAGGCAAGACGCATCATGAGAGAGCCACCGCCGCCTCCAGAACGCGGGCACCCGAGGCGCCCGTCTGAAGTTCCTGCAGTCTCGCCGCCTGACGGTGGCAATCGAAGGACTGCTCGATCACGTGGCGTGCCGAGCGGGCAACAGCCTGACGATCAAAGGTCGACGACGCAACGGTCACCAGAGCGTCAACCAACTCAGTGAGTACGCCGCTGCGCACCAGGATTCCGGTCTGCGACCCATCACCCGGCCCTACTCTTGAACCAGACACACCGCCGGTAGTGCTGATCACCTCAGGAATCCCCGTTACATCGCTGGCAATGCACGGCACTCCCATCGCCATCGCCTCAAGCAGCACAGTCGGCAGACCATCGGCGTTGCCATCCTGGCCCACCACACACGGCGCCGTGAAGACGTCAGCCCACCGCAATAGCGCCACCACTTCGGCCTGAGTCCGCGGACCCAGCAGCGTGATGGTCGACCCCAGATCGTGTTCAGCAATCTGCTGAGCCAATTCGTCGTGGAGTTCGCCGCCACCGGCAATCCGGACTTGGAGTGCTACTCCGCGGCGCACCAGTTCCGCCACAGCATCGATCAGCAGACTGAAGCCCTTCTTCTCCACCAGCCGGCCGACGGCGGCAACCCGTAACACCGGTCCGGGAACTGCTGGGGCAACAAAGGGAAAACGGTCCAGTTCGAGCCCGTTGTAGACCAGACGAGTTCGACCCAGCTGCTCAGGAAAAAGTCGCTCAAGGAAGGCCAGGTTGAAGTCGCTGACTGTCACCACGTGGTGCGCCGCGCCAATCAAGGTGCGTAACACGTCCAGGTCCACGTCCTCGTGGAAGATGTCCTTGGCGTGGGCGGTAAAAGAGAACGGAATCCCGGTCAGGTCCGACGCAATTTTCGCGGTGCGCGCCGCAAGCGACCCGAAATGGGCGTGCACGTGGGTGATGCCTCGCTGGCAAAGCCTCGTGGCAAGTTCCACCCCTTGGTGGACCTCACCCGCATCCAGTCCGGCGAGGTCGGGGAGCAGCTGGGCAAACCGTTCGCCGAAGTCGGGGATCACACCGTCTGCCGCGGCCAGGATGGCCCAACCTTCGGCTAGCTTGGCCGGCTTGGAAATATACGTGACCGGGGCTTGCACCCGGGCTAGCTCGGGGTGAAACCGCGGATCGATTGGCGGCCTGAGCGAAAAGATTTCCAGTTCATCGCCGGCGGCTTCGCGAGCCAGAATCTCGGTGACGATGAAGGTCTCGGAAAACCGGGGATAGATTTTCAGGATGTATCCGGTGCGATTGGAGTTAGACGGCTGCACGGGTCTGCCAATCGTCGAGAAGGTCGGTATCTGACGCCGGAACGGTGAAGCCAAGCAGCTCGGCCGCGTAGCCACCAACCGTCTGGAGCCCGTTGAGGTCGACGTCGACGCGTTGCGACGGGGTCCCCACCACTGCGTTAAACCAGTCAGTCAGCACCTCGGGAGAGAACTCATCGGGATGGCACATATCGGTCAGCTCATGCCGGGCCAACGACTCGGCACGAATCAGCTGTTCACTGCGAGGACTGACCCGGGGGACCACCAGTGCTGGGGTGTTGGTGCTCATGATTTCGCACACCGAGTTGTAACCGCCCATCGACACAATCGCCGCGGCCTCCCTCATCTCCGCCAGACCGTCCCGCACCATCGAAACAACGCGGGTGCCCGGTGCTGCCGACCGCTCGATCAGCACTCGATCCTGCTTGGGCATCTGGGGTCCGGTGACAATCAGGTGCTCGTAGCCGTAGGGGACTGTCGCCTTGGCTGCGGTCAGCAGAACGGCCCGACCATCGGATCCGCCACCGGCCATCGTCAATACATAGGGTTTCCCAGTTGTGCTGGTACGACGTCGCGACTGTCTGCCCGCCGCCAGATACCCGGTATAGCGCACCATTGACGCCAACTTGCCGGGAATTTCGCCGGACTTCACCGGATCATGAATTGCTGGGTCTCCGTACACCCACAGTTCATCGAAGTAGTCGCGCAGACGATTCAGGTCGCCGAGGGCCTTCCACTCCCGCCGTGCCACCTTGGGGGTGTCCAGGATTTCGCGCAGACCCAACACCACTTTGCAGTCGGGCCGGGCCTTCTTCAGCTCAGAGAGGGCCCGAATGAGTTCCTTATCGACGCCGAATGCGTGGCGATCCACCACCACCAAATGGGGCCGAAACTCCGACAGCACAGCATCCATGATCTGCGACCGAAGCCGGATGAGTTTGGACTGTTTAATTGCCAGGTTGCGGGGGGTGTAACCGCCGCTGCCTTTAGAAATGCCGGGAAGCACCACCCAATCCCAGTCATCGGGGCTATCAAACCGGGTGGCCTGGGATTCGCCGGTTACCAGCAGCCCGGTCACCGTACGGCCGGTCAGTTCCGGAAGGTTCGCCGTGAGAGAGTGCGCCAGCGCCAGATTTCGTCGGGTATGCCCGAGACCCTGGGAGTCGTGCGAGTACAACACAACCCGGAGTTCCTTGGAAGACAGCTCTTTCGGGGACAGCTCTTTGACGGACTGCTCCTGCGCGGACAGTGCCGCGGACATCTCCTCTCCGGATTTTTCTCTCACTGACTGCTGAGGCGAATGCTTCTCCATGACGGCGACCAATCTTTCTCTGCGGTGATGTAACTGTTGCAGGGTCTCCATCTAGTCAGTCGCCTATGAGACGTTCGTGAGGCGCTTATGAGAGAGTTCTCATCCGGGGTGAATCCCCGCCACGCTTCGCGCACACAAATACGTGTCGCAGAACACGGGCGCTAAGGACTGATGCGAGCGGAACGACGGTCGATGCAGACGTTGTCGCAGCCTGCTGCGTCAAGGGCCACTGAGCTGTTCTCGGACGGCTTCCATGAGTCAATGCGCCGTCGACAACCTGCACAAATCGACGGCACAATTCGGGGAATATTGGTGAGCAACGAGGTGCGGAAACGTCTCAATATCGAGTCCGGCATACTTTCCGGTCTGCCAACTTTTGCGACAGCGCAAAAGCCTGAATGCATAAGCTCGATCAGGCCGGTCAAATTCGGGGTTATCGCTTTCATCGTCATGATGAGTATCGTCGCCTGCGGGGACCAGACTGGAGTGCAGAACATTCCCACCTCAGTGGAGGTCAACGTTTTCTCTGGCAGCTAATACCCGATCTGGACGCCGACCGGCGACGGATCCGAAGAACTACCGCCATGATTGATGGTTCCAAGGTGCGAGCGAATCACTCACACCAGCGGCTGGTCCATCGTCCAGATAGTCACAGGTTCAGCGGTCGTCGGACGCGGACCAACTGGCTCGCCAGAAGCCAGTCAGCGTCAGTTATTGGCGCTGATACGACAGACAGTCGGCGGCGTCAGCGCCGATCCCGATCTTCACGTCAGCCTTGCCGCACATCAGGTGGTCGTTGAAGACGCACTCAATCCGCTGGCAGGCGCCGACATGGGCCAGCACCACCGGCAGGCCGCCCGTAGCTGAGGTATCGATGAAGGTCGCGCAGGAGGCATGATCTTGGCTACCTCCGACGGTGATGGCATAGGCGTTGCAGCCATCATGATTGAAGGAGCAGGAATTTACACTGCAATC
Organism: Arthrobacter glycogeni; assembly: GCF_054511155.1. NCBI lineage: Bacteria > Bacillati > Actinomycetota > Actinomycetes > Micrococcales > Micrococcaceae > Arthrobacter > Arthrobacter glycogeni. Next base: position 3,977 of record NZ_JBTNDE010000036.1, on the reverse strand, counting down.
TGAGACTGTCGCAACCTCGGTGGTCATAATTCCTCCAGTGATAGCCAGTAGCCGTTGTGGTTGAAATCAACGGTACTGCTGTCTCGAAGAAAAGGCACCGGCTAAAGGTCATTTGATAGCGCACAATAAATTAGCGCATTTATTGGTGCCGTATTGAGGTGAGATTAGCCCCGGAAAGGGTAGCTACTGCCTTGCCCCACAAAACGACTCCAGGTCGGGTCCGGTCACCACCACACCCGGATGCGGACCCGCAGCCACTAAAGCAGGGATCCACTCGGATGGCCAGGAACCAGCAGTGCCTACCAGCACAACGTTCCCCGCCATCTGCCCGTTGACCATTCCCGCGTCGGCCAGCAGCGCGACGTCGTCGGCTGCCCCCCGCAATAACCGAGCCTGCGCGCGGGCAAAGGTCAACGGCGGATCGTCGCCCACATTGACCAGCACGACGCCACCGGGTGCCACGAGTGCCATCAACTCCCGGTAAAAACCTTCGTCGGTGAGATGAGCCGGAGCATCGGCGCCCGCAAAGACGTCGAGCACCACTGCGCCGAAGGAGGACGGCTCGAACCGGTCGAGGGCGGCGCGGGCGTCGTCGATCACGGCCGAACATCTGGTGCCCTCCGGCAGCGGCAGATGCTCCAGCACAAAGTCCAGCAGCTTGCGTTCCAGTTCTACCGCTACCTGTTCCGAGCCAGGCCGCTTCGCCTGCACATACCGCGCCAGGGTCAACGCTCCGGCACCCAGGTGAAGCACCCGGATTGGCTCGCCAGCGGGTTCGAAAATATCCAGCACATTCGCGATACGCCGCAAATACTCATAAAAAACGTTGCCCGGATTTCCCAGATCCACATGCGATTGTTGGGCACCACCAATACTGAGAATGAAAGCGCCCTCGGTAAACGCATCCTCGTCGATTTCGGCGAGTTGGCCACTGCCGGCAAGGTGCAGGGTTGGGACCCAGCCGTCCTCATCCGGGCCGACCTCGACTCCCTTCATCAAGCCGCCGCTCATACCGCCGCCGTTCATAGCCGCGACCGCAGCGTGGCCAAACGCTCGGCCGCTTCTTCGAGCACCTCGAATTTCTTGCAGAACGCAAACCTCAACAACGAGCTGGTGCGGGCAGCGCCGTCGGGATGACAAAACACTGCCACCGGGATGGCAGCAACTCCCAGCAGTTCAGGCAAACGTCTCGCCAGGGCGGTGGCATCGGAGATCCCCAGCGGTGCAGTATCAACATTCACAAAGTAGGTGCCCTGCGGCGTAAAGACGTCAAAACCCGCAGCCTTCAGCCCTGTGCTCAGAATGTCCCGCTTCCGCTGCAGAGTAGCGGCGGTCGACGCGTAAAACTCATCACCAAGACCCAGCCCATGCGCCACAGCACTCTGAAACGGAGTACCGGAGCTATAGGTGAGGAAGGTTTTCACCGTCCGAACCGCCGAAATAAGTTCCCTCGGCCCGGTAATCCACCCGATTTTCCAGCCGGTGACCGAGAACGTTTTGCCGGCGGACGAGATGGTGAGGGTCCGGTCGGCGGCGCCCGGCAACGTTGCGATCGGCACATGCGCGACGCCAAAGGTCAGGTGCTCATACACCTCGTCGGTCACGATCACCGCATCATGGATCACCGCCAGATCGACAATCTTCTGCAGCACCGCCCGCGTGAAGACCGTCCCCGTCGGGTTGTGAGGGTTGTTGAGCAGGATAATCCTGGTGTTCGGGGTGACAGCCCGCTCCAAAGCGTCAAGATCGGGCTGAAAATCGGGGGCCGACAACGCAACCGTCGTGTGGGCGGCACCGCTCAGACCGATCATCGCACCATAGGAGTCATAGAACGGCTCAAAGGTGAGCACCTCATCACCCGGTCCGGCCAGCGCCAACAGCGCCGACGCAATGCCCTCGGTGGCGCCGGTACTCACAATCGTCTCCGTCTCAGGATCGGGGGTCAGCCCGTAAAACCGTTCCTGGTGGGCAGCGATCGCCTCCCTCAGCACCGGCAGACCCTGCCCCGGCGCATACTGGTTGGCGCCGGCGGCAATGGCTGCGCGAGCAGCATCGAGAATCTCGGCGGGGCCGTCCTCGTCAGGGAAGCCCTGACCCAGGTTGATGGCGCCATGCCGCATCGCCAACATGGTGATTTCCTCGAAAATGGTCACACCCAGCCGCCCGTCGGACGCCAACAGGTTGGCGCCCGACGCCGTCCGTTGCCACGGCGTGGGGATTGAGGCGGTGCCGGTCGCCAGCGAAGAAGTAGTTGAACTCATGCACCCAAGTATTACGGTTTTGGCGACGCGTCGTTTGGACCGGGTGTGCCAAACCGCAGTTCACTGTAGATTCGAACCATGCGTCGCGCAGTCTGCCCCGGATCCTTTGACCCGATTCACAACGGTCATGTTGAGGTCATTGCCCGAGCCGCAAGCCTTTTCGACGAGGTGATCGTTGCGGTGTCAACCAACCCAGCCAAAAAATACCGATTCGACCTTGAAGAACGCCTCGACAGTGCCCGCGAAACGCTGAGGTATCTCCGCGGAGTGTCGGTACTGCCAATGAGTGAAGGATTGCTCGCCGACTTTTGCCGGTCCCATGGCGCCAACCTCATCGTCAAGGGCCTGCGCTCCAGTCAGGATTTTGACTATGAGTTGCCGATGGCCACCATGAACCGTCAGCTCACCGGCGTCGAGACCGTTTTCATTCCGGCCGAAAACAGCTACACCCACCTCTCATCCACCCTGCTCAAAGAGGTGGCCGCCCTGGGCGGAGACATCTCCCCGTTCGTTCCCAAAGGCGTGCTGAAACGGCTGCATCGCCCCGCCGCTCGCTGACGAATCAGGTGAGGCTGAAGGGGCCGATGCAGTAGGGTATGGGCTATGAATGACAAGACCCGCCTAGCGCCCGAAGATCCGTTTCCAGAGGATCTCGACCCATTGGCGGACGGAGAAGTGGAAGTGCTGAACAGCAAAGTCCACCGTCAGCTCGACGAGGAATACGTCGAGAACGGCCAGCCCAACCCGGAGACCGAGTTCCGTAAAGAAGAGCTTGAGGAAGAACTCGACGAGCGCGACGACGAGGACTCGGCCGACGAGGGGGCCGCCAGCAAAGGCTGAACGCTACCTCGTGCGGCCTTTGTCCCGTACTGGACAGCCGGTCACTGCGGTAGAAACACAGACAGCCAACTGGCAGACGGCCAACTAAGGGAGGGAGCGACCAGACGGCCGCTCCCTCCCTTAGTTGTGACCAGTGACTACCGGGGCTGAACCAGTCCAGACCGGGCCGAGAAGGCGCCTTGCCCAATCACATTGAACGCGGCAACTTCAAACCGGTAGCTACCGGCGGGAAGCGTAAACGCGTGGGTGCGGATCGTTGCCCCAACTGTTGCGATGACAGGTGTACCCGTTGGGGTGACACCATCAGCCGACATCAGCAAAGCCCTGACCCGGTACCCGGTGATAGGGGATCCACCAGTTGAAGCCGGTGCGCTCCAGTTGGCATTCGCGGTCAACGTTCCGCCTAACGCTCCCTGTGTGGGAGCCAGGATAGTGGGCGCCCCCGGAGGGCCCAGGGGTGTCACCGCGGCCGAAGCCGTGGACAGGGCTCCCGCGCCAATGGCGTTGACCGCCTGGACCCGAAAGGTGTACGCCGTGCCGTTGGTCAGTCCCGTGACAGTCCGGCCGGTCGTTGCGGTTCCGGTGAAGGCCACCGTGCGGACCACCGTCGTGCCAGAGAGTACCTGCACGCTGTATCCGGTGATGGCCGTTCCACCATTTGGTGCTGGGGCGGTCCAGGACAGTGTCACCTGTGCGTTTCCGCGGACTCCGACGACATTTGTCGGAACCCCAGGGACGACGCTCGGGGTTACTGCGGTGGATAGTGCCGAGAACGGCCCGGTTCCCGCGCCGTTGATTGCCTGAACCTGGAAGCGGTAGGCCGTACCGTTGACCAGTCCCGTCACCACGAGGCTGGTTGCGGTAGCCCCGGCGGGC
>NZ_JBTNDE010000035.1:0-14673 GCF_054511155.1 Arthrobacter glycogeni | reverse complement strand
CTGGGCCATCAATACCCAGAACCGTGCCTCCTGAACAATCCGTTCCTTCTTCGATGACATACACAACACCTCGCATCAATAGGGGTGTTGCAACGACCGACTGAACTCACCACCGGCTTGTGGGACAACGATATGGCGCGGTCTCGGCCGCATGGCTGTTGTCCTACGGTGGTTTGAATTCATCTAGCTGGGTGCCATAACCGATGATGAGTAGTCGGTCTATGCTTCGGTGTTGAGTAGGATTGACTCGGTGCGCATTGGTCCCCGCATTCCTCGGACCCGCCAAATCTGGTCCATTCCAGGCTGGTCTCGATGTTCGCGAGAATCTCATCATTCGCGCTAAGTGCCCGCACCGTAACCAAATCCGGGGTAGTCCCGTTTGTGTTCTGGGTTCGAGCTCAACGACGACCAGCGTCAAATATGGCGCGAAATCGCTGATAAGTGCCCAGTCCACCGCACCCTGCATTCGGAAATCCTCATCGAAACGATAGTCTCTGACACAAACCCGGGGCGGACCAGCGTCCGGGACGAGCCGGGTACGAAGGTGCTGGAATGAACAGTCTCAATGTGATGGCACTTTATAGGGAGAGACTACGAGTACAGCTAGATCCATGATGGCGGCGCACCCTGACGGTGAGCCATTATTAGCCGAAGCGCTGGGCACATGCATTGAAGCTGCCTTCGCCTGCGCACAGGCAAGCGATGCCTGCGCGGACGCTTGTATGGCGGAAGAGACGGTAGCTGAATTGCGAAAGTGCATTCGTCTCAGTTTGGACTGCGCTGATCTTTGTATGGCCACTGGCCGGTTCCTCAGCAGGCTGACCGATGTCGACGGCAACCTCCTGAAGACAATCCTGATGGCATGCAGAGACTTCTGCACCACGAGCGCCATCGAGTATGAAAGGCACGCCGAGACTTACCCATATTGCCGGATCGCTGCCGAGGCCTGCCGCCGCTGCGAACAGGCCTGCCAGGATTTACTTCCCCGGCCGTTCTGAAGTCAGCAAACCATGCTCCCCAATTCCTGACCACTTGTTCTCGAGGGTGTACTGCGAAGCATGAGGCGCCTGGCTGACACACTCATGATCAGGGCACCCAGGACGTCCCTGATGTTGTCAGGGTGAGGCCTGAAACGACGCACCGGCCTCGTCGGTGGTGATGACGGCACCTGCGATGTAGTTGAAGTTCGTCAGTGCAGCGGCGTAGCCGTCTCCCAGTTCAGTGTGTTGTGCGGCTGCCGTGGCGTCCGCGACGACCGTCACGTCGAAGCCCTGCCCCAGCAGTTCCCTCAGGTGGCTCTCGATGCAAAGATTGGCTGACATTCCTGCCAGGACTACCTTGCTGATGCCGCGTTTGCGTAGCTGAAGGACGAGGTCGTTCTGTTCCGGCCCGTACACCTTGTGGGGGCTGCAAATAACGGTCTTTCCGTCCTAGATGTAGGGCTTGTACTGCTCCAGCCAGTCAGCGCCTGAGCCTTCGAATCCCTCCAGGCTCAGGGGTCCGGGTCGGTCGAACATACCGATTTCGTGCATTTTCTTTTCCAGTGTCCCGCCGAATTCCCATTGGTGATCCTGCGGGAAGTAGTAGTGCGGGGAGATGAAAACCTTGTACCCGGTGGTTTCGGCGGTCGCGACCAACTGGTCGATGTGTTCGACCGTGTTGTTTTCCCGCACACTGTGCCCGACCAGTTCCTATGTCACCCCGTCGGGGCTGAGGAAATCATTCTGTGGGTCTGTCAGCACGAGCGCTGTTGTCGAATTATCGAACGTCATGGCTCTCCTTAGGTGGTGATAACGGCGGTCCCTGATCTTCGGGCACCTTTGCACGCTAGGCGGCGGTGGGCGATAGTTCTGTAACCCAGGACACCGTGGGCCAGGCCCCGGTAGGCCTACAGTAGCGGGGCACACACTCCGGACCCTGACGCACTCCACGGCCCGAGGAACAATGCCGCCCGGTCAGGCAAAGCTGGCCGGGCCACAGGGAAAGGGAACCCACTATGGCAAGAGCACTGTGGAATGGAGCGGTCATCGCCGAGTCCGAGGATGGTGTGGTGGTCGAGGGCAACAGCTACTTCCCCATGGACGCGGTCGACAAACGGTATTTCAAGGACAGTGATATGTACTCTGTCTGCCCGTGGAAGGGCAAGGCCAGTTACCGCACCCTGGAAGTCGATGGACGGCAGAATACGGACGCCGCCTGGTTCTATCCCGAACCGAGCAGCGGGCGCTGCCGATCAAGAACCGTGTCGCCTTCTGGCGTGGCGTCACCATCGAACCCGGCGTCACGGCACCTCAGTGACGCCGACAGCGGTTATTCCCCCGGGCCATCCTGTCCCTCCGCCTGATACAAGGAGAAGAAACGGGCTCCTGCCACACACTTAAGCTATAACTGACGACGGACGCCCGTTCTACCCCAGTGCCTGCGGACCCGGGACGGTAGGTGATCCGGGACGGGTCCAAAGGCTGGTTTCAGGATTCGGTGAGCTTGGTGAGGGACAAGCCCTATGCAGGCCCCAGCGATACCAATGATTTCGACGGACTGGACCCCGACGCAGCATCGAAGCTGATGCACCAGTACCGGCTACTAGGTGATTGTTTCGAACAATCCAATGACGACGAAATGATAGGCCGGGGCTGGCTCATCGAGGGCTGACGGGATCTGATCGACAACAAGCAAGAACATCTCATGCGGGCAGAGCGGGAACTCACCGCCGCAGTGAAACTAGCCCGACACGAGGGAGTCACTGGGCAGATATCGGTCAGTTACTCGGAATTACTGCTGAGGAAGCAGCACCGGGCTCTGCCCCTAGCGACTACGTCTGGCCGCGCCATGGCCACTACCGCGTTCGATAAAAACAAGTGGTTGTTCGAGTCCGTGAGCTGCGTTCGCTTCTGGGTGCCGCTTCGCGCAGGTTTAGCGGCCGACGTGAGTTAAGCCTTCGATTCCGGCTCTGCTTCCGGATTCTGACGAATGTGTTGTGTTCATGCTTTAGCCCGGTGCTCTTCCACGCTCATGATACTGGATTTCACCAGCGACCTGACTGCACCGGTTGCCGACTAGGATCTGAGGCTCAGAAGGCAGGTTGGCGTGTGCTGAGTTCTTCAGCCAGTTCTTTGTAGTGCAGGCTCAGGCGGCGGTCGGCCTGGACCCGCTGGTGCATTCTGATAGTCAGAATAATCAGGTCCAAGGTAGGGATGGCGGTGAGGTCCGAGGGGATCCGGCCGTTGCTATCCCACCAGGCGTTCACCGGAAACATGATAATTTTCCCGCTCATACCGCTTTTCCGCCGTCGCCGGCTGCTCTTGGGGCAGTATGTCGGCGCCTGGCTGGGGGATGAGATGGAAGTACTGTGGCTGTGTGCTCAGGTAGGCTCTGATCATCGGACAGAACGGCAGGATCGCCAGCCGGCGACGGTGCGCACTGCTCAGCACGGCGTCCATCAATACTTTGTCCAGATGGCAGCCTTTGTAATGCCGGTCGTCGATCACCGTTTCAAGAATCCATAGTTGACCGGTGTCTATCCTGTATCGGGAATACCCGGCAACATGCCCGTCCGAATAGACCTCGAAACGGGATAGCAGCTGATGATCAAACACAGACGCCCGGATACCCGGCGCCACGGCCGCTATGGTCATCGCGGAGGCTCCTGCGAACGGGTTTGAAGTTCCTCCGAGAGCGCCTGAAAGTCATCGCTCGCACCAACCCGAGGAAAACCATGGTCCAACTCCCGGAAGACCCGGTTGCACAGCCCCCGCAATTCGGCAGTCGTGACACCCGACAGATCCACTAGAAGGGGCGGTAGTGCTTCGTCGAAGAGGTACAACAGATCCTCAAGAATCCGCATTTGACGACACCCGCTCAGTGGTCACTGCCACCGGAGCCACGGCGGCCGAGATCACTATGGTCGGTGCTGTCGCTGTCGGTGAAACGGTGATGCTGTTCATGAAGCCACCTGCTCGGCTATGGGGGTGCTTCGCTTCAGTGCGGGGCATCTTGGTATGACCCTCGGAGCCTTGACGCTGATTCTTCGGCTGTCAGCGGCGTTTTCGTTGGCAGCGAAGACGTTAAGAAAATGGAGCGCGTCGACGTCAATATGTTTGGTTTCGTAGAGATCCACGACGACAGCCAGACCGCCGGCTAGCGACCGGGCACAGTGGATCAGCGGGAATAGTGCTTCGTAGCTGTTGTCGGTGAGGCAGCCATTGACCTGGAGAACCACGCCGGTGCGGTCCATGTTCATGTCCAGCCGAACAAACACCTGCAGCTTGTGTTCCATGCATTCACTCCACAAGATAGACGTTCATGTCTGCGGACATTATCAATAACCGCATCAGGATCGGGCACCCTACTTCAGGGTCCGGCCCGACCTTCCAGCACGGCAATCCGACTGCGATACTCGGTTTCGTCGATCTCCCCCCGCGCGAACCGGTCGGCCAGCAGATCCTCAGACATCCGTGGCGGGGGCAGCTGAGCGCCGCGCTGACCGGAATTACCGGTGGAGCGCAAGAGCAGGACAATGCCCGTGATCACAGCCCCCCAGAAAAGCAGGAAACTGATTCCCATCAGGATGTACCCCCACACCCCCATATCGCCGTTCCAATACATCATGGCTATTCCTCTCGACAGCGACTCGGCCAGGTGGATGGATGGGTGGGAGAACCGGCCATCTTCTCACTTCCACTATCGCTACCTGCAGGCGGCAACGATAGTGTCTTTAGTCCCGGACAAACGACGATGTCGGTGACCTGCCACTACCTTGTGCCCCCAGCCAGGGCCGATCCCCCAACATTTGAGAGATCTTCGTCCGTGTTCCAGCGCGTGTCTGATAGCTGCCCTATACCGGCTGATGGATCGGTGGATTGAGAACTGGGTGATGGGTGAGGAACCAGTGATGCTTACCGAAACCGAAGTGGATTCGGCGCGTAAACCCTGCCACGGATTTACCCTCGCCGCGGCGGGTGTACGTGTCGAGGGCGCTACCCGTCCGAAGCTCACAGGGTGAAGGCGCATGCCACGGCGTGGGCCAAAACAGCGGTGCGGTTTTCGTTTCTTAAGCCGAAGATCAGAATTCAGCGTGCTCCTGCCGCTGACGATGAGACCTAACGGGCACGGGGCGGCCTACTGCTCTGAGTCATCCCGGTTGTCGTCGGTGCGGTCACCGCGGCGATGAGTACCCGCAGGGCAATCATCACCGGCTTGTTACGCGGCTCTGCCTGGACGGTTGAACTTCGTTCCTGGGAGGCCCGGGAACCGTGGTCGGGTCGGGGACAGCTGTAGGCGGTCAGTCGATTCGACACGCGGTTGCCGTAAAACCTTCACCACATGATATTCGTCACGTAAAGCGCGGAGGATGGGCCCGTGTGATGACTGTGAAGGGAAGGTTAGGCGAATGTTTTTCTCAGCACATATACCTCGCCGCCGCCACCAGGGGCTTTGGTTACTGAGGGGTCGCATGAACTCGGTGGTGGCATGAGGAAGCGCCGGAGAGCACACGGTGGAGGCCGTTCTTTTGTGTTCTCCGACGCTTTCGACCGGGTAAACCCATTCCGGCCCATCAGTCACTCGCACGTGAAGATAGCTAAGATACTACGCCTGCCGTCTGATCTTTACCTGGCAATAAGGGGTGTTCTTTTCCTGTTGTGCGTGCTCTAGAAAATCAGTGACAACTCCGATGTCCTTGACGTCCGCGCACAGCACCCATTGGAATTCTCGGCGATGGTGCGAGGCTACCCACTAACCTCACCTGCATCACCGGTTACATAGAAATGCTATCCAACGAGGTGGTTCTGTGCCTACAGTGAGAATACGCACTACACGTTTTGTGGGTGCTGGAGTTCCGGGGTAATTGTGTGGGGGATCCAATCCACCCCGGGATGTGCTCCGAATCACTATTAGAGCGGATCCGACACAGGATGCGCACTCATCGCACAGTGAAGGAATTATTTCCATGAACAAGTCAATGCGTTTCCTTGCAGTTCCCACCCTCGCCCTCGGCGCCCTGGCCATGGCAGCATCGCCGGCCATGGCAGCAGATGGCTCCTACTCCTCGACTTTGGGCCAGCTCAACGGCACCACCGGCACCGGCAGCATCACCGTTGACGTCACCGGCGACAAGGCACTGGTGAACCTGCAGGTTTCCGGTCTTGCTGAAACCTTCATGGACGCACCATACCCTCACGTCCAGCACATCCACGGTGGAGCGCTGGGCGAATGCCCGACCCCAGCAGCGGATGAAAACGGTGACGGCATCCTCAACACCACCGACGGTGCCCCCTCCTACGGTGGAATCCAAACCACGCTGACCACCAGCGGCGCCACCGGCCCCGAAGAAGGCCTCAACCTCGAACTCGGAGGCCAAGGCGGAAACTACACCATCGAACGTGAAATCGACCTCAACGCCGAAACCAAGGCTTCCCTCGAAGCCGGTACCGCCGTCGTCGTCGTTCACGGCCTGGACCCAGCAACTGCCGGTGTCTCCGAGGAAGTCTTCAACTCCCCAAGTGACCTGGACCCCGCACTTCCCGTCGGCGCGACCTCACCAGCACTGTGTGGAACTCTTGTAGCCTCCCAGATGGGCGACATGCCTGCCGGTGGCGCCGACACTGGTGTGGCCCAGGAAACCGGATCCAACAATGCTATGCTCGCCCTCGGTGGCGGACTCGTCCTGGCAGCAGCAGCCGGTGGAACCTACATGGTCCGCCGCAGCAACACCAAAGCATAAACAGCAAATAACACAGCAGCACCCGAACTAACCGGACCTAAACCCTCCACCGATTAGCTCACCCAAAGCGACCGCCGCAGAAGCCCCTACCTTCTGCGGCGGTCGCTTCTTAAAACACACCGACACCGGTATCCCTGTCACGGGCGAGTACAGACGACCCCACCAGCTTTATGACCATCCTTGACGTCACCCAGCAACTTAACACCAGCACGAGCCAGATCCGCGCATTTATCAGAGCAGAGATCTGCCAGCAATCCAAATTGGCGGCAGAGGGCAGTGGCGCATCGGGCGGACCAAGTTAAAGAGCTACATCACCGACGCCTACCGGTGCACAGCCGAGGCAATCCGCCGTGGTGCGCACTAGGCGACACGGATCTGTGTAGAGCTTGGTGCGTCACCTATCTCGGTGTGATCGACGCACGCACATCCGATGAACGGGCGCGCTTATATTCACTCCGAGGGGCCTATCCAGATGAGCTACAGCGCGGTGACCCAGCCGCCTTCGCAGCGTGGATCAGCTCCGGCGCACGCGCCTACGGAATGTAATGCGCCCTGCGGCGCCTGCCTAACACCGGGTCGTATAAGACTTGGCGGGTTTAAATGGTGAGGGTGCGGTTGAGCACGGCTTCTGCCGTTTCGTGGAGGTTGCGGCTGTTGGCCCGCGAATAGCTGCGCAGACGCTGAAATGCTTCGTTTGTACTGATGTTTTGTATGTGGGCGATCATGCCCTTGGCTTGTTCGATGAGGATCCGGCTATTGAGGGCCTCCTGCAGCTGCTCATTGACGACATCAGATTCCCTGGCCGTGCGTTTTTGCAAAAGACTTATGGTCGCCACGTCGGCTAACGCTTGACCGATGGCTACGTCTTCGTCGGTGAGTTCTCCAGTGTCGGCCCGGAACAGGTTCATCGCCCCGATGGTTCTGCCGTGCAAGCGCATCGGGAAGGCATGGACCGACTGGAAGCCCTGAGATGTTGCGGCGTCCCTGAACTCGGGCCACCGGTCTTTTGTCCCAGCAATGTCACGGATAGTGACAGGGACCCCGGTCGTATAGCACTCAACACACGGGCCGGCACCGGATTCTTGTTGGAGTACTTCAACTAAGTGGCTTTCCTCGCTGGTGGAGGCCAGCACCTGGAGCACTCCGTCGGGGCCTGCCAGCATCAATCCGGCGGCCTTGGCGTCGAGCAGTTCGACGGACTGCTCGACAAGGGTATGCAGCAGTTCCAACACGTCGTAGTCGCCGACCAGCGTGTCCGCGAGTTTAACGAAAGCCGCACTGACCCGGCTTGAGCGGGTACTCGTTTCCATATAGGAATACTAGCAAATTCCTTCTGCCGATATCAGGGTACGGAGGGGGTGAAGTCCAAACGCCTTTCCAGAACGTCGTCGGAGGTTTGGCGAAGAGTGAGCCCATTGGCGAACGCGTGGCCGCGCAGTAACAGCAAGGCGTCCGCGGCTTTCCCACTAGTTTGCGCTACTACCATCCCTGTTGCCTGATGGATTTCCCGGCGGGACAACAACGAGTCATTCTGGTGTTCGCCGTCTTCGGGGTCCACGGCCAGGATGGTGCGCAGCAAAGTCCACGCGGCGCCGTCAACGAGGGAACGCGCCGTCGCAAGCTCTGGCCCGCTCAGTGGTCCTGGGCTGGTGCAGTACAGTTCGACCACCCCAACATCCATCGCACCAACGACCATCGGAAAGACGAACAAGGCTCGGGCCTGCGTTTCCTGCAGGGCCTTGCCGAACACCGGCCAGGCCTCATGGGACGCTGAACGTACCCGAGGAATCAACACCGGCAACCGGGAACTAGTTGCAGTCCATCGGGGGCCTTCGCCTAAATCGAATTGCAGCTCATCCAGCCGGGCCGCGAGGGCATCGCTGGCATACAAAGCGGTTTCTTGTGAGGACCCGCCGAACGCGGATAGCGCAGCCCCTGTCACCGGCAGCGCGTCGATAAAAGATGCGCAGAGGGTGGAACAGACTTTTTCCAGTCCGTCCCCCAGCCCGGCCCCCGTTCCATCACTCATCGCCAGGGCTCCCAACCGAACGAGCAATGCGCGGTAACGGCAGGGAGGGCGGCAGCGGACCCAAATCACGCAACGAGGCCAGGGACAACATTCTTCTCACCCTTTCCAAACGGCCGCCCATTCCCAGGCAGTGGGTAAGAGCTGGACCGCATTTGAATCATTTTATTCTAAACGCATTCAACCAGGCTGGAGTGGCCCTAGAGGGGTGTGGGCAGACATCCATATGGTGTGTACTACGACGGAATTGGTGCCGGTAGAGGGGTAGACGGATACCCCACCCCTGAACTAAGTCGCTCTTGAACTAAGTACAGGACAGCCGCCGGAGGAGTCCATGGATGCTGGCGGGGTTACACGGCTCTGACGGGTGGTTTCTCTTCCCCGACCGGACGTAAGCGTGGAAATAGAAACCCGGGCAGGGACGTCGCTAATCCGATCGCAATCCACCATCGGCGATAACTAAGGTGCCATTTTCTTGCAGCGGGATAAGCCCTTTTCAGAGGAACAACTCGAGCCTCCGTCGACTACTCGGTGTGAGAGCCCTGGAAAACACGTAGCCACTACTCGTGCGGAGACAGCAAGGAGCGATCACTGTTAACAGAGTCGCAAAAGTGACGAAGAGTTTCAAGGAGCAGGTTTATCAATGGCACAGAACAGGCCGATGACGACGAACTTTCTGCCCATCGCTCCACCCGTGTCGACGCAACACCGCACCGTTGCTGACGTGCAGTTCGAGCTGCGTGCGCATCGTTTTGAGTTTTGCGAGTCGTCCGCTTTGTTCGGGTTAGGTGCATAAGCAAACCCCCAACTGCTGTAGGAATCCTCCGTGCGTGTCCGAATCCAGGGTTAGAAAGATTTCCGATGATGCCTCAGAGTGTGCCCACGCAGACGGTTCACCACTCGGTAGTGAAGCTGCCGCTCGCGGGGTGGCTCATGTTGGCCGCCGCTGTCCTACACCTGTGGGAGGTCCAAGACCACGGTCGGGCCTGGTGGGGGTATGGGGTGTTCTTCGTTTTGATCGTCCTAGGGCAGGGTCTGTACGCCCTGCTGCTTCCCCGTTACCCCGGCGTCCGCGCCTTACTGTGGGCCGGCGTGCTCGGCAACCTTACGCTGATCGCGCTGTGGGCCTGGTCGCGAACGGTCGGTCTGCCCGTCGGGCCGCACCGCGACGTAGAGGCGATCGGCCCGGTCGATGCCGTGACGATCACGCTGCAGCTGCTCGTCGTGGTCCTACTCGTCCAGGCCTTGGTGCGCGGGCGTGCCGCGAACCGCTCCTTCGGCGGTGTCTACCGTCGCGACGCACTCAAGATCGGCGTCCTCACCGGCTCCGCCGTCCTGTTCCCCTTCGGCAATACCGCACTGGCGTCCCACAACAACGGTGGCGGTGGGGGGTCGAGCCCGGCCTTCACCCCCTACACCCGCCGGCTTCCCGTTCCTCAGCCTCTGGTCCCGCAGTCGAGCACGGCGTCGGGCGACGTCTACGCCATCACGATGAGGGCGGGGACGGCGGAGATTCTCCCGGGCGTCTCGACGCCTATCTGGGGCTACAACGGCCAGTATCCCGGGCCGTTGCTGCGTACCCGTAAGGGGCGGCAAATGGTGGTCCACCAGACCAACAACCTGCTGGTGCCCACCTCGATCCACACACACGGCGCGTACGTCGATGGCGACTCCGACGGGCATCCGTCGGACACGATCGCACCCGGTGCCACCAAGACCTACACCCTGGGTAACAACCAGAATGCCCGGACGCAGTGGTACCACGACCATGCGGAGCACATCAGCGCCAGCAACGCCTACCGCGGCCTGGCTGGCTTCTACCTCATCGATGACGCCTTGGACGACGCGCTGCCGCTGCCCAAGGGCAATTACGACGTCCCGATCGTCGTGCAGGACCGGCGCTTCAACGCCAACGGGACGCTGTGGTACCCGGCGAACGCAACCGTCGCGGCCACCGACGCGGGCTTCGAGGGCGACGTCCTGGTCGCCAACGGCAAGGCGCAGCCCTTCGCCCCGGTCGCGGCCCGACGCTACCGCTTCCGCTTCCTCAACGGCTCCAACGCCCGCCCCTACCTGCTGCGGCTGTCCAACGGTCAGTCCTTCCAGCTCATCGCCACCGAGGGCGGGCTGCTGGAGGCGCCGGTCACCCTAACCGAGCTGCCGATCTGGCCGGCCGAGCGCTACGAGGTCGTCATCGACTTCGGCCGGGTCCCGGTCGGCACGTCGGTCTACCTCGACAACGGCTACGGCAGCGGGTCGGTATCGCGCATCCTGCGCTTCGACGTGGTGCGCGCCGAGACCGACCCGAGCTCGGTGCCGGCCGTCCTTCGGCCCGCAGCCGACCAGGCCGACGCAACGCACATCGCCACGACCGCGGCGGCGTCGGTCCTGACCCGCGGGTGGAGGTTCGGCAAGAGCTGGGACGGCCTCTACACGATCAACGACAAGATCTACGACAAGAACCGCATCGACGCGCTACCCAAGACGGGAGACACCGAGATTTGGGAGTTCGACAACGGCTGGGGTTGGTCGCACCCGGTGCACATGCACCTGGTCAATTTCAAGATCCTGGACCGCAATGGCCAGCCGCCGAAGGCCCACGAGCGGGGCTGGAAGGACACGGTGATCCTCAACCCGCGCGACAAGGTGCGCGTGCTCGTGAAGTGGCCCGCCGTGCCCATCGGGCCGACCCCGGGCGCGTTCCTGACCCGCTACGCCTACCACTGCCACAACCTCGAGCACGAGGACCACGACATGATGGCGCAGATCCGGGTCGTCTGACCTCGCCGCAGGCGCACAGCCCCACCTCCCCGCATAGGGGGTGGGGCTGTGCGCTTTGAGCAGTGGCTTACCGCCGGCTCTGCCCCGACCAGATCCGGCGGTCAACCGTGAGCAGCAGCGCAACCCCTGACGCCGGGGTCCAGGCAGCCCGCAGCGGCGCTGGTCTGGCCCGGTCGCATCGGATGGTGTTGCTGGGGCTCGCCGGGCCGGCCGCGCTGATCGGGCTCCGGGTTTGCTGTTGGAAGACTGGTAGGCCATGCCCATCAGTTGATCTCTTACCGCTGTACCAGTGTGCACGTCCGCTTCTTCGGGTTTCCGCATTCGTAACAGCCCCTTCTCGTGGCACGATTCTTGTAAACATGGCACGGGCTGATGGCGGTTCGCTGGCTCGCTAAAAGCAAACGACAGTGGCTTCCACGCCTACTTGTCAGGCAAGTGTGGAAGCCACTGTCGTCCCCGGGGAGCTACGTTCCGGGGCTGGTGCGCTGGTTTTTCTTAGTCGGTGTGAGCTGCTGTTTTGCGGCGAGTGGTGAGGATCACTGCGGTGGTGAGGATCAGGACTGCGGCGAGGGCGGTGATGCCGATCGTGGTTTCGTCGGTGTTTGTTGCCGGGGTTCCTGGAACACCGGTGTCCGCTCCACCGGTGGGCATTTGTCCCATCTGGGTGGAGCCGAAGTTGCGGGCGTCCAGCCAAGCGGAGACCTCGGCCGAGAATTGGTCTTTGCTGTTGTGGAGGGTGAGTGCGTGGCCGGTGGCCGGGATGTTGACCGCTGTGACGTCGTTACTGCCGGTCAAGAGACTGGCTTGGGGTTCTGCGAGGACGGGATAGATGGCGTCGCTGTCCCCGGTGAGGACGAGCGTGGGAACATCGATCGATCCGATGTTGGCTTTGTTTGTGTCCACTGCGTCCTTATAGGAGGTGATGTCACCGCAGGGGTCCATGTTGCGCAGGCCCGCCGTGGTATCCACCACTGCTGGTTCAGCGTTGTCGGTGAAAAAGTGGGCCTTGATGAACATTTCCGGGGTGTCCGCCCCGAAGAAAACGTACCCGGGTGACCCGGGGTCACCTTCGGAGAGCGTTCCGCCTGCTTCGCAGGCCGCGATGGCTGTTTCCAGGGCGCCCATCGCAGCGGGGGAGACAGTGGTATCGGAGTAGGACAGGACCATCAGCGCGTCGATGTCCCCGAAGCTGTAGGCGGCTGCCTGGGCGATGATTCCTCCAACGGAATGCCCGGCGAGCACCACTTCGGGGAAGGAGGGAGCGGCTGCTGTGTCGTCGGCCTGGTATTGGCCGCTGCGCAGTTGCGTGACGATCTGGTGGGCAATATCGGCGCGGGATCCGAAGCAGATGCCGGTGCCGTCGGGCTTGTCGGAGGAGTCGTAGCCGAGTCGGTCGACGGTGACGGTCACGTGCCCTGCTGCGGCCTGCTTTTGGGCGAAGTTGTAGCCGGGCTGTTCGCTGTAGTTGCCGAAGAACTCGCCGTAGCTGAGCCCGTGGAGGAGAAGGGTCACGGCTTGCGGATCGTCCAAGGCCTGCTGGGGGCCGGTGATGCTGCCTCGCACGGTGTAAGTTTCACCGTCAGCTTCGCAGGGGATTTTGCTTCGGTTGATGTTCTGGACTTCGAAGCTCACTTCCCGCTGCACGGTCTGCGAACCATCCGCCGCGCCCGTAGCGGGCCCCGCGGCCTGGGCAAGGGGTACGGTGCCGAGAAGAAGAAGCGGAGTAAGGACAACTCCAGTTAGAAGGGGTTTGAAACGCTGAAACATGGCAACCTTTCACACGCCGCAGTTGCACCGGACCCAGGAACCACACCATTGCTGTTCCCTGGACGGCTGAGTGCGAACTCATTGATGAAGAGGAGAAGAGCTTCTTGGTGTCGCCACTGCCCCCAGGAGGTGCGACATTTATCAGCGTACTTTCAATGTCCGTGAGCGTCCATCGTTTTATGAGTCCACGTCGAAAAGGTGGCTGTGAATACCCTTGGTGGATTCCCCCGGGGAGTTAGCTTAAAGCCGTCCAACCTGTGGGGGAGCGGCAGTTCCTGTGGGGGCGGCTTGGCGTATGTATGCGTTGGGTGTGGTCGGAGGGTGTGCGGTGTGGTCACGAAAGAGTTTCGGATTCATACCAATCCGGTCACGGTCCTGGCCCCGAATGGGTAGTGTCCTTCAACTCCCAACAGAATTATGGAGGCACGATATGCAGAATCTTTTGACGAAGTCCCTGGCCGCAACCGCTATCAGCGGTGTGATGATCCTCGGAGGCGCCAGTATGGCCGCCGCCGACAGTACCGAGACCAGTGTGGACGAGGTCACCACCGAGGTGAGCGATAACCAAATCGCCGACAGCGGCAACGTGTCGCTGGATAACATCCTGGGTGATGCGCTGGACATCGGTGATGTTGCGAGCAACAACAACGTGCTTAACGGGATCGACACCGATGTGTCGGATAACTTGAGCGGCAATTTCAGCGATAATGACGCTGATGTTGACGCCAATCCTGATGTGGATGCCGACGTCGATGCCGATAACTCGGTCGACGGCTCTACTGACAGTGGCGAGGACAACGAGGGCCCGCTGGGCGGATTGCTCTAGCCAAACCTTCAATAATGGTGTGGCACCTACCCCGAACCTGGGGTGGGTGCCACACTCATGTCCTGCACCAATCACCGCTGGTCGGTCAGAGCCAGCTAGCCACTACCGCCATCTGGGTGACACTCATTTCATATGTCGAGTATCTAACGACGCGCCCGTAGGTGGCCAGAAGTGCTCACACAACAGGTCAAGACCGTGATTCTGGCTGAGGACAGCTCTAGTAAGGGGTATCTTCATTCTCCGGCTGCGGGTCCGGCATTGCGGGTCATGCATTTCGTCCGCTGATGCAGCCGATGCAGTTTCGTCCATTTTCTAGGGAGCGGCCTAACGCAGTCGGATTCAGGGCGCATGGACTCGTTGGGGGATCAGGGTTAGATTGGTTGTGTTGCCCTAGACCCCGGCAGTGATCGTATTCGTCACTGAAGAAGGGGAGAATCATGACCATTTACGGCAACGAATCATTCCGGCGGTCGGTTCTGATGACTGAGGTAAGCGAACGTCCGGGGTTGGCGGACATATCCGGTATTCCAGTGAAGAGCCGGCCTGGGTTGG
>NZ_JBTNDE010000034.1:0-18366 GCF_054511155.1 Arthrobacter glycogeni | reverse complement strand
CACCAACCGGACCGCGCGCTCACGAAGCTCATCCGGATACTTCCTCGGTGCTGCCATAAAGGCTCATCCTTTCAAGGAATCAACACCCTCCATTAAACCCGGGGCGGTTCAGCCCGGGCATTGGGAAGGCGATCTCATTACCGGCGCCCTGAACCAATCGGCGATCGGAACTCTCGTTGAACGCTCCAGCAGATTCGTCTCGCTCGTGCACCTCGAGCACGACCACACCGCTGAAACCGTGCGCGACGGGCTGGTGAAGACCGTGATCCAACTACCTGATGCCTTACGTCGATCGCTAACTTGGGACCAGGGGGCCGAGATGTCCGAACACGTCTCGTTTCAAGTCGCGACCGACATGAACGTCTATTTTTGCGATGCCGGAAGCCCCTGGCAGCGCGGCAGCAACGAGAACACCAACGGCTTGTTGCGCCAATACTTCCCCAAGAGCACGAGTCTCTCGACCCACACCGCGGAAGATCTTCGAGCAGTTGCCGCTGAACTCAACGAGCGCCCACGCAAGTCCCTGGACTGGGACACCCCGGCAGAGCGACTGCATGCTTTACTGGAACTCACATAGCGGGCCGGTGTTGCGACGATGCCTAGAATTCAAGCCGTGGGGTGTTCGGTGATGTCAGTCAGCCATTTCTGGTTCGGCGCCGCAGCGGTGAAGTCCCGGTCCACGAGGTCGTCGTGAACCGGCGGGCCGGTCTTGATCCCGGAGCGGCGCCGACGGTGGATATTACCGAGAGGATGCCATTTGCTGAACACAGCCGCCAGATCCTTCGTTCACTCACCAACTGGTGAGCGCCGGCGTTGATTTCATCGGCGATGAACCGGTACCCGAAAGCAGGGTCATCCCGGTGATGATCGATGGCCGCGTTGATCAGATGCGCTTCCTCCCAGTCCCGGGAGGAGACGGGGTTCGCGGCCCACAGATAGTAGGCCTGTCTGGAGAAGTTCAACACCCGGCAGGACACTGCGACAGGAACCCTGACCGGGGCATCCTCGGCAGCTAATTCACGGACCAGCGGGTACATCATTTTTTTGGGTTGATGTCCCTGGACAAGTAAGCCACCGCGCGGCGCATCACTTCTGCTTCCTGCTCCAACAAACGGATCCGTTTATTGGCCTCTCGGAGCTTCACGGAATCATCGGACACGGCCCCGGACTTCACCCCGTCTTCGCGGTCGGCGATCTTCAGCCAGCGGTGCAAAGCCGCGGGCGAAACCCCGAAGTCCTTCGCGATCTGGGTAATGGGCGCTTCGCCCTTTCGGGCAACCGCGATAACGTCACGGCGGAACTCTTCAGGAAAGGCTTTGGGCATGATGAACATCCTTCCACCAGCAAGGATCAAATCCTCACAGGCAAAGTGTCAAGCAAACCTTCAGCAGCCCCGATTGTTAGTACTTGCCTGTGCGAGGGGTGTGGCTATTTATTCGAGGTTGTTGTGTGTCTAATCGCTGAGAGTTCCGAGGCGTTCTTTGTATTCGCCGGTAGTGAGGTCACCGTCGGGAGTATCGGGAACACCTCAAAACGCTCGGCGGATAAACGCTGCATCTGACCCATCGGCGCAAAAAATACAGTAGACGAACTGACAGGCGAAGGCACCGCGCTTCAATGGCGACGGAAGCATCAGAGGGTCCGTCCAGCGCGGTCGGATAGACCTCTTCGGGGTGATGGCTCGGGTGAAGGAGGCCCGGTTAGCTTCTGGAAATCGAGACTGTCAGCGAACGAGCTGACCATCAACGAACGGCCAGAGCAGGCCTGCGAAAATGCCGAAAGCGAGTACGGTTCCGGCAGTTGTCAGGGCCGAGGCAGTGGCCCAGCGCCGGGAACC
Source organism: Arthrobacter glycogeni (assembly GCF_054511155.1). Classification (NCBI taxonomy): domain Bacteria; kingdom Bacillati; phylum Actinomycetota; class Actinomycetes; order Micrococcales; family Micrococcaceae; genus Arthrobacter; species Arthrobacter glycogeni. The sequence continues at coordinate 16,529 of NZ_JBTNDE010000034.1, read as the reverse complement.
AACTGCAATCCTCGCCGCTTCACCGGATGGGCGCGACTGGAACACGGGCCCGATCCAGCGCAGGTAGTAGAACAGGCTCGCGACCGTATTGAGCGCGGCAATCACCACCAGCCATGCGAATCCGCCATCCCAGCCGGCGGCGAAGGTTGTTAGTTTACCGACGAACACCGCGGTCGGGGGTGTGCCGACCAGACTCAAGAGGCTGATCAGCAGTGCCCCTGCCAACCATGGGGCCGTTCGGGCCAGTCCGCGGTAGTCCTTCAGCGCATACTGTCCTGTGGCGGCGATGACGGCGAAGGCGCAGACGTTTGATACGGCGTAGGCGGCCAGGTAGAAGAGCATTGAGGGCAGCGCCAGGGTGCTGTGTCCTGCGACGGCAACCGGTATCAGAAGGTAGCCGGCCTGGCTGACGGTGGACCACCCGAGCAGCCGCCGGGCGTCGGTCTGCGCGAAAGCGGCGAAGTTCCCGATGGTCATGCTGGCAACAGCAATGAGACCGATTAGCAGGGGCCAGTCAACTGTGTCCGGGATTGTTGTCAGTAGCCGGTACGCCGCGATGAGGGCACCTATTTTGGGCACCGTAGTTAGAAAAGCGGCCGCGGTTACCCCTGAACCCTGGGCAGCGTCCGGTACCCAAAAATGGCCTGGCACCACGCCGGCTTTAAAGGCCAGTCCGCCCAGGACCCCGACCAGGCCTGCTGCGATGGCACCCGCGGGTGCATTGCTCAGCCCGGTTTCCAACTGGTTATAGGTGCTCGCTCCTGCGAGGGCGTAGAGGATCGTGACTCCTAACAGCAGTGCGATGCCGAGGAATGCTCCCAACAGGTAGGTTTTCAGTGCCGCTTCGGCTGCGCGCGGTGAGCGTCCCATGCCGATCAAGGCGTAGAGCGGAATGCTGGCCAGCAGGTACGCCACGGCAAGGATCAGCAGATCACTGGTCCCGGACATCACCATGGCGCCCAGGGCTGAGAGCAGCATCAGGGAATATGTTTCACTCTCCCGCGCGGTGCCGCTGAGTTCTTCGGCACCCAGGCAGATCACCAGCAGGGTGCTAAGGCAGATGATCAGGCGGGCAGCCCCGGTGGGTGCGTCGACGGCGAAGCTGTCCTCGAATACCGTGCGGGTCTGCCCGAAAATCCCGGCCGCTGCGGTTACTGCGCCGCTGATCAACGCCAGGACCGCGATCAGCCGGCTGACCCATTGGCTGTTCCGGGGCAGGAAAGATCCTGCCAGCAGTGCAGTGATGGCCCCCGCGAGGACGAACATTTCCGGGGCAAGGACCGAAAAGTCCATGCTCATGCGCATGTCAGCGTCCATACGGTTACCGTCCGACAAGGCTGGCGACGGTCGCCGCGGCGGGCTCGATCAGATCCAGCAGCGGACGGGGGAACACACCGATGAGCAGTGACAGGAACAGTAACGGGCCGATGGAGAGCAGTTCCGGGGCTCGCAGGTCGGTGAATCCGGCGGATTTTCCTTGCACCGACCCGGTGAGTAGACGCTGAACGGCGATCAGGAACAGGGCCGCGGTGATCAGGATGCCCGGCAGTGCCAGTGCCGTCCACGGGACGGTGCCGATGGCGCCGGCGAAGATCTGGAATTCGGCGATGAACCCGCTGAAGCCGGGCAGGCCGAGGGACGCGAACGCTCCGACCGAGAAGAGGACCGCGAATTTCGGTGCAGGTCCGGCGAGCCCTCCGTAGGAGCCCATGTCGTAGGTTCCGGCCCGATCATGCAACACCCCGGCGAGCAGGAACAGGGCCGCGGTGATCAGCCCGTGGCTGACCATCTGGGTGAGCGCCCCGGTGACGGCGACTTCCCGCGCTGCGGCGTCACTACCGCCAGCCACACCGGCTGCGCCGACAGCGATTACCACATAACCCATGTGGTTGACCGAGGTGTAGGCGATCATCCGTTTCAGGTCGGTCTGGGCCAGAGCAACCAGCGCCCCATACAGCACCGAGATGACACCGACCACGATGATCAGCCAGGCCCAGTCCCGCCACGCGTCAGGGAGCATGGGCATCGCGATCCGCACGAACCCGTAGGTGCCCATTTTCAGGAGGATTCCGGCAAGGACCGCGGACCCGATTGCTGGTGCGTCGGTGTGGGCCGGGGGAAGCCAGGTGTGAAAGGGAAAGGTGGGGGTTTTGATGGCCAGGCCCAGAAGGATCGCACCGAGGACGAAACTGCCGGCCACAGGGTCGCCGTTCAACGGTGCCAGTCGGGCGAGTTCGACCATGTCGAAAGTTCGGGGCTCGGAGTAAAGGTACAGCCCGATGAAACCGAGCAACAGGGCCAGGGACCCCAGGAACGTGTAGAGGAAGAACTTCAGCGCGGACCTGGCCGCGTTGCCGTGGCCCCACCCGGTAATGACGAAGTACATTCCCACAATCGACAGGTCGAAGAACAGGAAGAACAGAATAAGGTCCTGTGCCGCGAACAGACCCAGGCATGCGGCCTGCAGGAAAAGGAACAGGGCGGCCTGCGCCCGGGGGCGGTTGCGTTCCTTCAGCGCATAGATGGAACAGGCAAGGAAAACGACCACGGTCAAGGCCAGCAACGGCAAGGACAACCCATCCACACCCACGTGATAGCTGCTGCCCACGTTGGGAATCCACGCGACCTGTTCCTCGAACGCCAACCCGCCGTCCTGTGGCTCCTCGTAGGTAGCCCACATGCCAGCGAGAAGGGCTGTGTCTGCGGCGGCTACGAGAACCCACGCCCATCGGGCTGCCCTGTCCGGGATCCCCGGAAGCACCGCCAGTACGACGGCGGCGGCAAGGGGCAGGAAAACGACGAGACTGAGCACGGTCACCTCACAAGAAGTAGGAGGACGAGTGCCGCTGAGAGAACCACAGCGGCTTGGGCGTAGTAGTGGTGAACCTGACCTGTTTGCGGGCGGCGTGCCAGGGACCCGAGCCTGCGGGCGCCGCGGCCTGCGGCTTCCACCGCCGCATCAACCCCGTGGGTATCCGTCTTCGCCGCTGCAGTGGCCGCGGACAGTCCACCGCGAGAGGCAGCCTCGACGGCGCCATCGATTCGTTCATCATCGAACCGGGCCGCGCCCCGAGCGGCGCCGGCGACAGAGGCTGCACCCGCCCACACACCACGATCCAGAACCCGGTCATCGAAACGTGCCAGGGAACTGGCCAGAGCCAGGGCTGGCCGCACGATGAGCAGGTGGGTGCCACGTTCGAGTCCAAGCCACCCCGCCGCCCATCGTGGCTCCACCACACCGAACCGGGCCACCGCGAAGAGCACAGCCACAGCCAGGACCGCGGAGAGCGCCAGTTCCCACCATCCGGCGGTAGGCGAAGACTGATCCCCCAGTACAGCGCGCAAAACCTCACCGACCGAGGGCAGAGCGAGCATCCCGAGCAGCGCAGCGCCCACGGCGAGGAGAACCAACGGAACCCGCTCCCACACGCCGATGTGCCGGGTGCCGTGTTCCTCGGTGTCATACTCGGCAACGGTGTCAGCTAGCGGCTTACGCCATACGATGATCAGGGCCTTGCCTGCGTAGGCCGCTGAGAGCATGGACGCAGCCAGACCAACGACATAAAGGGCCGGGGATTCCTCCAGGGCTGCCGCGAGAACCTCGTCCTTGGTCGCCCAGAGCGAGAGCGGAGCAACCCCGGCAAGGCTCAGCGCCCCGACCGCGAAGGTCACTCCTACCAGCGGCCACCGTCGTCCTGCTCCCCGCAGGGCTTGAAGTTTCTTGGTTCCCAGTGCGGCGAGCCAGGCGCCGGCGGCGAGGAACAACAGGGCTTTGGTTGCCGCGTGGGCCACCAGGTGGGCGGTCCCGCCGGCGGTTGCGCCGAGCCCGGCACCGAGCACCACAAAACCAAGCTGCGCCGCCGTCGAGGCCGCCAGTAACTGCTTGAGGTCTTTCTGCGCCATGGCGACCGCTCCCAACACCAGGGCTGTCAGCACCCCGACCCAGGACGCCGCAGTAGCGGCCCATCCGGTTGCCTCCAACAACGGCACCATACGCAGCAGCAAGTACCCGCCCATCGCCACCATCGCGGCCGAGTGCAGCAAGGCGCTGACCGGACTCGGGCCTTCCATCGCGCGGGAAAGCCAGAAGCTGAACGGCAACTGAGCGGCCTTACCCAACGCCGCCACGAGAATCCCGGCCGCAATGACGTGCCGCCACCCCTCCGGAGCGCCGGCCAGCTCATCCAAAGCGAGCCCACTACCGGCCGCCAGGGCTGCTCCCGCGGCCACATAGAGGCCCAGGTCCGCCCCGCGGGTAGTCAAAAAAGCCGTCAGACCGGCCGACACCCGGTCCTGTTCCTGCCACCGGAACCCAATCAGGGCATAAGACATCGCGCCCATCAACTCCCAGGAGAACAACAGGGCCGGCAGCGTGGTCGCGGTCGCCGTCACGATTACCGCCGCAACGAAAATGAGCATCAACCCGTGGAACCTCGCCTGCGGTGCCACTTCCGGTGCTATGTCTTTCGCTGAAGCGAAAACCAACACCAACAGCGCGACTACCGCGACCGATGGAAGGACCACCGCCGAAAGGGAATCAACGGCCAACCCGAAACCGGCACCCTGAATGAAAGGTACCGTCACCGACGGGCGAACCACGGCTACTGCCACAGCCAGCACCGTGATGACCAAAGCGACAACCAGCGATACGGGAACAGCAGCCCTGGCAAGGCGGTTTCCGCCCAGGCACAGCACTGTTCCTGCCACTAAAGGTAAGCCGATCAGGACCCAGAGCAACGCGCTCATCCGGAAAGATCCGTTGCCATGTCGGTCATGTCGGATTCCCGTGAGCGATGGAGCAGCGTGGCGACAGCGAAACCCATCGCCATTTCCACAGTCATCGCGGCGATCACCACCAGCAGCAAGACCTGCCCATCAGGGGCCGGGGCAAGGAACCACCACAATCCCGCGGCCGCGAGAATCACCCCGTTGAGCATCAACTCCAGGCCCATCATCACCATGACCACCACCTGCTGGGACAGAGCCCCATACAACCCCACACAAAACAAGGCGGCGGACACCACTAGAACCGCATCCAACGTCATGGTTGCCCGCCCCCCTGTCCGGGCCCTCGCGGCGGCCTGATTCGAAGGTCATCACCGAAACGGTCGTAGCGCCCCCGCGGGTTGGTCAGCACCAGTGCAGCAACGAGCGTGGCGAACAACACCGGGCTCACCGTAAGCATCACCAACATTTTCGAACCCATGATGGCCTCACCCAGCGACTGCGTCAGATCAGCCGCCGGGACACCCCGGCGCTCGGGCCAAGGCACCAACAACGCACCCCCTGCCAGGATAATGAACGCCCCAACAGACACGGCCAGCGACCCGCGCTTGTTGTGGACCATGCTCATCGGCATCAGGGCCGGGTTCATCCCCATGAACATGATCATGAACACCGCCATGATGGCCATCTCCATCACCATCATCAAAATGGTGATCACCCCGATATATTCCAGATTGAACAACAGCAGCATGACCCCGACAGCCACGAAAGACACTGCCAACGCGTACGTGGCCCTCGCCATGGAATCCACCCGGAACACCGCAACACCTGCCGCGACCGCGACAACTGCCAGGAACCAGAAAGCACCAGTGATCACGGCTGTCAGCCCCCCACCACTGTCAGACTGACAAAAAGGACCTGAAGGAGCACCGCCGGCAGGACCAGAATCCAGGCCGCCTCCACCAACCGGTCCGGCCGTACGGCAGGCAGCAGGCGCCGCACCCCGATGAACACAGCCAACACCGCCAAGGTCTTCACCAACGTCCACACCCACGGTGGAGCAAACGGACCGGACCCGCCGCCTAGGAACAACGCCACAGCCAAGCCCGCCCCTGCACTCAAAAGTGCGTACCGCCCCGCCAGTACCAGCAACCGATCAACGCCGGACAGCTCCGCCAGAACGCCCCCGGCAATATCCCGGCCCGCAGCGGGGCTGAAGGGCCCCCATACCGAAAAAGCCAGCACCCCCCCACAGAACACTAGAAATGCCACCGGCATCCATACGACGAACCACAGCCCCTCCTGGGCCGCGACCACGTCCCCCACACGCAGACTTCCAGCTGCCACGGCAGGAGCTGTCAGGGCGAACATTAAAGGCAGCTCATACGATAGAGCCTGTGCCAGGAACCGGTACCCACCTACCAAGGCGTGGGCGCTGTTAGCTCCCCACCCTGCCAACCACACCAATGCCCACACCATCACATCCATGGCGTTGAACCACACGATTCCTACCGAAAGGTCCGCCACCGTCCAATCGCCCAACGGCACCACCACAACTTTCAGCAGGGCCACCACAAGCAGACCAGCTACTCCGATACGCCACAAAGGGATATCAGCCGCGATGATCAACCGCCGTCTCTGACGCAACAAACGAGCCGACTCCACCACCGGTCGGACGACTCCGGATAGCGCCGGCCGACCATCCGATCGCGCCCCCAACACGCCATCAAAAGCCGCCGCCGCCAAAGCGACAACACCAAGGACAACAGCAGCCAACACCGCCCACCACGAACCAACCTGAACAACGCCCTCAGACATGATCAGAGTCCTCAGTTCCGATACCAGCTGTGTCTATGGCCAAAGCCGCGACCACCAACCGCGCAGCAGCGAGATCAAGGCCGATCACCATGCCCGGCAACTCCTGCAACCTAGACCTTTCCTCCTCCACCGTCGGTTTCACAGCCAGGACCGCGCTATCAGAGGCAGTGTCCGCAGCTATTCGGGCCTCACCCAACCACTTTCTAAGGCTTTCCAACACCACCGGAAGTTCTCTCAAGGACCAGGCAAGTACCCGTGAACGACCAACCCGCCGCATCAGCCGGTCAAGTTCCGCTGTCACCTGCCCCAACGGCATGCCTCCCAGCACGGCGTCACGGACCCGGAACGCCCTCGATGAGGGTTGCTCCCACCCAGCCAAGGCCAGTAACCGGCCGATACTGTCACAGTGCCGCGCACACAATCGACGCCGCGCAGCATCACTGGCCCTCAAGGTTTCCCCATCCCCAGCATCTCCGGCACCATTTGGCAGCGTCCCCGGGGATGCTGCCTGTCCCGCCAGCACTGCAACCGATGCATCCGTGATGACATCCCCCTGCAGTCCACAACGCAGAACCAGACCAGCAGGCCAATGAGGCAACACCGGACCCAACGGGACATGGAGAACATCAAGATCAAGCCCATCTCGATCCGTGCCGCCCTCCGCCAGAGGTATACCACCCGGCATCGGCATATCCATGCCGCCGTCGGAGTGATCCATCGCGTTGACGTCTTTCGGGGAATCCTCCCGCTCAGCGCCGGACACACCCCGGTGGGTCATGCCTTCGCCATCGGTGCCAGATTCATCCGTTCGGGCATCTTCTAGTGGGGGGCTTGTTGCCCCGCGGTGAAAGCGTGTGGAAGCGTCGTCACGCTGAGCCGTGTGGTTAAGGAGCGAGACGTTTGCCTCCTCGAGGGCTTTCTCGATGGCCTGTGGGCAGCTGGCGATCACCCGTGCCCGCGGCCCGGGTAGCTGGTCCCACACCCGGTCGCAGACACTCGCGAGTGCTGGGCCGGGAGTGCCGCAGACAAATAAGACATCCGCTTCACCCGCGGACACCGCCTCGACCCACCCGCGGCGGCGCAACTCATGTTCGGCACGCATCCTCGTATCCCCCCAACCAGGGACCTCAACTACGAGAACATGCACACGATGTACAGCTAATCTCGCTAAACCGCCTGCTAAGTCCACCTCAGCGCACCCTCCCGCCAAGCCCACACCACGCCAACCATCAGGACACCCAGGAAAACGAACATCTCGATCACCGCCTCAAAGCCGGCATTGGCGACAATAACCGCCCACGGATACATGAACAGCATCTCGATATCGAAAGCCAGAAAGAGCATGGTCAAGGGATAAAAACGGGCATGATAGCGCGACAACGCATGTTCTTCCGGCGCCCATCCAGACAAAAACGGTCCACCCTCAAACGGCTCTCTGTGGACAGCAGCGAACCTGGCAACGAGATACAGGCTGCTGATAACTCCCGCTGCAACCAAAAGCATGAACAAAATACTGAGATAAGCGGACAAAACCGGCTCCTCACAGGTGTGGATTTTACTGTTGCTTCGCGACTACTACAACTCATCGTACGATCCCGAAGTCATTTCGACCGGGAAAACACATTTCATACACCGGTGCACAAACGGGACTACCCCAGTTCAATCACTTGAAGCCAGAACAAGCTGCCGAACTCTGAGGATCAAACCTCCGGGCACACCTATTCGTTGCCCACACCACGACCGACAGCACTATCACGGCCTTCAGCCACGACAACCAACGTTCCGTGCAGTCGACTTTTTGATGATGACAGATTCTGGGACTGTCGACCTCGAAGGACGTGTGGCGGTGAAGGACCGGCTATTGGGACGACAGGGCCGCCAATCGAAGCTGCGGTTAACCGCCGTTCCTGGCTAAAGGTCGCAGGCGGCGACCTTGAAGATTAGCTTGCTCCGGTTGCTTGCTGGTCAATCGGTTTGACGAGGAACCCATCCGTTTCGACGGTTGTTTCGAAGAATAGTCAAGCACGTTGGTTGGGGGCTTGCAGGAGCAACGTCAAGGAACATCCCTCCAAGTCCCACGAACTGATTGGACAAAGCTCATTATGCTTAGCTCACCCAACGGACGTCGCAGTGGCTACCTAGCCTCAGCAGCAGTTGCTGCTCTCATCCTTACAGGTTGCGCAACAGAAGCCCCACCCCAAGGCCAGGGAACGGCGTCGGCGCCGACGGTTTCCTCGTCGCCCGCGGTTCCGGCTCCCACACCGACACCCACGCCGACACCTGTGCCGCCTGCACCTGAAATTCCCGCGGCGGCGGCCCCTGCTCCTACCCAGCTGCCGGTGCTGCCCGAGTCGGCCCCGGTTTCATTCAACGTGCCCGCCATCGACGCCGGATCAGAGCTGCTTAGCCTTGGACTACGTGAAAACGACTCACTGGAGGTTCCTCCAGATGGCCCCGGCGCGCCGGCGAGCTGGTATAACGATTCCCCCACCCCCGGTGAACGCGGACCAGCTGTCCTCTTAGGCCACGTCAATGCAACCGGCGGGGGACCAGGCGTCTTCGCCGATCTGCGCAAGCTTAAGCCCGGGGACACCATTGATGTGCTTCGTGAAGACGGCACCACGGCGACCTTCGTCTTCGATCGCGGCGAACAGTACGTCAAGGACGAGTTTCCGACTCAGACGGTCTACGGCAACACGGAGGGTTCCGAACTGCGCCTGATTACCTGCGACGGCTATAACCCAGATACCGGTGAATTCGACGACAACTACGTTGTCTACGCAAAGCTGGTCACCTAAGACCTGTGAATCCGATAGGCGCTGCTGCCGCCCCGATCAACGATCCCTTACTAGTGACTGGGTTCACGCTATTTAGGACCACTCTGCAGTTCGTAGTGGTGCGGCGAATTCGAAGAGCCCAGTCAAGAGGTAACTAAAACTCGGCACAGCCCATGCTGATAATGCCTTTTAGGACGCCGACGATGGCATAGGTAGGAAGATTAGGGCACTGTGCTTGTTGTGCCGGTCCTGGCGATACCGGAGTCAGAGTGGCTTCCAATACCTTCAAAAGTGTCAGATCAACGCGTCCGTAGCGGGCGATAAGCTTGATGAGCGTCCTTCCGTGTGCGGCTTCGACTAGTTCGTTCACGAGCCCGGCTGCGCTCGTATATCTGATCGGGCATCCCTTTTGGTGGTTGAGGCGCCGATGCCGATGAGCAAGTGAGATTTGCCGGTGCTGAAGTTCTCGAACCGGTACATGGGCTGGCTTTTGCGGATTCACGCCCGGTGGCCAGGGTGTGGGTAGCCGCAAGTTGTATTTCGAGTTCACTTTGGAACCTAAAATCCCTAAGCCACTTGTTCCGGGGAAAGTTCGCGGCCTTCACACATAGCAGCGAGGGGTGCCGGTTCTCAACGTCACACTCGGCCAGCCACCTAGGCCGCTAAGGCAGAAGTGTTCATTCCCGACGCTTCGCGAGCAAAACAACATGAGCTGACGCGAACCTATTGCGATGGTCTTGACCTTCCAGTGAATGGAAGGTTTACGGTTGCGGTTCAGATAGAAGCGACGACAGTGAGGTGGTAAGAGATGGTGGAGAATCACGGCCGACGAGCTCTAGTGATCGGGGCAGGAGTGATCGGGCTAACGACGGCGTTGTCCTTGCGGAAGGAAGGCTGGAACGTGACGGTGGTCGCCGAGAGTTTCGCTCCGGAAGTTACCTCGACCGCAGCGGGGGCGGTGTGGGAGTGGCCACCATCGGTATGTGGACGCCACCATGACGAGATCCTGCTGGAGAAATCCAAGGCATGGGCTATGGCTTCATACGAGCAGTTCCGAGAGCTGGCTAAACGGCCGCAGGAAACTGGCGTGTTCATTCGGCCAGCCGTTTTCTACTTTCGGTACCCGATCGCTTCCCGCCCGGCTGAGTTAGCGAAGATGCATGATATTGCTCGCAATGTTCCAGGTTTTGTTCACGATCCGGCGTTGGCCGATGCTGGGGGAGTGAGCCCGGGGGCCGGTGTTCAGGACGCTTACTCATACCTCGCCCCGGTGGTGGATACCGAAAAGTACATGTCCTGGCTACAAGGGGAAGCCCTGAATGCTGGCTGTCAGCTGGTCCCCTACCGGGTCTCGGGCGACCTGCGTGAGCAGGAGCAGGGGCTCCGGGAAGAGTTCGGTGTTGAGGTGGTTGTGAACTGCTCTGGACTGGGCTCGATCGAGCTAGCTGGTGACAGCGCCCTGTCGCCGCACCGCGGAGCCTTGATCCGCGTCCGCAACGATGGGACGAAGATGCCGCGGATCACCAGCGTTCATGCTGTGGCCAACGACGCGGACACCGATGAGCAGGACATGATCTTCATTGTCCCTAAGGGAGAGGACCGGCTGTTGCTGGGGGGGCTGGTGGAGCCAGACGAATGGGGCCTCGACATCGGCTTGGATAACTATGAGCCGGTTCGGGAGATGCTCCGTCGCTGCATTGAGTTCTTCCCGGTGCTCGCTGATGCTGAGATCGACGAGTTCGAACCGGTGCGCGCTGGGTTGCGCCCCTTCCGAACTCACAGCATCCGGCTGGAGGTCGAACCGGGCACCCGCATTGTGCACAACTATGGCCACGGTGGGGCCGGGGTGACTCTGTCTTGGGGTTGCGCCGAGGACGCCATGCGGCTGGTAGAGCAGCTCGCCAGTGAGTCACGCGAAGCATATTACGCAGGCTCCCCGCCCGGGTAGCGGCGTCGTTTGGGCCGGTGCGTGCTTGACGGCCTCCCAGGGTCCCTCTCCATCTGTCCCGGGTGTTAAGGGACGGGAGGGAGCTCCCTTCGTGTGGACAGCCGATCTTTTCGTGTGCGGACGGGTGATGTCCCTGCCCGGGAGGACGGAGAATCTACCGGTTGTCAGGTCAGGGGGGTGGCAACCAGGGTTCTTACGACACCTCCCGCCCAGCTGTAATATCTGTTAAGGAGGAATGATGAGAATTGGTGAAGTTGCTCAGCTAGCGGGCGTAAATCCGAAAACGATTCGGTACTACGAATCCATCGGTGTTCTTGCGGCGCCCGCCCGGATGGGCTCTGGGTATCGAAATTATGATGAGTCGTTTTACGACCGGTTATCGTTCATTCGGACCGCCCGGCGGTTGGGCGTCACCCTGGATGAGGTGAAAGAAATTCTGTCCTTTAGCGAGCGGGGAGAGACACCGTGCGCGTATGTCCTCGGTGTTCTTGATGCGCAGCTGGAAGGGATCGATCGCCGTATAGAAGAACTTGAACTGCTGCGTGAGCAACTGACGGAAATCACATCGGAAGCAGACCGGATTCCGCCAGGGGATATCAGTGGCACCTGCCGGTTGATTGAACATGCCCGCCACCAAACCGATGACGCCACAAACAGTTGGGATCGACGGCGTTTGGCTGTTCGATAAACCTTCAGCCGACGAGTGGGGTGTTTTGATGGAAGGACGGACTCGGTTACCGTTCCTGCGGTTCACTTCGTTACCGTCTGAACCGCGCGGCGAGCTATCTATAAGGGGACCCCGTCACGAGTAAATACGCGCGCACCAGTCACGTCGAGGAACAAGCGGAGCAGAAACTCATGTCTGAGCTCCTCCTTGGAATAGCCCAAGGCGCCCGGGAGGCGTTCACCGCTTTCTATCGACTAACGTCGCACGGAGTTTACATGTTACGCGACGGATCATCCTGGGTGTGGAACTCGCTCTGGACACCACCGAGCCGTCGATAAAGTACGCAGCGAATAAGCTGGCACGAATTGCGGGCCCCGATGGTGCACCGTCAATTAGGGCGACGAGTACGATGTCGTCGCGGAAACTGTCGCCGACCCGGCGGTAGGGCAAGGCTTCGCCTGGTGCTTGCTGAGTCTTTCCTGTCGCCAACGCGAGGCGGTCACGCCTGCCCATTACTACTGCTTGACTTAACGCGAGGTGGCACCCCGGCTTGATTGTCCCTACCCATTGTCAGATCAAAGGTTAAGTGGCTCTTCATGAACGAGGGTGTAGTTGGGGTCTGAAGCCGCCTGATTCGAGCAGGCTGCGGGCGATGTAGTTTGTGAGGTTTCGGAATCCTAGTGCTGAGCCGCGGAGGTGTTCGAGGCGTCCGTTGATGGCTTCGGTGGGGCCGTTGGACGTGCCGGGGCGGTCGAAGAACGCGAGCACGTCAGCGGCACGCTGCTTCAGGGTGCGGCCGAGCCGACGGATCTCGGTCAGGGCGGCGGGGACGCCGCTGGTAACCGCGTTGATGACGGCCTGCATCATCTTCCTTCCCCTTCTTCTCGTCGGGTGCCCGGTACGCGGCAACGATCCGCTGATAGATGCCCCACGTCGCTTCGACCTCGACGTGATCCTCGACCGCGAACACCGTAGTGAGTCGGGCCTGCTGCTTCTCCGTCAGCAGGTCCGCGCCGGTATGCAGGGCGCGCCGGGCCCGGTAGAGAGGGTCACCGGCTCTACCCCGGTGTCCGAGTGTGGCCTGTTGGATGCGTTGCCGGCACCGGTCCAGCCCGTCGCCGGCGAGCCGAACGATGTGGAACGGATCCATGACCGGGACCGCGTCGGGAAGCTCCTCGGACGCGGCAGTCTTGAACCCGGTGAACCCATCCATGGCGACCACCTCGATGCCGTCCCGCCATGCCTGCGGCCGATCGGCGAGCCAGGCCTTGAAGACCTGTTTGGAGCGCCCCTCGACCATGTCCAGCAGCCGCGCCGGGCCCGTTTTCTCGCGGATCGGGGTGAGATCGATGATGACCGTCACGTATTTGCCGCCGCGGCGGGTATGCCGCCACACATGCTCATCCACGCCGATCGCGCTCACTCCCTCGAACCTGCCCGGGTCCTCGATCAGTCGGCGCTTGCCCTCCGCGAGGACAGCGTCGTTCGCGGCGCTCCAGGACACGCCGAGCCCGGCTGCGATACGGGACACGGTGAGGTGATCGACCACGAGCGGTCAGGGCCCATCGCAGTCCACCGTGAGAGATCTTCGCCCGAGACGGGGCTGCCTTGGAGGTGTCTTCACGCCAGACCCGCCGGCATCCCGAGCACCGGTACCGACGCACCCGCACCAGCAGTGTCGTGGGCCGATGCCCGAATGGCTCATGCGCCAGCCGACGGGTCACGGTGTCCCTGGGCGCTCCTTCCGCGCCGCATCCGCTGCACCACGCGTCCGGCTCCAGGACGCGACATTCCAGCACGGCACGCTTCGGGTCCAGATGCTGCCCGACGGCCACCAGGCCGAGCTCGTCAAGGCGGCAGAACGTCGTCAGATCAGGGGCAGCAAACATAGGGTTTGAGCACGTCGAGGTCTTTCGGCCGGGATGGTCAGTGTGAGAACTTCCATCCTCCGGGAGACCTCGACCCCTACCTCGCATCAACGCTCAGACGACTACACCCTCGTTCGTGAAGAGCCGGTTAAGTGGGAATGGAACGGCTGCGCATATCCATGGGGAGGCCCGACCGCTGAGGCCTTCATTAGGAGGCTGCAGCCGGGTCGATCAGCTTGTCCGGGCGCAACTGAAACACCTTCAGCTCTACTTTGCGGTGCAACGATAGCAATCTGAACCTTGGTAGTAAAGCACCGATCTAACGGGGGAGGGGTAGCTTTGGTGCGTATTACTATGTAGCATAGTAGTTACTATTCATTTGCTGCAGAGAGGCTTTTAATGACGCTTGAGACAGATCCCCAGGACAAGTTCGCCGACTATGCCAATCCGGAACGGCTTGTTTCCACTCACTGGCTTGCAGGGCACCTGGGCAGCGAAAATCTCATCGTCGTTGAGTCGGATGAGGATGTTCTTCTTTACGACACGGGACATATTCCTGGTGCAGTCAAAATTGACTGGCATACCGATCTCAATGACGAAGTCACTCGCGACTACGTCGATGGCGAAAACTTCGCCAATCTCATGTCGGTAAAAGGTATATCAAGGAATACGACCGTAGTGATTTACGGGGATAAAAGTAACTGGTGGGCCGCCTACGCGTTGTGGGTTTTCACCCTCTTCGGGCACGAAGACGTCCGCCTTCTCGACGGTGGTCGAGATAAGTGGATTGCCGATGGCCGAGAACTGACAACTGACATCCCAGGAACCACCCCTACTTACTACCCCGTCGTCGACCGTAACGACGCCCCCATCCGCGCCTACATGACCGACGTGCACCAGCACTTTGGAAGACCGCTAATTGATGTCCGCTCGATGGATGAATACACTGGCGCCCGGACCCACATGCCCGCCTACCCCGAAGAGGGTGCGCTGCGTGGGGGCCACATTCCCTCGGCAGCGTCGGTGCCATGGGCTCGAGCCGCAGGGGAGGATGGCACATTTCGGACACGGGCGGAGCTCGACGCGATCTACCGCGAAGAAGTAGGACTGGAAAGTGGCGACGAGGTGGTCACCTATTGCCGAATTGGCGAACGGTCCAGCCACACGTGGTTTGTTCTGTCCTATTTACTAGGATTCAAAAACGTCCGCAATTACGATGGCTCCTGGACCGAATGGGGCAACGCCGTGCGCGTACCGATCGCCAGGGGAGCGGAGCCGGGAATCGTTCCTGCTACATCCCGCTAAGAACCATACTTGAGAGTTGGGATATGTAGCGTGAGAAATTGTTCCAGGCTTTGATCTCCCGCTTACTGGCACTTCTCATTGGCCGCACGTTACCCGGCTTTTGTATCCCCGATCTGAAACCCGGTTCTGAAAATCAGGGCCCGATGCGGCACTGATCAGATACTCGACATTCGTGAAGTCGTCTAGGTGGCCAGAGGGGTGGTTTGTCGCTCTGTACACCCCATGTTCGAGTTACACGTCGGGTTATGTGAACTGGATTTTGTTGTCCTGGGGTCGCGGTTTTGCAGCAGCGGCAACCGCAGCGTCGCCGGACGCGCTCAACGAGGCGAGGTTGGCTGGCAGCGTACCAGCCTGCGAACCACCTAAAAACGGCCGAAGAATCTGATTTTTCGAACATGACCGATATACATCTAGGGAGAAAACCATGGACGTCCTCATCATTGAAACCCCGCAACTCGGGGACCGCAGCTACCTGATCCACGACGGCGAGGTAGCACTGGTCATCGACCCTCAACGCGACACTGACCGGGTGGAAAAGGCCGCGTCCGAAGCAGGGGTGCGGATCACGCACATCGCCGAAACCCACATCCATAACGACTACCTCACCGGAGGAGTGGCTTTTGCTAACCAACTCGGCGCGGCGTATCTGGTAAACGCCGCCGATCCGGTGACCTATGAGCGCACCCCGATTAGCGACGGAGAGACCGTCCAGATCGGACGTTTTCTGCTGAAAGCAGTGGCGACCCCCGGCCACACCCATACCCATCTGTCTTACATTGCCACTTCCGAGAATGGTGAACAGGCCGTCTTCTCGGGCGGCAGCCTCCTCTATGGGTCGGTGGGACGAACCGACCTGATCAACGCAGATGACACCGTGGCTCTCACCCACGACCAGTACGCCTCCGTCCGCCGCCTGGTCGAGGAAGCAGCCCATGACGCGGCCCTGTATCCCACCCACGGCTTCGGATCATTCTGTTCCTCCGGCCCCGCCAGCGGTGCTGGAGAATCCACGGTCGGTGAGCAGCTCACCACCAATCACGCGCTCACCGATCCGGACGTTGAGCACTTCGTGCGCGAACTGATAGCGAATCTCACCGCGTACCCCTCGTACTACGCCCATATGGGACCCGCAAACACGGAAGGTCCAGGTCCGGCTGACCTGTCCGTCCCGGATTCCCTGGAACCCGCGGAGCTCTCCCGCCGGCTTGAAGAGGGCGAGTGGGTGGTTGATCTTCGCAACCGGGTAGCCTACGCCAGTAACCACCTGCAGGGATCGGTGAGCTTTGAATACGGCGACGGGTCGAGCTTCATGTCAAGCACCGGGTTTGGTGGAGGGCTTGTTAGACCCGTTCCATCATTTTGATGGTCGGGAGTTTTGAGTAGTAGATGGTTTCGGCTTCCACCGGTGGTCGGTAGCCGAT
>NZ_JBTNDE010000033.1:0-18431 GCF_054511155.1 Arthrobacter glycogeni | reverse complement strand
CTACCGACCGAGCAAGCCGCGGGGATCTACCACCGGGTCGACACTGCTGCCCGGAACTTACAGGGCCCCGACGAACCCCGCACCCTCACCCAACTCAGGGCTGACGTCCTCATCGACGCCCTCACCAGCGCCGGCCCCACCGGATATATGACCAGCGGGCCTATGGATGGCGGGCCTATGGACGGCGGAGCAGAATCCGCTGGTGAAGGTATCCAGTCGGGTGAGGGCAGCCAGTCGCGGGACAGCCAGTTTTGGGGTGTGCAGGCGAAGGTCTTCGTCACGGTCCCGGTGTTGACCCTCATGGGCGGGGATGTGCCGGGTGAGTTGGAAGGGTACGGGCCAATCGACCCGGAGACGGCCCGCAAACTCGCCGGGCACGCGCCGTCGTTTACCAGGATCCTCACCCACCCGTATACGGGGGCCAGGTTGGGGGCTGATGCGACCACGTACCGGGTCCCCAAAGACCTCCAAGATGCTGTGAGAGTCAGAGACGGGACCTGTCGTCATCCGGGGTGCAACAGGCTGGCCGAGTTCTGCGAACTCGACCACACCATCCCCTGGTCCAGGGGCGGGACGACCCGCTACTCAAATCTGGCAGCGCTCTGTAAACGTCACCACATGTTCAAAACGGAGGGTTTCTGGCATTACACCCAACCCGAACCCGGGACGATCATCGCGATCTCCCCCGCCGGGGAAACCTACACCACCAAACCCAACCCACCACCACCACCACCACCAGAAACCCCACCACCGTTCTAGGATGAAGCCCCTCGGAACGGCTCGCCTCCGATGCCCCGTGACCCGGCGCAGCTCTGCACCGCCCAATGAAAGCCGGACCCGGTCCCACCGCCGAGGTGGGAGATCCGGTGGGCTGGGCGAGTGGGCTGGCGAGTCGCCAGATCTCACTCCTCGGCGGGAAAAGGACGGAAGGAAAGGCGGAAAGGGTCTCCTCGGCCTGAGTGGCTTGTCCCGGCGAGCCTCATACAATTGCTGCTGGCCGGCGGACCCCCGAACGCCACCGGATGTAGGCTGTGGCGGCTACAACGATGATCGAGACGACGGCAGCGGCGACCGCCGTAGGCATGGATTCCAGTTGGCCGCTGGTACGTCCCACAGCAATCCAGGCCAGACCCCAGCCAATGGCCGCCGCCACCGCAAGACGACCGTTTCCCTTGACTGCCAAACCGACGCCGACCCCCGCCACGACAGCGATGACACCAACCGCCCAGACGTCCTCGCTCACCCCAAATCCGGCGAAGCCGGCGGCCGACAGCGCGGCAGCAATGTTGGCGCACACCGCCACGCATACCCAGCCCAGGTAGAGGCCAAGGGTTCCGTCGACAACTACCCCCTCAACCCAGGATGACGCCGGGCTCCCGCTGTAACGCGGAAACACTATGGCAAGGACGGCAAGAAGGACCGCGATCACCAGGACGCTCGCGTTGAGCCACCCAGCCTGAATGCTCAAAATCCAGACGGCGTTCAACACCATCGACGCGGCGACAAGCCATCCAAGGGAGCGTTGCCGCCTACTGCGTCGTTGCGACGGCAGCCACTGCCACACGGTGTACGCCACCAGCCCCGCATAAATTACAGTCCAGATCGAGAATGCTGCACCGGCCGGGGCCAGCAGGGTGGCGTCGGACCCCAATGCACCGCCAGCGGCGTCAGCAATGGGCGTCCCTCCAAACACACCGACGCCAACCATTGATCCCACGATGCAAAACATCATGCTGCCAGTGACGGCTACTTGGCGATAGAGGTCAATACTGGTGTCCTGCTGCGCCGATGTGTGAGAAGTCATACCTCTATTGAACCGATTTGAGCGCGAGAAAACTATCTCTTCCATCGACCGATCAGTAGGCTGGGTAGCTCACGTGTCGACTTGAAAGGGCATGTCATGACTGAATCTAACCCTCCCGAAGAAGAACTGAACATCACCGACGGAATCGATCCAGCGGAGCCAGATGACCTGGATCCAATGACCGTGGGGCAGCCTGACAGCTACCCAGGTGCCGCCGAAGACAACCCGGACCAGTGGCGTGATGACCCGCTGTTACAGGACGAGCCTGCAGCGGCGATCCCTGGAGAAGATCCGCTGAGCGATCGGGCCCTGCGCGAGGAATTAGCTGACCCTGCAGCCCCTGGGACGCCAACACTCGGCGAGGCAGCAGCAGACATCGACTTCGGCGACCCCGCCGATGAGTCGGAAATCGACAGCAGTGACGACAGCGCCAACTTGGGTGGGTCGCCACTGGGCCAGACCGACCCGGACCTTGATGGGCGCTAGGACGATCGAGCCCTAGGGCGACGCCCGCGAATCATCACGCTGCGCCGTCGACACCCCGATTGGTGGTCCGTCGATGGCGCAGTGGCTCATCCCCTGCTGGCCCATCCCGTTGGCCGCAGGCGCGGCATCTCCTGCAGGAGAAGTATTGGCCGGGGAATCCTCGGGAGCTTCCTGGTCGGCGTCGCTCGCCGGTACGTTATTTCGGATAGTCAGTGCAGCGAGACCAGCGCCAACGAACAGCATGCCAACTCCGATCAGCACCGAAATACGGAACCCCTCATCGAAGGCCACGGGATCCAGGTAGCTGCCGCCAGAGAGCCCGGCAACGGCAGGAAGCAGCGCCACAGCTATGAGCGCCGCCGCCCGCGCCACAGCGTTATTCACCCCGGAGGCCAGCCCAGCATGCCGGCTATCCACTGATGCGAGCGCCGTAGCCGTCAATGGAGCTACCAGCACCGACAATCCCAGGCCCAGCACGACGACGCCGGGCAGCACATCGGTCAGGTAGGAAGCATCGGGGCCTATCCGCAGCATCAGCAGCAGGGCGATAGCGCAGAGCACCGGCCCAAGGCTCATCGGCAACCGCGGTCCAATGCGCGTTGCCAGCTGACCGGACCGCGATGACAGCAGGAGCATCAGCACGGTAATTGGCAACATCGCCGTGCCTGCCGCGAGTGGCGAGAACCCGGCAACTACCTGCAAATGCACCACCAAGAGGAAGAACACACCCCCAAACGCGCCATAGACGAGGAACGTCACGGCGTTGGTAGCGCTGAACTGGGTTGAGGAAAAGATTGACAGCGGCAGCATCGGGTTCCGGCCGCGTGCCTCGACCAGCAGGAAAGCACCCGCCGCGACCACGCCCACGGAGGCAGCCCCCAACACCGGCAAGGAAAAGAATCCCTGCGCCGGAGCCTCGATCAGGGCGTAGGTGGTGCCGGCCAGCGCCGCCGCTCCGAGCGCAGCACCCCACAGATCCAGCCGGCCCGTGCTCGTGTGATCCTTGGTCTCCGGGACGTGGCGCTGAGCCACGACGACGACGGCGATCGCCAATGGCACGTTGATCAGAAAGACCCACCGCCAGGACACGGTCTGAACCAGCCAGCCCCCAAGGAACGGGCCGATCGCCGTAGCTACTCCGCCGAGGCCGGACCAGGCGCCAATGGCGCGGGCTCGATCGTCGGGATGAAACGTGGCCTGAATCATGGCCAAACTACCCGGCGTCAGCAGCGCGGCACCTACTCCCTGCAATGCACGCGCGGTGATCAGAACTTCGGCGCTGGGCGCAAGCCCACAGCACAACGATGCGGTCGCGAACCAGATGACACCAATGACGAAGATTCTTCGCCTGCCGTAGCGGTCACTCAACGAACCGCCCAGCAGGATCAATGCGGCAAGGGTGAGAGTGTAGGCGGTGATAGTCCACTGCAGTGTAGAAAAGTCTGTTTGCAGGTCCGCACCTATAGCGGGCAACGCCACGTTGACCACTGTGGCGTCAATCCCTGCGAGGCCGGAGCCGAGGATGGCCGCGAGAAGCACCCAGCGGCCAGCGGTGGAGGAAAAACGGATCGGCCGCCCGCCGTCGTCGTGCGCTTCAGACACTGCAGTCCACCGCCATCGTCGTTAGCCTTCGCACTCCCGGCAGAACAGGAGATCGCCCTTTTGGCGGGCAACCTGGCTGCGGTGGCGGACCAGGAAGCAGGAGGAACAGGTGAACTCGTCGTCCTGAGGTGGGATGACGCGGATCAGCAGTTCCTCGCCGGAAAGATCGGCGCCCGGAAGATCAATGCCTTCAGCAGTATCGGCGTCCTCGACGTCGACCGACGCCGACTGGGATTTGCTGCCACGGTTGGCCTGGAGGGCTTCGAGGGACTCGGCTTCCTTGTCCTCATCGTTGTTGCGTGGTGCGTCGTAATCCGTTGCCATGCCGGTGCCGTTCTCCCGAAAATCGTTGAACCTGTGTGGATGATGCAGCCACACTATAACCATGAACATCCCGACCAAAATGTCGGGAACATTGTTGCTCAATCCCCTGTCCAACGCTCCCTGGCGCGGGTCCAGCGGAAGCCTACCCGGTGATACTTTCTCAATGCGATCACCCGTCCGTTTATTCCCGGTACGCGACGATTTCCCACGTCCAGCTACGTCCCATTGGACCCGTCTGCGTGGTGGTGCCTAACTTCGTCGCGTGCCGTCCGGAATTTCAGGGCCTCGTACCCGACCAGCACGCTCAAAAGGGCCGCGACCAGACCCAGCGACGCTAACGCTGGAAGCTGCCAGGCGACAGGAATCAAGACTGCCAGCAGCACCGCAACGACGGTTCGGTGGGGGTTCCAGGTTCCGGTGTTCCGCCGCCGAAACGCCACGTGACCCAGCAGGTGTATGGTCACCCCGCCGAAGAGAGCAACGAGCGGGACCCCTGTCAGCGGGTCGGTGAACTCGTGGTCACCTGTGTCTGAGACATATTCCAGAACCTTTTTTAGTCCCATCGCTATAAAGATGATTGAGATGACAATCGGGAAGTGCAGGTAGGTGTAGGAGTCGCGCGCCAGTCGACTCCGCTGTTCCCCGCTGGCCTTCGCGAGCACCCCTCCCGCCACGTGCGCGACCACGTCAAAATAGAGCCACCAGAGGCTAACAGCAACGGTGATGCCAAAGACCGACGCCACAATGACTGCCGTCGAGATGGGCTGCTGTGCCACACCGACGCCGATCGCCACCAGTGATTCGCCCAAGGCGACCAGCACAATGAGCCCGTGCCGCTCAGCGAAGTGAAGGGGCGCCGTCAGCCGCCATCCCGCTGTACCGGCGAGCCAGATGCCCGCATAGTCAACCACCAGGGCAAGCGCCCATAGCCCCGTCTGGTAGGGGGCCCCAGGGCTCCGCCGATCACGAGGAGGACGCAGGCCGCACTCACGGGGATCGCCGTCAGGAGCAACTGGCGGCGCAGCCCGACGTCGTCCCCGGCGGCGACCAGGTAGCAGGCCAAGTGCACGAGTCGCACGACGGCATAGCAGGCGGCGAGGACAAATGGGGCGAATAGGCCGCCGGGCAGGTCCGCGAAAGATTCGGGGATGGTCAGCGCGACAATAAACATGGTGGCGAGCGCTACCACCATGGTGACGCGAACCAAGCCCTCGTCCGCGTGTGCCTGGTTGCCCAGCCAGGCGTAGGAACACCATGCGAACCATAGCAGGGCCAGTAGTACCAGACCGCGCAGCGCCCCCTGCGGGGTGGGATCGTCGGCCATCAGTTGAGTCACCTGGGTAAAGGCAAACACGAAGACGAGGTCGAAGAGTAGCTCGAGGGTCGTCACGCTGTGGGAGGGATCTGTGGGCCGGACCAGACCCGTCCGCCGACATTGTGGAGCGTCAGCCATCTCTAACCCAGTTGTGCAGTGATCCTGCACGGTCTGAGCATCTTCACGACAGCACCACCTCCAGAGGCTGCTCCCGGGTTTTGTCCCTTAGTGTCTCACCAAGATCATCACAGGGGAAGATACGCTCGGAATAGGCTGGCCTCCTCGAGGGTTGCCACCTGAAGAACCGATTTCGACGGAAAGTGCTACTTGTGACTCTCTTTACCCCGCTCACCATCGGTGACATGGAACTGCCCAACCGCATCGTCATGGCCCCGCTCACCAGGGTTCGTTCGAGCAGGGAAGGCGTCCCCGGGCCCATCGTTGTCGAGCACTATCGGCAGCGCGCATCTTTGGGCCTGATCATCACCGAAGGCACCTACCCCGCCGAGGCGGGCCGAGGTTTCCCCGGCCAGCCGGGGCTGGTCACCGAAGAACAGCTAGCCGGCTGGCGCACCGTCACCACTGCCGTGCACGACGCCGGCGGCCGGGTCTTCGCCCAGGTGATGCATGCGGGGCGGGTCACCCATGAGTCAACCACCGGCGGTCACACCGTTGTGGCTCCGAGCGCCGTCGCCCTTGACGGCGAGACACGCACCTACGACGGCAAGCAGCCCTACCCGGTCCCGCATGCCCTGACCACTGATGAGCTCCCCGGAATCATTGACGAATTTGTTCAAGCCTCCCGGAACGCTATCGACGCCGGGATGGACGGCGTCGAGCTCCATGGCGCGAACGGGTACCTGCTGCACCAGTTCATGTTCCCGGAGACCAACCAGCGCGACGACGGTTACGGCGGCTCGCCAGCAAACCGCGCCCGCTTCATGACCGAGGTGGTGCAGGCGGTTGCAGCGGCCATCGGAGCCGAGCGCGTGGGTTTGCGGATCTCGCCGGGCACCACTGCCCGGGACGTCCTGCCCGCCGATCCGGCTGACGTGCTCGCCACCTACGGCGCGATGGCTGACGCTGTCGCACCCCTGAATATCGCCTACCTGAGCGTGCTCCACGAGGATCCAGCCAGCACCCTGGTCCAGGAGATCCGTTCACGCTTCGACGGCCCTTTTCTGGTGAACAGCGGCTTCGGCGTGATCACTGACCGGGACGAGGCGGAGGACATCCTAGCGTCGGGCCTTGGCGACGCCGTCGTCGTCGGCCGCCAGGTCATCGCCAACCCGGATCTCGCCCGTCGCTGGCAGGAGAACCTGCCGCTGAACGAGCCGGACCCGCTAACCTTCTACTCTGACGGCGCCAAAGGCTACATCGATTACCCGTTCTATCGGGAATCGTTGGCCGAGGCCTCAGCTTGAAGCCAGCCAACCTGGTCAGACGGATTCAGGGGTTGGCTGCCCAGCATGTGCCCCACTTCATTCAGTGCTGAGACCTTTGCGGAACCGGCATGGCTACCGATGCCGCATCGCAGGTGGCTGAGGCCACCGCCGATGAAGTCCGTGGCCAGGTTGGCAAACTTGTCGATGATGGGCTGGTCAGCATCGGTGATGAGCAGGTGCTGAACGGGCTCGTTGCCTCGGTCGAGACGGCTGGCGTCCCGGCGAGTTTCGTTGCCCTACTACGCGAGATCGCCCAAGCCGGCGACAGCGTTCCTAAGAAGTCCGTCGAGTCTCTGCAGGACAGGTGTGCTCAGACTGCAGGGGACAGCTAAGTTGGCAAAACCTTGGGAAATCACCCATCGCCAAGATGTTCACCTTCAACCCGTTGCGCTTCCGGGTGTGGTGCGGCACGCTGAGTGGGTACCGTAAGAATTCCCCCGAGCAGGGGTGGGTTGGTGGGGATCCAGTTCGCTGGTTCCCCGATGGGGCTACTCGTCAGTCAGCTTTCCCCGCAGGGACATGCTTGGAGCGACAAGTGACACGAATCTGGCCATCCGCCAAAACGAAGACCCTAGGGTTCCGCAAATCTGCGACCCGGTCTGGGCTGGCCATCTTTGTTGCCGCCGCAGCGGTATGCGGCTCCGGATATCAAAGCTCAGTTACCGGGGTGCCGAGGGAACTCACCGCCGCGGCGGCGCGTACCGTGCTATCGACTGAGGCACCCACCGGTTGGGTGGGGCGCGAACTGCTGGCCCTCCAAACACCCCCGAACCGGGACTTTTTAGTTCCGGGCGAGCCCCTCGACCTCAGCTTCGTCGGTCCTGTTACCGAAGCTGCTCCAGAGTTCGATGCTGCCGAGTTTGAAGCTCCCGGCGATACTCCCGACGACGGCGTCCAGGTGACAAGCGTTTCCACCGACGGTCCAGACCGCCCCGGGCCCGGCACACTGATGTCCCCCCTTGAGGCACTCAGCCCCAGCTCACCTTTCGGCGAACGCATCAACCCGATCACCGGCGAGGCCGACGAGTTCCACTATGGACTAGATTTCGCGGCGTCTTGCGGCACGCCAGTTCACGCGGCCGACGCCGGCACAGTACGAGCCGTCGGGTGGCACCCTTGGGGCGGCGGTAACCGGGTGGAAATTGACCACGGCAACGGGTTGATCACCACCTACAACCACCTTGAAGGCATCTCTGTGAAAGCGGGGGACACGATCGCGGTGAGCCAGATTGTGGCGGCAGTAGGGACAACCGGATCTTCGACCGGATGCCATCTGCACTTCGAGACCATCCGCGACGGCTCGCACGTCGACCCGAAAGGCTGGACGCTCACACCACTTAGGCTGTCCGCGACAGAGCGGACACCGGACATGACCTCCTATGCGCCCGGCGGCGCCGAGTCCGCAAACTCCGTGCCCTGGGTGATCGCCATGCCCCATGACGGGTCGTACGACGATGAGAATGGCCGGTCCGGAGATCCCGGACCAACCATCATGGCCGCACAGGCCCTCCCAGCGCCCACCGACCACAGCGCGAACCCGCGCGCCATTCCGAAACGGCCGGCCGGCGAATCTGCTCCGGCCACTCCGAAGGCGCCGGTCATCCCGAGGCCTTCCGCCACCCCAAAGCCCTCACCGGCCCCCGACGCCGCAAAACCAGACAAAAAGGGCAACCCGA
Source organism: Arthrobacter glycogeni (assembly GCF_054511155.1). NCBI lineage: Bacteria > Bacillati > Actinomycetota > Actinomycetes > Micrococcales > Micrococcaceae > Arthrobacter > Arthrobacter glycogeni. The sequence continues at coordinate 9,779 of NZ_JBTNDE010000033.1, read as the reverse complement.
CACCCTCGCCTTCGCCTTCGCCCTCGTCTAGCGCATCCTATGCAGCGCCAGGGGGCCATCTCACTCCGCCACCTGCACCAACGCCCAGGCCCTCACCAAAGCCGGATCCCTCAGCGGAACCCACGCCCGAACCTGACTCCACACCATCCCCCAAGCCCTCACCCGAGCCGACTCCCGACCCGTCCCCCAGCCCCGAACCCGCGCCATCCCCCAAGCCATCGCCTAAGCCCTCACCCGAGCCGACTCCCGACCCGTCCCCCAGCCCCGAACCCGCGCCATCCCCCAAGCCATCGCCCAAGCCATCGCCCGAACCGACGCCGGACCCTTCCCCGGATCCGTCCCCCAACCCCGAGCCCACGCCCGGCTGCGACGTCGGGCCGAAACCGGTCGCTGATCCTGGGGCGGCTATCGGACTCGGATTGGTCGGAAAGACCGGACTGGAAGCGGTCAATAGCCGGAACGTGTCTCCACTTCCGGCGCAGATTCCCCACCCGGTGCTGAACACGGAGGCCTCAGCTCACGGCGCTCGGGCTGATATCAGTGTCGACGGTGAAAACGTCGGTAGCCCTACAGACCAGGAGTCACCTGATCCGAAACCCGGATGCGAAGGCGAGGAGGGTCCGACTCAGCCCCTCAGCAGTGAACCCGCTTACGAGCCCGAAGACACCGGCCCACCAAGCCAGGACGCCGCCGCTACGCCGGACCCCGCCAAACCGTAAAATGGTCACTGCGTCGTTAGGGAGCCGCCGTGACCTGCTAGCAAAGTGTTCGCACCACGGCCTTGGTATTCGATTCTGAGTCCGAAGACGAGAAGCGGTAGTGCCACAGGAGACCGAGGTTTACGACGAGCAGTACGACGCGTGCGCCGACGCCCAAGCTAACTGAGAGTGACTGTCGGAGGGGATACCCTACCGCTGAGCCGCGAAGAAACCGCCGAACAACCGGGCTACTTCCCAGTGTTTGAAGGGTTCTCGGTGGAGCCTCCTGCCGGATTCGAACCGGCGACCCCCTGTTTACAAGACAGGTGCTCTGGCCAACTGAGCTAAGGAGGCGTACTGGCAAAGCCAGCAAGCGCTGTCGTCGTCGTCGAAACCGATCGATTGCGCAAAGACAAGATTAGCCCAGCCGCGCCGTCAGCGAAACCTAGCCGGTGAAAGCTAGCCCTTGGCGTCGATCTTCTCCTGAGTGAATGCGGCGAAATTGTCGATGGCTTCCGGCACGGCTTCCCCCTCGACATAGATGGTTGGCGTTCCGGTGATTCCGTCCAGTTCGGCGGTCTCCGTGGCGAAGGCGACCCACGGCCTGAAGGTGCCCTCCGACAGGCAGGTGGAGATGTCGGCTGCCCCGGACGACGACGCGAGGGCAGCCAGACCGTCGTCGTCAAGCTCGCCGTTCTCGTAGTTGGCAAACACGCCAGCGGAGAAGTCAAAGTACGCCTCGGGGGACTCCTCGGCCACGCAGGCGAGCGCGTTCGCGCCGCGGGATGAGTAGTCAGTTGAGGAGTTGCGGTCCAGATACGCCAGGTTGCGGTGTTCCATGGTGATTTCGCCGGCGGCGAGCCAGGCCTGGATCTGATCGGCGTGGGTGCTCTCAAACTCGGCGCAGAACACACAGTTCACATCGACATAGGAGACCACCTGCACCGGCTCGCCATCAGCGGAGACGGCAACGCCCGGGGGCAGCTCGCCGGCTGGTCTCGGGTCCGACGGCAGGGTCCCACGATCAACAGTCCCCGTGTCGGATGGCTCCACTTCGGTGCTTGAGGTCAGCACGATCCCGCCGTATTCGTTGCCCCCGGCAGGCGCAGGGCCGGCGTCGGGCACCTGACCACGGATCGTGTTGGTGACGATCAGCGCTGCTACCACCAGAATGGCGACCACCGCGGCCACGACGCCCCAGCGGATGAGCAAGCCTTTGCGTCTATCCCGACGTTCCTGAGCCTCACGGATTAAACGTGCCTGCTCGCGTGCCTGCGCCGAGCGCTGCGATTTGGTCGGTTTATGGCTCGAGCTGGGCGTCATCAGTCCTCGTCATGGTTGGGTGCGCGTAGTCTCAAGCTTAGCGATCCACCCCTGCCGCAAACGACGAACCAGTCGACGCCACCAAAACGGTAAAGTGCTAAGTAGCCCTACTATGTGCAGGAGCCAGCGTGCCTTCAGCTATACCTTCGTCCGATAACACCACCGCCTACGGCGAATTCGAGTTCATCGTCGTGTCCAACCGGCTGCCCGTCGACCGCGTGGCCGATAATGGGGGCAGCTCCTGGCGCCGGTCACCTGGCGGTCTCGTCACCGCGCTGGCGCCGGTCATGGCGAAGGCCGACGGCGCGTGGGTGGGCTGGCACGGCGCCCCCGACGAGTCGCTGGATGCCTTCGACCACGACAATATGCGTCTGGTCCCAGTCCCCCTGGCAGCGGATGAGGTGGAGTTCTACTATGAAGGCTTCTCCAACTCCACCCTGTGGCCGCTGTACCACGACGTCATTGCCCCACCCGAGTTCCACCGCCATTGGTGGGACTCCTATCGCCGCGTCAACCAGCGCTTCGCCGAGGCGGCAGCCGCAGTCGCCGCCGAGGGTGCCACGGTCTGGGTCCAGGATTACCAGCTGCAGCTGGTCCCCAAGATGCTGCGCGCTGCCCGCCCGGACCTGAAGATCGGTTTCTTCAACCACATCCCGTTCCCGCCCCTGGAAATCTTTGCGCAACTGCCCTGGCGCCGCCAGGTGATCGAGGGCCTCCTCGGCGCCGACCTGATCGGCTTCCAGCGCCCCAGCGACGCCAGTAACTTCCTGCGCTGCGTCCGCCGCTTCGTGGGCCACACGGTGCGCCAGCAGCAGGTCCAGGTGGAAGTCGAGGAAGGCGGCCTTACCTACACCTCCCGGGCCGAGGCGTTCCCCATCTCCATCGACGTGGACCAGATCATCACTCTGGCCAACCGTGAGGACATCATTGAACGGTCCAAGGAGATCCGCCGCGAACTCGGCAACCCCAAGCACATCCTCCTCGGCGTTGACCGGCTGGACTACACCAAGGGGATCGGCCACCGACTGAAGGCGTATGAGGAACTCCTCGCGGACGGCAGCGTCCAGGTTGAGGACGCGGCCCTCATTCAGGTGGCCAGTCCCAGCCGGGAGCGGGTCGAACAATACCGGTTGCTGCGCGAGGAGATTGAGGGCGCCGTCGGGAGGATCAACGGCACCTACGACACCATCAAGAACACCGCCATCCGGTACCTGCATCATAGCTACCCCGTCGAGGAAATGGTTGCCCTGTACCTGGCTGCTGACGTGATGCTGGTCACCGCTCTGCGCGACGGCATGAACCTGGTGGCCAAGGAGTATGTCGCGGCCAGGACCGGCAATCGCGGTGCACTGGTGCTCAGCGAGTTCGCCGGCGCCGCCGATACCCTCCGACAGGCAGTCCTGGTCAACCCGCATGACATTGACGGGCTCAAGGCCGCGATCGTCACCGCGGTGAACATGAGCCCCGCCGAGGCGACCCGCCGGATGCGCATCATGCGCCGCCAGGTGCTGCAGAACGACGTCGAACGCTGGTCCAAAGCCTTCCTCGCCGCTCTGCAGGAAGGCAACCACGAACACACCCAGGAGACACCGCATGCCTGAGAACCTGAGCACCGACCTGCTGGCCGCCCTGCACACGATCGCCACGGCCGATCACCTGCTGATCGCCCTCGACTTTGACGGCACCATGTCGCCGCTCGTGCCCCTGGCTGCCGATGCCCGGCCGCTGCCCGGCTCCGCGTCGGCGCTGTCAGCGTTGGGGCAACTGCCGGAGACGACGACGGCGCTGGTCTCCGGGCGCGCCCTCAACAGCCTGCGCGCCGTAGCGACACCCGATCCCGAAACCCTCCTGATCGGGAGTCACGGCGCGGAGACGTGGACCGGCCCCGATGGCACATCCTTGACGCTCACCCAGCAGCAGACCGATCTCCTGCGCCGGGCCACCGACGCCGTCCAGCGGGTAGTGGACGTCCACGCAGGCACGGTGCTCGAAACCAAGCCGGCCGGCGTCGTGCTTCACACCCGGACCGCCGACGACGACGTCGCCGCCGCCGCGACCGATGCCGCACGTGCCGCACTCGACCAGCTGGAAGGGGCGCACATCACCGATGGCAAGCGGGTCCTCGAAACCTCAGTGCTGAGCACCGATAAGGGGCAGGGTATCCGGTCGCTCAGGAAATACACCGGGGCCACGGCCGTCTTCTTCGCTGGGGACGACGTCACCGACGAGTACGCCTTCGCCGCCCTTGAACCGCAGGACCTCGGCATCAAGATCGGTGATGGACCCACTGAGGCTCGCCACCGGATCGGGTCCCCCGCCGAGTTGGTGTCGGTGCTTGAACACCTCCTGGCGCTCCGCAGCGCCGGTGCGTAAACAGAAATAATCTGCCATACTCGGAATCTGTGACACACGCCACTGGCGTTATCTCTTTGAGATAACGCCCTCGGTGGGTCGCGGACAACTGAATATTCTCCATTCACAACGGATCGTCGGGCACGTACCTGCCCGTGAAAAGGAAAAGACAAAATGGCAACGGTAACGTTTGACCAGGCAACACGCCTGTACCCGGGAACAGACAAACCAGCGGTTGACAGGCTTGACATTCAGATCGCCGACGGCGAATTCCTCGTCCTGGTGGGCCCCTCAGGTTGTGGCAAGTCCACCTCGCTACGGATGCTCGCCGGACTCGAGGATGTGAACTCCGGCCGCATCCTGATCGGTGACCGCGACGTCACCGATGTCCCGCCGAAGGACCGCGACATCGCGATGGTGTTCCAGAACTATGCGCTCTACCCTCACATGTCGGTCGCCGACAACATGGGCTTTGCGCTGAAGATCGCTGGTGTCTCCAAGGAAGAGCGGGCCGAGCGGGTACGCGACGCAGCGAAACTACTCGACCTCGAGCCATACCTCGACCGCAAGCCGAAGGCTCTCTCCGGTGGCCAGCGTCAGCGCGTCGCGATGGGGCGCGCCATTGTGCGTAACCCTCAGGTCTTCCTGATGGATGAGCCGCTGTCCAACCTCGACGCGAAACTCCGTGTGCAGACCCGCACCCAGATTGCGTCGCTGACCCGCCGTCTGGGCGTCACCACCGTGTATGTCACCCACGACCAGGTGGAGGCCATGACCATGGGAGACCGCGTCGCGGTCCTCAAGGACGGCGTCCTCCAGCAGGTCGACACCCCGCGCAACCTGTACGAGCGGCCGGTCAACGTGTTCGTTGCAGGATTCATTGGTTCGCCCGCCATGAACCTGCTTGAGCTCCCGGTCACCGACGGCGGCGTGCTCTTCGGAGGCACCACCTACCCGGTTGCCCACGAGGTCCTCGATGCCGCGCACGGCGGCACCGTCACGCTGGGTGTCCGGCCGGAAGACCTGCAGATTGCGGAAGGCACCCAGGGGCTGCAGGTGGAGGTCGACGTCGTCGAGGAACTTGGCGCCGACGCCTACGTCTACGGTCACACCACCCTGGACGGACAGGAACATGTCATCGTGGCACGCGTGGACGGCCGGCGCCCTCCTATGAAGGGTGACACCATTTACGTCACCCCCGAACAGGGCCATGTGCACCTGTTCGATATGAAGGACGGATTGCGCCTCGCAGAGCACGTCTAGCCCGGCCCCGCTGTTCGAGCGGAACTGACCCGAGTACGGTGGTCTGTGGATTGATCTCCAATCCAGGGGCCACCGTACGTCGTTAAGTAGTAAACAGTTATAACAAAGGGCAACACATGAACGATGCGCCAGACGCCGAGTGGCACGACGAGCCAACCGACTGGAATCAGCCAGGGAAATTGCCCCGCACCAAGGGCGCACCGGATCCAGGCACCCTCGGCTCACTGAACATTACTGCCGCGGCGACCGATCCTGAGTTGTTGGACCTGCCCTGGCACATCGGACTTGAGGATTGGCCGGCCCAGTACCTGGCCGCGCTGCCCCGCGGCATCTCCCGGCACATTGTGCGTTTCGCACACCTCGGCGGATCAGTCATTGCCATCAAGGAAACCAGCGAGCACATAGCCCGGCATGAATACCACATGCTGCGGAAGCTCAGACGCCTCGATGTTCCCAGCGTGGAGCCGGTCGCTGTGATCACCGGTCGCAAGGCACGGGATGGTTCTGACCTCGACCCTGTGCTGGTGACCAGGCACCTGAAGTTCTCCATGCCCTATCGCGCTCTGTTCTCCCAGACTCTCCGCCGGGATACCCTCACCCGCCTGATCGACGCCCAGGCGCTCCTGCTCGTTCGACTGCACCTCATTGGGTTCTACTGGGGTGACGTCTCGCTGTCGAACACTCTGTTCCGACGCGACGCAGGAGCATTCGCTGCCTACCTGGTGGACGCCGAAACGGGTGAACTGTACCCCGGGCTGTCATCGGGGCAACGGGAGTACGACCTGGAGATTGCCCGCGTAAATATCGCTGGCGAGCTGATGGACCTTGCTGAGGGAGGCCTGATCGAGGAGAAGGTGGATCCCCTTGCCACCAGCGAGCTCATCATGGATAGCTACCGGCGGCTCTGGGCAGAACTCACCGATCAGGAGTCCTTCGACCTGAGCGACCGGTGGCGGGTGAACGCCCGGATCAGGCGGCTCAACGAGCTGGGGTTCGACGTCGAGGAGTACGCCATCCAGACGGAAGCCAACAGTTCGCAGATTCAGCTGCAGCCAAAAGTGGTCGATGCGGGCCACCATAGCCGCAGGCTACTGCGCCTCACCGGACTGGACGCGCAGGAGAACCAGGCCAGACGGCTACTCAACGACATGGACGCCTACCGGGCCGACAACAACTCCGACGTCGACGAGGAACTCAGTGCACACCTCTGGGTGACCCAGGTGTTCGAACCGATTGTGCGAGCCGTCCCGCGGGAGCTGGGCCGCAAGCTCGAGCCCGCCGAAGTGGTCCACGAGGTACTCGAACACCGCTGGTATATGTCCGAGCAGCAGGACCGCAACGTTCCGATGGCTGAGGCAGTCCAGTCCTACCTCGACTCGATCCTCGTCCACCGCCGCGATGAGGCGGCCATCATGCTCACAGAAGACACCAAGACGATAGACATCCTTGGTGGCGGGGCCCGCGACTCGCCGTGACCAGGTAAGACCCTCCGACCGGGGCCCACCTCCTGGTTACGCCATAGTCGCGTTGGAGCCCTATGGGCACTGCACCGGCTCACCCTGGAAGGTCTGCTGACCCGGACCGGTCTGCTGGCAAAACTCGGCCAGCTCTGTAATGACCGGAATGAACGCGACGAACGCGACGACCATGACGATTGTCGCGATGACCGCCAGCGCACCGATGATGATGCCTGCCAAAGCGAAGCCGTTCCCCATCCGCGCTTTGCGGGACTTTACCATCGCAACGATGCTGATGATGAGTCCCACAATGTTCAGGCCTGGAATCAGCGACAGGATTAAACCGACGATGCCGAGGGTCTTGCCCGGGTTCTCGGCCGGCTGCCCGTAACCGGGGCCGCCACCATAGGGACCCTGTCCGTATCCGCCCTGCTGGCCGCCGGATGCGTCCTGGCCGTAGGGAACCTGGCTGCCCGGAGCCTGCTGACCGTAGGGCGACTGCTGCTGCCCATACGGGGTGGGCTGGCTACCCGGCGCTGGCTGCTGCCACTGCTGGCCGGCCGGATACTTCTTCGGATTGTCGCCCTGTCCGTCCGGCTGGTTGGGCAGATTGCCCGGATAGTTCTCCGACACGTTGAATCCCCATTCAGAATTGTGCTGCTGTCCGCTGACAGCAGCTTCACGACTTATTCTATCCACCCGCAGCTACCCCCGGCCTATGATCGCCTTGCCTGGGTTGAGGATGCCCCGCGGATCGAACAGGTCCTTGATCCGACGCTGCAACTCGAGCACCTCCTCGCTCTGCTCCCACGCCAGCCACCTCAGCTTGTACTGGCCCACCCCATGTTCGCCGGTGATGGTCCCACCGAGGTCGAGCGCCAACCGCACTGACTCGTCCAGTGCGAGCTCAAGCCGGGCCGCACCGTCGTCGCCCTCCGACGCCGACACCCAGAAGGTGGGGTGCAGGTTCCCATCCCCCGCGTGGGCCACCACCTTGAGTAGCACCCCATGATGGGACGCAACCCGCTCCAGCTGCGCAATGTAGTTCACGAGTTGTGACCGCGGGACCGTAACGTCCTCGCCTACCCTGTACTCGTCGTCGACCTCATCTCCCCGGCTATGCCGTCGAAGGTCGATCAGGCGAGCCGCCTCCGCGACGTCCTGCTCGCTTACCGTGCCGCCCAGCGACGTCAAAGCGTGACGCACGACGGCGGCTTCCGCCTCCGCACCAAACCCGTCAGTTTGGATAAGTAGCAGTGCGCCCCCGCGTTCCCTCAGATTGGAGCCGTGGACGCCGTCGAGTGCGCTCAGAGTCATCCCGTCCAGCAGTTCCATGATCGCGGGTTGAACCCGGGCCTTGCCCACTGCCAGGACGCCGGCGGCTGCCGCTTGAACATCGGGAAAGAAAGCCGCGAGGGTTTGTTCATTGTGCGGGAGGTACCTCAGCCGCACGGTGATCCCGACGACGATCCCCAAGGTCCCCGCCGACCCGACAAAGAGAGACGTCAGGTCATACCCAGCAACCCCTTTGAAGGTCTGGACGCCAGTGTGAATGAGTGTGCCGTCTGCGAGGACCACGTCCAGGGCCAGGATTGAGTCCCGGGTCACGCCGTACTTGGCGCACCGCAGCCCGCCAGCATTGGTCGCGACATTCCCGCCAATCGTCGAAATTCGGTAGCTGGCCGGGTCCGGGGCATACATCAGTCCATGGCTCGCTGCCGCCTCGTTCAGGTCAGCGTTGATCACACCGGGCTCAACCACAGCGACTTCATCGAGCGGCCTGAGATCAACGAGTCGGTTCATCCGCTCGAGGTTGAGGACAATGCAACCCTTCGTCGCATGAGCCCCACCGGATACGCCGGTGCCTGCGCCCCTGGCCACCACGGGAACCCGTCTGGTGTGAGCCCACCGAAGGATCAGCTGCACCTGCCCAACGGTTTCAGCCCAGACGACCGCCGACGGAGTCTGAAGGTCGAGTATTGGACCTTGGTCGCGGGCATAAGGTACGACGGCGGATGCACCGGTGAGCACTGCACCTTCAGGCAGGAGGGCGGCGAGATCGGACATCGGTACCTCGGTCACCGGGCACCACCCATGAATCGGCTGAACTTCTCGAGCGCCAGGGGCCAGAAGTCAAGATAAGTAGCGCGGTCCGCCCCGGACGCCGGTTCGGTGCTCCACCCGTCGTGGACGAGAGACACCGTTGTCCCCCCGCCCGTGGTCGGGCGAAAGTCGATGGTTAGTTCGGTGGACGTTCCACCAGTTGGTTGATGATGCCACACCATTTCCAGGCGGGTGTCCTGGCCCGTGCGGCGGACCTCAGCCCACACTGCCTCGTCCTCTTCGACAGAAGTCTCCACCAGGGAGTTACCCTCTAGATCGAAAAAGCTTCCTGCGCCCCAGACGCTAAGCACCTCCGCTGGCCACCACAGATGGATGTGCTCTACAAACCCCGCGAATGTATGCTCCACGGGAACCGGGACCAGTACGGCGAACTCGAGCGCTACGAGACGGTCGAAATCTGGTGCTGACGGGGCTGCGTCTGAAAACAAATCGCTCATACCCTGATTTTACTGGTGGTGGTTAAGTGCGAAAGGCCCCACTGTGGGTGGGGCCTTTCGTTTAATGGTTGTCCGGCGGTGTCCTACTCTCCCACACTCTCTCGGGTGCAGTACCATCGGCGCTG
>NZ_JBTNDE010000032.1:0-19040 GCF_054511155.1 Arthrobacter glycogeni | reverse complement strand
CAAAAACAACCACACAACACCACAAAATGGCATCATGCAGCCAAATTCAACCAATCAATAAAACAATCGGTATCAACAAACATGGCACACTATTGAGTTCTCAAACAACAGGCGCAATTCGAGGTTCTTGTAAATATACTTTCTATTTACATTTCCTCGCTGCGACTTATCTAAAGTTATTCCATCCGCATTCTCTTTGTCAAATCCGCGCTATTTCCGGATTTCGACAAAAACAACCGAATGAGCCGACGAAAAGTTCAGGTGAGTCTGGCTTCTGTGCTGAGCACACGCCGGACTACCTGATGAATTTTCGAAGGGGGTGGTTGCCACTCAATGGCGGCAACTCAGAAAACATTACACGTGGATCCGGGTCCGCGCAAATCCCCTTGCGCGGCCCCCGTTTCGCGCGGTCAGGCCGGTGACACATCGATTGTCGCCAGAGCGCGTTTGCCGCGGCGAAGCACCAGATACCGGCCGTGGAGCAGGGTGTCTGCAGTGACCACTGCGTCGGGATCCTGCACCTTGACGTTGTTCACGTAGGCGCCGCCCTCCCCCACCGTGCGCCGGGCCGCCGAGTTACTGGCGGACAGCCCACTGGTGACCAGCAGGTCAATAATCCCCAGTGAGTCCCTGGACACCCGTACTGTCGGCAGTTCGGCCATCGCAGCCGACAGTACGGTGTTGTCCAGCCCGGATAGCTCACTATGCCCAAATAGGGCGGCCGACGCGGCAATCACCTTCTCGGTGGCGTCCACCCCGTGCACCAGGGAATTCACCTCGAATGCCAGGGCACGCTGAGCCTCACGCAGGTGCGGCCGCTCCTCGGCGGCTCGCCCGAGCTCGTCGATCTCCTGACGCGACTTGAACGTGAAAACCTTCAGCCGGCCCACCACGTCCGCGTCGGCAGTATTGAGCCAGAACTGGTAGAAGGCGTAGGGGCTGGTGAGCTCGGCGTCGATCCAGATGGCGTTGCCCTCGCTCTTGCCGAACTTGGTGCCGTCTGAGTTGGTGATCAGCGGGGTACCAATGGCGTGGACACTCTTCCCCTCGGCACGCCTGATCAAGTCGGTGCCGCTGGTCAGGTTGCCCCACTGATCGGATCCGCCGGTCTGGAGGGTGCAGCCGTAGCTGCGGTAGAGCTCAAGGAAGTCAAGGCCCTGAAGAATCTGGTAGCTGAACTCCGTGTAGCTGATGCCGGCGTCGGAATTCAGCCGGGCGCTGACGGCGTCTTTGGCCAGCATGGTGCCCACCCGGTAGTGCTTGCCGATCTCCCGCAGGAAGTCAATGGCACTCAGCGGCGCCGTCCAGTCCAGGTTGTTGACCATCCGGGCAGGATTGGCCCCGGTGAAGTCAAGGTATTTTTCCACCTGAGCCTTCAGCTTCTCGACCCACTCGGCAACGGTTTCGGGCGTATTGAGCGCACGCTCCGACGTGGGCCGCGGGTCGCCGATCAGGCCGGTGGAACCCCCGACCAGCCCTAGCGCACGGTGGCCGGCGAGTTGCAGCCGGCGCATCGTCAGCAACTGCACCAGGTGTCCAAGATGCAAACTGGGAGCGGTGGGGTCGAAACCACAGTAGAAGGTCACCGGGTCGCCCGCGAGGGCTTCCTCGAGGGCTTTCTCGTCGGTGGAGACGTGGACCAGTCCGCGCCACTTCAGTTCTTGCCATACATTGGCGAAAGCCGGGTCGTTGCGCTGGCCGTTCAGGAGCTCGGCGGGGCCTGGGTCTGTGGGTTCTGTTTGCTGGGACACAGGCTCTAAATTATCAGTCCTCGATGCCTGCCGGTATTTCACCGGTGGCAATGAGTCGTAGGCGTTGGGTGGGCCGGGTCATGGACACGTACAGATCGCCCACCCTGATGGATCGAGGGTCGAGCATCTCTGCCGGTTCCAACACCACGACACCGTCGAATTCCAGGCCCTTGGCTTCCCGTGGACTGGTGACAACGATGTCCTGGCCCGTGCTGCCGGCACCGAAGCCAATCCGCGGCCCGTACGCTCCGGCCAGTGCTGCCCGCACCTCCGCCAGGAGTCGCTCGGGCGCGATGATGGCCAGCAGTCCCCCCTCCACAGCGTCGAGTTCTTCCGGCACAGCGGTCAGGAGCGCCGGAATCAGCTCAGGCACCCGGTCCACGATCGGGGCCCAGCGTCCCTCCCGGACTGCCTTGGGCGCCGACACCACCAGGCCAGCGGCGTTGGCCATCCGGGCGGCTGCCTCGGCGATCTGCGCGGGCGTGCGGTAGTTGACAGTCAGTTCTTCGAGTTGCCACCGCTCCCCCACGAAAGGTTCCAGCGCCTGCTGCCAGGAATTTGACCCCGCCGCTGAACTGGTCTGCGCGATGTCCCCCACAATGGTGAACGACTTCAGCGGGCAACGGCGCATCAGGACGCGCCACTGCATCGGTGAGAGTTCCTGCGCTTCATCGACCACGATGTGACCGAAGGCCCACGTCCTGTCGACCGAGGCGCGATCGGCTGCGCTCATTCTGGCCTCGGTCACCGCGTTGTGGTCTGCCAGGTCCTCAGCGGTAAGGACACCATCAACCCCTGAATCGGCGAGGGACTCGTTCACGTTCTCGAGAGTCCGCTCGGCGTTCGCCAAGTCGCGGCGGCGCTCCTGGTCCCTGACCGCCGTATCGCGCCCGGCTGACGGGTCGAGGTCACCGAGCAGCTCGGCGGCCTCATCCAGCAGGGCCACATCGGCTTCGGTCCACGGGGCACCGGCGGGCCGGGTGAGGTGCACAAGCTCAGCGTCGGTGAATCCTGGCGCGGCAGCGGCAAGGATGCCCGGTTTGGTCAGCAGTTCGGCGATGAACTTCTCAGGGGTGAGGGGCATCCAGGCGAGGTTCAGCGCTATCCGGACATCCCGCGAGCTGCGCACATCCTCCGCCAGATAGGACCGGTCGGCAGTGTTCCCCGCCCCCGACGACTCCTCGAGCTGCTCGGTGAGCTGCTCGGTCAATTCCCGCAGCAAGATCTTCACAAAGGTCACGCGGGCTTCGTTGTGGGGTTTCCCGGTGGCGCGGGCCCGGTCGCGGGCTTTGCGGACCTGCCGTGGGGACAGGGTCAACAGGGTGCCTTCGACGTTGAGCCGCTTGTCCTCGTGGGGGACCCGCTGGCGGTTCGCCAGGGCACGCCGCAGTACCTCGACCATGTCCAGGCGACCCTTGATCTCGGCGGCATCCTCGGTGGGCTCCTGCACTGCGGTGATGCCGGGCATCAGACTGCCGATGCTCGCCATCACCACACCGGTCTCGCCCAGGGACGGCAGCACCCGCTCTATGTATTTCATGAACGCGTTCGTCGGGCCCACGAGCAGGACGCCGGCCGACTTCAGCCGTTCCCGGTGCGTATAGAGGAGATAGGCGGCGCGGTGCAGCGCTACCGCGGTCTTGCCGGTTCCCGGTCCGCCCTGGACGACGACGACGCCCTGAAGGGGTGCGCGGATCACCCGGTCCTGCTCGGCCTGAATCGTGCCGACGATGTCAGACATCTGCCCGGTGCGCTTGGAATTGAGCGCAGCCAGCAGCGCTCCCTCGCCCTGCAGCGATTCGTCTTCGGTCAACAGCGCGGCGTCCAACACATCATCTTCAATGGCGAGGACGTTCCGCCGGGACAGAATCAGGTGCCGACGTCGTCGCACTCCCATCCGTTCGAAGGCGGTGGCCTGATAGAAGGTTCCTGCCTCAGGGGCACGCCAGTCGACCATGAGCTGCTGAAGGTCCTCGGTGGACAGCCCGATCCTGCCGATGTATCGCTCGTCGCCGTCGTCGAGGTCCAGCCGGCCAAACACGAGGCGATCGTCCACTGCGTTCAGCTGCGCCAACCGGTCCTCATACATGGTGGCAAAAGCATCGCGTTCAGAGCGGTTTTGATGTGACCCGGCCGACAGGGAACGGCGCACCTCGGCAAGTTGCCCCCGCTTTTCGTCGCGGAGCTCGTCAAGCCGCTGGTACAGCCCTGCCACATAGCCGCGCTCGTGTTCAAGCTCGGTGCGGGCCGTGGATGTGTGATGCATTATGCGTTTCCCTCTCGCCAAAGGCAGACCGTCAATTCTACAGTGCAGGTGACACTTTTGGCATGGTCAGCGAATCCTAGGAGGACGCCACAGCATGTACCCGGTGCTGCTGCACCCTCCGGCGTCCCTGCAGGGCCTGCAGTTCCAGGACCACAGCGCATCCAACGACGTCAGCACCGCAGGAGTCAAACAACGCTGTCGCTGCGGCGAGGGTCCCGCCCGTGGCCAGCACGTCGTCGAGTACGAGAACCCGGGTGCCGGGGGCGACGTCGTCCCGGTGGATTTCCAGCGAGGCTTCCCCATACTCAAGACTGTAGGACTCGGAGTGGACCGGGCGGGGTAGCTTGCCCGGCTTGCGGACCGCGATCACTCCCGTCCCGGTGGCGTACGCAACTGCCGCGGCGAGGAGGAATCCTCGGGCCTCGATGCCCGCCACCAGGTCGAATGTGCCGGCGAAGGGCTGCATCAGGTCGTCGACGACGGCGCGGAACGCGGCACCGTCTCCGAACACGGGCGTCAGATCGCGGAAGCTGATGCCGGGCCGGGGGAAGTCCTCAACCGTGAGGCACAGCCGGTCGATGTGGTCCTGGGCCGTGGTTGACACGATTGCTGACGGTGAGGCGGTTGGCCCTGAAACATCGGGCACTGAATTATTCACCCGTTAACTGTACGGGCTGTCCGGGGCTTGGCCGCGCGGTAGCGGGACACTGTGGGGTCGCCGGTGAGCCAGAACCGCCACCGGTAAGCCTCCCCTCCACCCGCCCCCGCCACTCCGACGCGGGGGCCGCTCGACACGCTGGCCGGATCTGCGGCGGTCTCCGGCAGCGTCAAGGCGAGTGGCCCACCGAACAGGTCGGTGCCGTCGAACCTCCTATTCAGGCCAAGGGCCTGAGCCAGCCGGGCGGGTCCGCGAGCCAGATCAAGCTCGACGCGGGGGAAGCCGCGACGTTCCCGGGCAGCGTTGTGGCCCTCGACAATTTCGCCGGCCCGTAGCAACAGCCCGGTGGCCTCCCCCGTCTGGCCGCAGACCACGTTGGCGCAGTAGTGCATGCCGTAGGTGAAGTACACGTAGAGGTGGCCCGCGTCGCCGAACATGGTCGCGTTCCGGGCGGTTTGCCCCCGGAAGGCGTGGGAGCCCGGATCGTCGGGGCCGAGGTACGCCTCCACCTCCGTGATGCGCACGGAAACGCGGTCGGTGCCGTCGTCGTGGGTGAGTCGGGCGCCCAGCAGGGTGTGTGCAACCACGGTGGCGGGCAGGGCCAGGCGGTTTCGGTCGGTCGTGGCATCCACAGCACAAGACCGTAGCAAACCCCCGGCCGGTTCACTCACCCTGATGTCCGATTCCCGCTAGCGGAGGGGTGCTGGAACCTGCAACGATGGGGAGATGGACTTCTGGCAGCAGTACCGGGCAATCGATTCCCGGGACGCCCGTTTCGACGGGCAGTTCGTCACAGCGGTGGCGACGACGAAAATCTATTGTCGTCCGTCCTGCCCGGCGCGGACACCGAAGCCCGCCAACGTCACCTTCTACCAGACCTCGGCCGCGGCTCACCAGGCTGGCTACCGGGCCTGCAAGCGTTGCCTCCCTGAAGCTGTGCCCGGCACCCCCGACTGGAATTTGCGTTCCGACGCCGCGGCGCGCGCGATGCGGTTGATCTCCGACGGCGAAGTGGACCGCACGGGTGTGACGGGTCTGGCCGCACGGCTCGGGTATTCAAGCCGCCAACTGAACAGGATCCTCCTCCAGGAACTCGGCGCCGGCCCGTTGGCTCTCGCTCGCGCAACCCGCGCGCAGACCGCCCGGTCCCTGCTGACCGCCACTGGAATGAGGTTCGCCGATATCGCCTTCGCTGCCGGGTTCAGCAGTGTCAGACAGTTCAACGACACAGTGCAGGAAGTGTTTGCCCTCACCCCGTCCGATCTTCGGGCACGCGCGACCATCCCCAGCAGCCATAACGCCGGTGACACCGGTGACGCTGGAACCGAACCGGGGACCACCCTGTCGCTGCTGCTGCCGCTGCGGGCGCCCTACGATCCCGGTATCTTCGATTTCCTGCGCTTGCGTGCCGTTGAGGGGGTGGAGTATGCCACGACCGAAACGTACGAACGGCTGCTTCAACTGCCCGACGGACAGGCGTGGTTCAGCGCGCGACTGGCGACGGCGTCCAGCGGCGTCCCGGCCCTCGCAGTCAAGGTGATGGTCGAAAAGCTGCCCGATCTTCCGGTGTTGCTATCCCGGATCCGTCGGCTGTTTGACCTCGACGCCGACCCGCTGGCGGTGGACGCTGTGCTGGGCGCCGACCCGCTGCTCGCCAGCAGAGTTCAGCTCATCCCGGGCATCCGGCTCCCCGGGGCAATTGACCCGCACGAGATCCTGCTGCGCGCCCTGATTGGCCAGCAGATCACCGTGAAAGCGGCCCGCACCGCCCTGCACCGGCTGGCGGTGCTGGGCAGCCCCTCAACACTGGCCCCCGCCGGAACGCCCTCCGGGCACCACGTCCACCGGCTGTTCCCGACTGCCGCGCAGGTCGCCGACGGCGGCGCCGGTCTCCTCAGGGGTCCAGCCCGGCGGGTCGACAGTGTGTTGCGGGTGAGCGCGGCGCTTGCCGACGGCAGCCTCCAGTTCGGGGTGCAGGACGATCTTGCCGATCTTGAGCGCAAACTCCTGCCGTTCCCGGGCATTGGACCGTGGACCGTCAGCTATGTGGCGATGCGCGTTCTGGGCGCCACCGACATCCACCTGGATAACGACGCCGCGGTCCGGAACGGCTGGGCGGCACTGGCCGGCCCCTCCTTAATAACCGATCCTCGCCGGGTCTCGGCCATCATGGAGCGCTTCAGCCCCTGGCGTTCCTACGCGACGATGCACCTCTGGCGCCTTGCCGGTACCCCCACCAACCCACCAGTGAAAGCGGTATCCCCTTGACCCTCACCCATCCCCCCGCCTGCAAGCAGACCACTGTCCACACCCCCGATGGGCCATTCACCATACTGGAACAGGACGGCGCGGTTCTTGCGTCGGGCTGGACCGTCGACCTTGGGGATCTCACCGGGCAAGTCCATCCGGCGCTCCGCCCCGCTGAAGCGCCGCGTCAGGTGGACCCTGCGGAACTTGGCCCCATTACCGCCGCCGTCACTGCCTATTACGACGGCGACGTCGGCGCCATCGACTCGGTGACCGTGCGGCAGGTCTCGGGTCCGTTCCGCAGTCACGCCTGGGACATGCTGCGGACTGTGCGACCCGGTCAGCCGGTGACCTACGCGCAATACGCGTCGCTGGCGGGAAACGCTGCCGCGGTGCGTGCCGCGGCGGGGGCTTGCGCCAGGAATGCTGCAGCGCTGTTCGTGCCGTGTCATCGGGTGATCCGCACCGACGGATCGCTAGGTGGTTTCCGCTGGGGTCTTGAGGTGAAGACCAGTCTCCTGGCCCGCGAAGCGACTCACTCGGCGGCGGTATTGGCCCGGTAGAAGTCTTCGAGGACCCGCAGTTTGCGGACGCTGATGTGAGGGGTGTCGCCGTCGAGATCCACCCCCACGGCATCGAGATGCGCATGCCACCGGGCCATGAGGGCCGCGGTTTCGGTGGGGTCCTCCACCACATGCCGGACGGTGAGGAGCGTGACGGAACCGGTGGCGGTAAAGTCCACTTCCGCCTGCTCGACGCGCGGCTGTTGGGTGGGATCGGCGGTCAGCGCGTCCTTGACCCTGGGCAGCCGTGCCTCGAAGCGCCGGTCAAAGTGGATCATGGTGATGCCATCGGCGATTTCGAGCTCGCCCATCGTGTGCGAAACCTGATATCTGGCGGCGTATTCCTTCCGCAGTGCCGCCCAGTCGGCACCGGGTCGGACGGTCCGCCCGGCGGCGACGTCGTCCAGTGCGTCGAGGATGAGCTGCCAGCCTGCTGCCCCCTCGGTGAGGAACTCTGTGGTCTCCGACCGGGCCTGGAACTGGAGGAGGGTGCCACCGGCGCAGTCGAGGACCCGCCATTCCAGCAGCGATTCGAGCCCCATGCTATCGTCCCAGGTGACCTGCAGACTCGTGGGTGGATTCAGTTGCAGGACGGTTCCGGTGGACAGGTCCCCGCTCATGTCCAGCGAATATTCCTTGCCCAGCACCCACCCCGGAGTAAGTTTACCGAGCCATTGGGACACCCGGGCGGGATCGGTGAGGAGGTTCCAGATGTAGGAGCGGGGGTAATCAAGCTGCCGGTCAAACGCGATCACATAGCCGTCGCTCAGCCGTTCAATTCGGCCTAACGGCTCGGCGCGATCTGAGATCGATTCGAGCTGCAACTCGCCGGTGAGTTGGGATTCCATGGCGCCTCCTACGACAGGCTGCTCCCAACCTACCCCAGAGGCCAGCCTTCCGGAAGGGTCCTTACCGGGGTGTCAACGCCGCAGGCCAGGACAGCAGCTCAGGCAGGTCGACGGTGTCTGCGGCTGCTGCCGCATCGGTCGCTTCCAGTCCCCCAACGGGTTCGCGGCCGGCCAACCAGGCAGCGATGTCCTGCAGGGCGCCGGTGACGACGACGGTGTGGGCAGCAGCGTCGTGGGCAGCGTCATCGTTGGCGGGTGCGGCGCCGTCGTTAGGGGTGCCCTGGATGGTGATGGGTTCCTCGCCGAGGGGCTGCAGCTTCAACACGGTACCCGAGGGAACCCGGGCGGCGAGGAAATCGATCAGATAGTGGCAGAAGCGGTCACTCCAGTCCCGCGAGGTGGTGCCGGCATCGAGGTCGGAGGCGTGGATGACCAGTTCCCGCCACAGGGCCAGGGCGCCGTCATACACCGTCCCGTCCCGGTAGGAGATTTTCGCTTCCCAATGGTCACGGGCATGCTCGAAAGCGCCGATGGCGTCGTCAACCGCCGCCACTAGCGCCTCCTTCTGCGTTAAGGGATCGCGTTGCGCCCTGGCCTCGATGGCCTGGACTCGGCCGTCGAAGCCGCCGTCGTACAGCTCGATCGTCTCCCCCTGGACGGCGTGTTCAACCTGCCGTTGCATGGCGCGGGAAATGCCCTCCGCGTGGGCCACCACATGAGCCCGCGACCAACCCGGCAACGCCGTCGGCCCGCCGAACGAGGCGTCGTCAAGGCCCTTGACCGTTGCCTTGAAGTCTTCGCCCGCGACGGCGAGACCGGCTGATACTTCGCGGATGAGATGTTCGATCATTGAGGGTCCTCTTCGTTGGGCCCCGCGAAGGGCGTGTGCTTCAGGTCCTTTTCTTGAGGGTACCCCGCGCTTCCGAGAGGAAGCTGGCCGCCGTGGTCAGCTCATCCCGCAACGCCTGCAATTGGCGTTCCACGGCGGCCGGGGCCGTGCCACCCTGCGAGTCGCGGCTGTTCAGCGAGCCCTCGACAGTGAGCACCTCCCGGACACCGGGGGTGAGGGAATCGGAAATGGACGCATAGTCGGCGTCGCTGAGGTCCCACAGTTCAACGCCGCGCCCCTCGGCCAGCCGGACTGCCGCGCCGGAGAGTTCGTGGGCTTCCCGGAACGGAATCCCCTGGCGAACCAGCCATTCGGCAATATCCGTGGCGAGGGCGAACCCCTGGGGTGCCAGGGACGCCATCCGCTCAGTGTTGAATGTCAGCGTGGCGATCATGCCCGAGACGGCCGGCAGGAGCACTTCCAGGGTGTCGGTCGCGTCGAAGACCGGTTCCTTGTCTTCCTGCAGGTCACGGTTATAGGCCAGCGGCAACCCTTTGAGGGTGGCCAGCAGCCCGGTGAGGTTACCGATCAGGCGGCCCGCTTTGCCGCGGGCCAGTTCGGCGACGTCGGGGTTCTTCTTCTGCGGCATGATCGATGACCCGGTGGAGTAGGAGTCGTGGAGGGTGACGAAGGAGAACTCCTTGGTGGCCCACAGGATCACCTCTTCACTGATCCGGGACAGGTCAACCCCGATCATGGAGGCAATCCACGCGAACTCGGCGTAGACATCCCGTGCCGCGGTCCCGTCGATCGAGTTGTGGGTGGCGGAGGTGAAGCCCAGCTCCGCGGCGACCGCCTGCGGGTCGAGCCCCAGCGAGGAACCTGCCAGCGCGCCGGACCCATAAGGTGACACCGCGGCGCGCTTGTCCCAGTCCTGCAACCGCTGCACATCGCGCAGCAGCGCCCAGGCGTGGGCGAGGAGGTGGTGGCTGAGCAGCACCGGCTGGGCATGCTGCAGGTGGGTGCGGCCCGGCATGGGAACCCGCAGGTGATCCTCGGCCTGCCGGACCAGCGCCTCGATGGTCGCCAGCACCCCGCTGGCGATGATCCGGGCGTGGTCCCGCAGATACATCCGGCCGAGGGTAGCCACCTGGTCGTTCCGGGACCGGCCGGCACGCAGCTTCCCGCCCAACTGCACGCCGGCGCGTTCAATCAGGCCGCGTTCCAGGGACCCATGCACGTCCTCATCCGATGCGGCAGGGGTGTAGGCGCCGGACCGGACGTCGTCGTCGAGGGTGTCGAGGGCCGTGAGCATGCCGGTCAGCTCGCCGTCGTCGAGCAGACCGGCGCGGTGCAGCACCCGGGCATGGGCCCGGGATCCGGCGATGTCGTAGACCGCGAGGCGCCAGTCGAAGTGGGTCGACTTGCTCAGGGCGGCCAGCGCGTCGGCGGGTCCGCCGTCGAACCGGCCGCCCCACAGGGCTCCCTCGTTGGTGGTGGCTCCTGACACAGTTACTGACCCGCCCGCTCGTCGCGACCCGAGGCCACCTTGGACGACAGGCCGAAAATTTCGATGAAGCCGCGGGCCATCGACTGGTCGAAGGTGTCGCCGGTGTCGTAGGTGGCCAGGTTGAAGTCGTACAGGGCCGTCTCGGAGCGGCGGCCGGTCACGGTGGCGCGCCCGCCGTGCAGGTCCATCCTGATGTCGCCCGACACATACTTCTGGGTGTCCTCGATGAAGGTGTCGAGTGAACGCTTCAGTGGGGAGAACCACTGGCCGTCGTACACCAGTTCGGTCCAGCGCTGGCCGACGGTCTTCTTGAACCGGGCCTGCTCACGTTCGACGGTGACGTTTTCCAGTTCGCGGTGGGCGGCGATCAGGGCCATGGCGCCCGGTGCCTCATAGATTTCACGGCTCTTGATGCCGACCAGGCGGTCCTCGACGATGTCGATGCGTCCCACGCCCTGGGCTCCGGCGCGCCGGTTGAGCTGCTCGATGGCCTGCAGCGGGGTGACGGCGACGCCGTCGATGGCGACGGGGATTCCCTCACGGAAGGTGATGGTCACTTCGTCCGCTGCCGGGGAGAACTCCGGGGAATCGGTGTACTCGTAGACATCCTTGGTGGGACCGTTCCAGATGTCCTCGAGAAAACCGGTTTCCACTGCGCGGCCCCACACGTTCTGGTCGATCGAGAACGGGTTCTTCTTGGTGGTCTGGATCGGCAGGTTGTGTTCTTCGGCGAAGGCGATGGCCTTGTCCCGGGTCAGGGCGAGGTCACGCACGGGAGCGATGCAGCGCAGGTCGGGGCCGAGGGTCTGGATGCCCACCTCGAACCGCACCTGGTCGTTGCCCTTGCCGGTGCAGCCGTGGGCAACGGTGGTGGCGCCGAACTCGCGGGCCGCGGCGACCAGGTGCTTCACGATCACCGGACGGGAGACGGCGGAGACCAGGGGGTAGGCGTCCATGTAGAGGGCGTTGGCCTTCAGCGCCGGCATGCAGTACTCGGTGGCGAATTCGTCGCGGGCGTCAGCAACGTAGGCTTCGACGGCGCCGCAGTCGAGGGCGCGCTGGCGGATCTCCTCCAGGGATTCGCCACCCTGTCCGACGTCGACGGCGACGGCGATGACCTCGGCGCCCGTCGCTTCCGCGATCCAGCCGATGGCCACTGAGGTGTCGAGTCCGCCCGAATAGGCGAGGACGATGCGTTCAGTCATGGGTTGTGCTCCTAGATTGTGGGGGTGTTGAGGGGCGTTGGGGGTGTGCTGTTCAGGACAGGGGCTTGTTCATGGGGTCTTGAGCGAACTGGCGGAAACGCGCGGCGACGTCCGGCCCACCCGCCGGGTCACGGGTCACCAGCATAATCGTGTCGTCGCCGGCGAGGCTGCCCAGGACCGAGGGCATCACCGAGTGGTCAATGGCGAGGGCAAGAAAATTGGCGGCCCCGGGCGGGGTGCGAAGCACCACCAGGTTGCCCGACGCCTCGGCGGTGACGAGCAACTCCGAACAGAGTCGCGCCAGCCGGGAGTCGAGACTTTCCTGGGTGACCCCGCTCTGCGGGGTCCGTCCGCCGCCCTCGGCGGGTACCGCGTAGACGAGCGTCCCTTCGCCCGCACGGACCCGGACGGCGCCGAGTTCCACCAGATCGCGGGAGAGGGTCGCCTGGGTGACGAGGACGCCGTCGTCGGCCAGGAGCGCCGCCAGCTCCGCCTGCGAGCGAACAGACTGACCCGTGAGGATGGCCCGGATCCTGGCCTGGCGGGCGGTTTTGGTGGTGGGCTGCAGTTGGGTCATCGCCGGTCCATCAGCCACACCATCAGGGCTTTCTGGGCGTGCAACCGGTTTTCGGCCTCATCCCAGACCACTGACTGCGGGCCGTCGATGACGTCGGCTGCGATCTCGTAGCCGCGGTAGGCGGGCAGGCAGTGGAGCACGACGGCGTCCGGTGCAGCCAGCGCCATCGCCGCCGCATCCACCCCGTAGCTGCTGAACAACTCATAGGTCGCGTCCTTGGCGCTGGCGCTGTCAGGTTCCTGGCCCATGGAAATCCAGGTGTCGGTCGCGACGACGTCGGCGCCGGTCAGTGCCGTGGCCGGGTCGGTGGTGACGAGCACCGACCCACCGGTTTCGGCGGCCCGGGCGGTAGCCACGTCAACCACCGCCTGCTGAGGCAGATGCCCCTCGGGACCGGCGATCCGCACGTGCATCCCGGCTGTTACGCCGGCAAGCAGGTAGGAGTTGGCCATATTGTTGGCGGCGTCGCCCAGATAAGCGAGGGTGAGCCCGGCCAGGGTGCCCTTGTGTTCGCGGATGGTCAGAAGGTCGGCGAGGAGCTGGCACGGGTGGTAGTCGTCGGAGAGCGCGTTGATCACGGGCACCTTCGACGCCGCGGCCATTTCTTCCAGCCCCGTCTGGGCGTAGGTGCGCCACACAATGGTGGAGACCATGCGTTCGAGCACCTTGGCCGTGTCGGTGATGGATTCCTTGTGGCCCAACTGCGAGTCCCCCGCGCCGATGATCAGCGGGACCCCGCCCAGATCGGCGATGCCGGTGGCGAAGGAGACCCGGGTGCGGGTAGAGGTCTTGTCGAAGATGACCGCGACGGTCTGACGCCCGGTGGTGGCCACTCCGTCCGGGTCGACGCCGGCGTAGGTGCTGCGCGAATAGGGGGCCCGCTTGAGCTCTGCGGCCAGGTCGAGGACTTCGGTCTGTTCAGCCTGTGTGAGGTCGGTGTCGATCAGGAAGTGGCGGGTCATGGGGTACGTTCCTTTGCGATGGCTATGATGCCGGGCAGCGCGGCGGTGAAGGTGGCAGCCTGGTCCCGGGTGAGGATCAGCGGCGGTGCCAGGCGCAGTGTATGCGGGGTGGGAGCGTTCACGATGAAGCCCCGGTGCAACGCTTCAGTCACTGCCTCGGCGGCGTAGTCGCCGTCCAGGTCGAAGCCGATCAGCAGCCCCTCACCGCGGACCTCCGTGACCTGGTCCACTGTGGCGAGCTCGGCGCGGAGCCACGCTCCGACGTCGTGCGCGTGGCCGAGTAGGTCGGTCGCCTCGATGGTGTGCAGGGTGGCGAGGGCCGCCGCCGTCGCCACGGGGTTGCCGCCGAAGGTGGTGCCATGCTGGCCGGGGGCGAAAAGGGAGGACACGGCGTCGCCGAACGTGACCAGCGCGCCAATGGGGAACCCGCCGCCGAGCCCTTTGGCGAGGGTCATGGCATCTGGCACGACGCCGCTGGGCTGGTGCGCGAACCAGGATCCGGTGCGGCCGATGCCGGTCTGGACCTCGTCAAGGATCAGCAGCGCGCCGGCCCGAGTGGTGACGTCACGGGCAGCCAGCAGGTATCCGGGCGGGAGCGGGCGGACGCCAGCCTCCCCCTGGATGGGTTCGATGACGACGGCGGCAACGGTGTCGTCGACGGCATTTACCAGGGCGTCGATGTCGCCGAATGGGAGATGTTCCACCCCGCCGGGCAGCGGTTCGAATGGTTCCCGGTACGCCTGCTTGGCGGTCAGCGCGAGGGCCCCCATGGTCCGGCCGTGGAAGGCACCAGCCAGGGCGAGAATCCGGTTCCGGGCAGGCTTCCCGTCTTCGGCGGGGGTGCTGTTGCGGCGGGCCAGCTTGAAGGCTGCCTCCACAGCTTCGGTCCCTGAGTTGGTGAAGAATACCTTCGACCCGGTGGGCGCCTGGGACAGCTGCAACAGTTTCTCGGCCAGGGCAATCTGGGTGGGACTGGTGAAGAAGTTCGAGACGTGGCCCAGGGTGGCAAGCTGGCTGGAAATCACCGAGCTGACGAACGGGTGGGCATGGCCCAGCGCGTTGACGGCGATGCCCCCGAGCAGGTCGAGATACTCGTTGCCGTCGGCATCCCAGACGGTGCAACCGTTACCGCGGACCAGCACCCGCTGCGGCGTGCCGAAGACGCCGAGCAGCGACGAGCTGTAGCGTGCGAGCCAGTCGGCTCCAGAGGCCTGCTCGTCGAGCACCCCGGCGAGCTGTTCTACATGATTGAGATCTGTGGGGTTCAGGTCCGTCATGATCCGTCCTTATCAGGTACTACCTGGGTGCCGATGCCAGCGGTGGTGAAGGTTTCCAGCAGCATGGAATGCGCCAGCCTGCCGTCGACGATGTGCGCCCGCTCCACTCCGCCGTCGACTGCTGCCAAACACGCGGTCATTTTGGGGATCATGCCGGATTCGAGGTGCGGCAGCATGGTGCGCAACTGACTGACAGTAAGCGAACTGATCAGCGAGGATGTGTCCGGCCAGTTGGCGTACAACCCCTCAACATCAGTGAGGATCACCAGTTTGGACGCGTGCAGCGCCTGGGCGAGGGCTGCTGCGGCGGTGTCGGCGTTGACGTTGAGCACCTGGTTGGTGCCCTCGCCGTCGTCGTCGATCTCCGGGGCCACCGTGGAAATCACGGGGATCCGGCCGGCCTCGAGGATATCGAGGATCGCCGCCGGGTTGACGCCGACCACCTCGCCGACCAGGCCGAGATCCACCTCGACGCCGTCGACGACGGTGCCGGCGCGGGTGGCCTGCAGGAGGCCGCCGTCCTCACCGGAGAGTCCGACGGCGTAGGGGCCGTGGGAGTTGATGAGACCGACGAGCTCGCGGCCCACCTGCCCGGTAAGTACCATCCTGACCACGTCCATGGTTTCGGGGGTGGTGACCCGCAGGCCGCCCTTGAATTCGGACTCGATGCCGAGGCGGTGCAGCATAGAACTGATCTGCGGTCCGCCGCCGTGCACGACAACCGGGCGGATGCCTACATGGTGGAGGAAGACGATGTCCTCGGCGAAGGCCCGGCGCAGGTCCTCATTGACCATGGCGTTGCCGCCGTATTTGATGACCATGGTGGTGCCGGCGAACCGTTGGATCCACGGCAGCGCTTCGATCAGGGTCTCGGCCTTGTCCTGTGCGGCGATAACTGAGTTCATGATGTCCTTAGTGACGACTAGGCGGCAGGCACCCGCTACGACGAGTACGCCGAGTTTTCGTGCACGTAGTCGTGGGTGAGGTCGTTGGTCCAGATGGTCGCGGTCTCGGTTCCGGCGTTGAGATCGATCTCGACCGTGACCTCCCGCCCGGTAAGGTCGACCAGGTCCCGGGAGTCGCCGATGCCGCCGTTGCGGCAGATCTGTACGCCGTTCATCGTCACGTTGAGCTGGTCCGGTTCGAAGGCGGCGTCGGTGGTGCCCACGGCCGCGAGCACCCGGCCCCAGTTGGGGTCATTGCCGAAGATCGCGGTCTTGAAAAGGTTGGAGCGGGCGACGGACCGGCACACCGTTTCTGCGTCGTGTTCGCTGGCCGCGTTGACCGCAGTGATGGCGATGTCGTGGCTGGCGCCCTCGGCGTCCTTGATTAGCTGCTGGGCCAGCGTGTGGCAGACCCTGGTCAGCGCGTCAGCGAACTCCTGCGGGTCGGGGCTGACCCCGCTGGCACCCGAGGCGAGGAGCACCACCGTGTCGTTGGTGGACATGCACCCATCCGAATCGGTCCGGTCGAAGGTCACCCGGGTGGCCTCGTGCAGGGCGGTGTCGAGCTGTGCCGGGTCGACGACGGCGTCGGTGGTGAGGACCACCAGCATGGTCGCCAGCCCGGGGGCGAGCATTCCCGCACCCTTGGCCATGCCCCCGATGGAATATCCTTCGCTCGGCGCATCGGCCGAGGCCGGGTGGCGGGCCTCCTTGGACACCGAGTCGGTGGTCATGATCGCCTCGGCTGCCGCCTGTCCGCCCGCGGTGGACAGCTGCGCGACGGCATTGCTCACGCCCGGGAGCAGCTTGTCCATGGGGAGCTGCTCCCCGATCAGCCCGGTGGAGCAGACGAACACGTCGCCAGCAGAGATGCCCAGGGCGTCGGCGGCGTGTTCGGCGGTGGCGTGCGTGTTCTGGAAGCCCACGGCACCGGTGCAGGCGTTCGCTCCCCCTGAATTGAGGACCACGGCGTCCACCCTGCCGTCGGAGACCACCTGGCGGGACCACAGCACGGGTGCGGCTACCACCCGGTTGGTGGTGAACACTGCGGCGGCGTGGTGCAGCGGGCCGTCGTTGACGACCACTGCAACATCGGCGTTGCCAGACGCCTTGAGCCCGGCGGCTGTGCCTGCGGCCCGGAATCCCGCTGGCGCGGTAATGCTCATGGTGCTACTCCCTGCAGAATGAGCCCAGCGGTCTCGGGGAGACCGAGGGCAATGTTCATGGACTGGATAGCTCCGCCGGCGGTGCCCTTGGTGAGGTTGTCGATCACGCAGGTCACGATCACCCGGCCGGCGTGTCCGTCGTAGGCCAGCTGGAGGTTCGCGTAGTTGGAGCCGAGCACGGCCTTGGTAGCGGGCCACTGCCCCTCAGGCAGCACAGTGACGAAGGGTTCGTCGTCGTACGCTGCGGTCCAGGCGTCCCTGAGCTGTTCGGTGGTGGTGCCCGGCAGCACCTTGGCGGTGGCGGTGGTCAGGATGCCGCGGGACATCGGCGCGAGCGTGGGGGTGAACGACACCTGGACCTGCTTCCCCGCAGCCAGCGAGAGGCCCTGCTCAATTTCGGGGGTGTGCCGGTGGCCGCCGCCGACTCCATACGGACTCATCCCGCCCATCACCTCGGAGCCCAGCAGGTTGGCCTTGACCGCCTTGCCGGCGCCGGACGTACCGGAGGCAGCGACGATCACGACGTCGTCGGGCTGCAGCAGGCCAGCGGCGAACCCCGGAGCCAGGGCGAGGAGTGAGCTGGTGGGGTAACAGCCAGGGACGGCGATCCGACGGGCGCCGCGGAGTTTCTCCCGGTGGCCGGGCAACTCGGGCAGGCCGTAGGGCCAGGTGCCGGCGTGCGGGGATCCGTAGAACTTCTCCCACGCGGCTGGGTCGGCGAGCCGGTGGTCGGCTCCGGCGTCGATCACCAGGGTGGTGGGAGGCAACTGGGCGGCGATCTCGGCGCTGGCTCCATGCGGGAGGGCGAGAATCACCACATCATGACCGGCGAGGTTGTCCACAGTGGTTTCCTCAATCAGGCGGTCGCTCAGGGCGTGCAGGTGGGGCTGCAGTTCACCGAGGCGTGAACCGGCGCTGCTGTGGGCGGTGATCGCGCCGATCGTCACCGAAGGATGGGACGCGAGCAGGCGCAACGCTTCACCACCGGCGTAGCCACTCGCACCGGATACCGCTACCGAAATAGTCATGACTCAACTCTACAACAGGAATATACAGACAGCCACATAACTATGCACTTGATCGCAACGCAGGTGTCATGACGTTCTAGCATGGGATCACAGCGCCAACGAAACAGCACCCCAATGAAGGAGACTCTCGATGCCCACAGCCATTGTTGTCCAGCAGGCCGGCGGACCCGGCGTATTGAAGATGGCTGAGGTCGATCAGCCCACGCCGGCTGGCTCCGGGCTGGTGGTGCGGGTGGCCGCGGCGGGCGTCAACTACATCGAGACCTACCAGCGTAGCGGCTATTACCCCGTCGGCTATCCGTTCACGCCGGGAGCCGAGGCCGCCGGGGAAGTGGTGGCGCTGGGCCCCGAGGCGTCGGGCTTCGCCGTCGGCGACCGGGTAGCGTTCGCCGAAGGAGTCGGCACCTACGCCCAGTACACGCTGGTGGAGGCCGATAAAGCCCTGCCGGTGCCGGACGGGGTCAGCCTTGAGACCGCGGCGGCACTCCCACTGCAGGGCATGACCGCGCACTATTTGATCAACACCACGTTCGCGGTGCAGGCGGGGCAGACGGTCCTGACGCATGCTGGGGCGGGCGGGGTGGGGCTGCTGCTCATCCAGCTGCTCAAGGCCAAGGGTGCGCGGGTCATCACCACGGTGTCCACCAATGATAAGGAGGCGCTGGCCAGGGAGGCCGGCGCCGATGAGGTGTTGCGCTATGAGGGCTTCGATACCGCGGCGCGTGGGCTGACCGGCGGCGTCGGGGTGGATGTGGTGTACGACGGCGTGGGCCGGGCCACCTTCGACGGGTCACTGGCGTCGCTGCGGAAGCGGGGCACGCTGGTGCTGTTCGGCGCCGCGTCCGGGCCGGTACCGGCGTTCGACCCGCAGCGACTGGCTGCCGCCGGGTCCGTTCACCTGACTCGCCCGCGGCTGCCCGATTATCTGCTCAGCGTCGAAGAGCGGCGCTGGCGCTCCTCGGAGGTCTTCGCGGCGGTGGTGGACGGCACTTTGAAGGTCAGGATCGGGGCGACCTATCCGCTCGCGGCCGCAGCCCAGGCCCACACGGACCTCGAGGCGCGCCAAACCACCGGGAAAGTACTGCTCGTTCCCTAGGCCCGTGCAGGTTTGCCCGGCTTCTCGGCTGGCCCGGGGGGGGGGGTGTTCCCCCCACCCCAGTTCTTTCCTTTTGTGTGTAGGGACTGGGTAGAAAGGCACGAGATTGCCCC